>PMPH01000103.1:9648-33294 GCA_003161045.1 Acidobacteriaceae bacterium
TAGCGGTCGATCATCACGGCCAGCGACCAGATGGACTCGAAGAAAAGAAGAATGGCCACGCTGCGGGCCAGCCATCCCATGTGTTCCCACAGCCCCATGGGGCTGAAGCTGACCGTCTGCTCTTCACCATCGAAGATGAATGCCAGGTTGGCGGCCGTGTGCGAAGCGAAGTGCGTGAGCTGAGCGAGAATCACTGAATCGTTCCTCCTAAGGCGTTTTCTTGTGAACTGCGACTGCCTTGCGGTTGCTGCGAATGCGGCGCTTGCAGGATGCGCATTCAGGTCAAAAGCGAGGCCCCTCCCCGACTATCGGCGAGAGAAGCCAAAAACATTCCTCATCCGCCCAGGGTGAAGATCACATTGACCGTGGTCTCCACTTCCACCGGCTCGTTGTTAAGCAGGTAAGGCCTGTAACGCCAAGATTTTACTGCGCTTACGGCCGCCGGCTGCAACATGGCGGGGCCACTGACGACGCGCAGGTTTTCGATCGTCCCCGCCTTGGATATGGTAGCCTGCAGCACCACCGTACCCTCGACGCGCGCGGCCTTGGCGATGGGCGGGTAGATGGGCTGAGTCTTCTGCAGCAACAGGCCCACCATAACGCCAGCCGAGATGTTGACCTTCTTCGGCGTGGCAGCTTTTACGACCGGAGTGGAAGCTGAGCCGCCGAAGATGCCGCCCATGACGCCATTCGCGGAACCGGAGGGGTCACCGAAACCGCCGGCCACGCCAAAGCCCGACGAGGGGGGCGGTTCCTTCTCGGCAACCATTTTGATTTCATGGGGAATTTTGGTGGGCGCCGTGAGCTGGTTGTTCATCATCTCCGAATGCACATGCACCGCAGCATGCTGTACCTCCGGCGGCGCTGGCGGGGGTGGCGGAGGCGGGGGGGGAGGAGGTGCAAGCAGGGCCATCTGCATGGCGGCCTTAGGCAGCGCCTCGGGGTAGATCAGCGGAATCAGAACCATAAGCAGCAGAATCGAGGCGTTGATGAGGCCCGTCACGACCGCCCAGCGTCCGCTCTTGCTCTTGATCCTGCCTCCGGATTCAAACGTGGAATCTTCAAACATGGCCAGCCTCGAATCAGGTCTTCGCTTACACTCTGTTCACACACCGGCGAAAGAAAATTGTTCCCGGACGTAAAAAACCCTAGCACCAACGCGTTAACCGCCTGTAACAAAACCACGATTCCGCTTGGAACGCCACCCCTCCTGCAATATGACCGTCACGCCACTATGCCCTGGCGCGTTTTGCGGCTGGAAGAACCACCGCCTTACCCCGGCTGGCGCGCCACTGCTGCCAAGCCACCAGCATCGGCGCGGCCACGGCAATCGACGAATACGTGCCGATAAGAATTCCCACCACCAGCGCAAAGGAGAAGTTGCGCAGCACCTCGCCGCCGAAGACGTAAAGGGACAAAACCGTCAAAAAGGTGAGTCCCGAAGTGAGCACGGTCCGGCTCAGGGTCTGATTGATACTGCGGTTGACCACATCGGGCAGCGACTCGCGCCGACTCAAGCGCAGGTTTTCCCGAATGCGGTCGAAGACGACAATGGTGTCGTTCATCGAGTAGCCGACCAGGGTCAGAATGGCCGCAATGACGGTCAGGCTGATCTCCCGGTTGGTCAAGGCGAAGGCGCCCACGGTGATCAGCGTGTCGTGGAAACAGGCCACCACGGCCGCCACGCCGTAGATCAACTGGAAACGGAACCAGAGGTAGACCAGCATGCCCAGCATCGAGTAGAGCGTGGCCAGCAGGGCCTGCTTCTCCAACTGCTTGCCCACCGTGGGGCCGACCACCTGCACGTTGCGCACGGTGAAGGGGTTGCCGTAGTGCGCCTGCAGCGCATCGACGATCTGCTGGCGGCCCCTGTCGAGCGAAGTCTCGTCGTGCTGCTCCGGCAGGCTGATGAGCACCTCGTTCTGGCTGGCCTCATCGTAGTTCTGAATGCTGGCGCCGCTGATGCCGGCTGCCTCGGTGGCCTGGCGAATCTTGTTCGTGTCCGGGGCCTGGGTGAACTGCACCTGCACCTGCGTACCGCCGCGGAAGTCCACGCCGAGGGGAACCGGGCTGCCGATGGCGCGCATATGCATACCCATCGAGATGAGACCGGCCACGCTGAAGATCATTGAAAAGGCGAGGAAGTACCACTTCAACCTCAGCCAATCCACATTTACGCCACGAAACAATTCCACTGGTTATCTCCGCTTCCTGGGAGGCTGAAGCCCCTGCGGGCCCCAGCGTTCTTAATGTTTTTCGCTGCCGTCCATCTATGGCTATCGGGCAGCCTTTGCGCCAAAAATCTAAATGGACACCAGTTCTCCGGGCTTCATCTTGTTCAAGTGGGCGTCGAAGATCACCCGCGAGACAAAGACCGCCGTGAACAGATTGGCCGCCAGACCGATAGTCAGCGTGGTGGCAAATCCCTTCACCGGCCCCGAGCCGAACATGAACAGAATGGCCGCCGAGACAATGGTGGTGACGTGCGTGTCAAAAATCGTGGTCCAGGCGTGGGCAAAACCCTGGTCAACGGCCGCCGAGGGCGCTTTGCCGGCGCGCATCTCTTCCCGGATACGCTCGAAGATCAGCACATTCGAGTCCACGCCCATACCAATGGTGAGAATGACTCCGGCAATGCCCGGCAAGGTCAGCGTAGCGCTGGAAAAGCCCATGAAGCCCAGCAGAATCACCAGGTTCAGAAACAGCGCCAGATCGGCGTTGATGCCCGAACCCTTGTAATAGACCAGCATAAAGGCCATCACCAGCAGTACGCCCACGATGGCCGCCATAACGCCCTGGCGGATGGAATCGGCGCCCAGCGACGCGCCCACGGTGCGGTCTTCCAAATAATTCAGCGAGGCCGGAAGAGCGCCCGTGCGCAGCATCTTCGACAGGAGTTCGACCTCCTCCGGGCTGAAGCTGCCGGTAATCTCGCCCGAGTCGCGAATGGCGCTCTGGATGGTGGCCACTTCCTTGACCTGGCCGCCCATCACCACCGCCATGCTCTGGCCCACGTTCTTGCTGGTGTAATCGTAGAACTTGTCGCCCGCCTCATTGGTCAGCGTAAAGCGCACGTTCCGGCGGCCGTTCTGGTCGGTTCCCGGCTCGGCGGAGCGGAAATCCGTGCCGGAGACCACCGAGACACGGCGCACAAGATAGACGCTGTCGGAGTCCGAGCCGCCGCCCACCGTACCGGAACCATGAACCAGCTCCTCATCGGGTGGAACCGCGCCGCCCACGCTGGCCGCCGCCTCCTGGTCGTCCTTATAGGGTCCGCCGATCACGGCGTGAATCTCCAGCCGGGCCGTGGATTGGATGATGCTCTTGACCCGGTCGAGGTCGTCGATGCCGGGCAGCTCAACGAGGATTTGGTTGTCGCCCAGGCCATACTCCTGAATCACCGGTTCCGTGACGCCCAGCGTGTCCACGCGGTCGCGGATGACCTCGATGGTCTGCTGAACGGTCTTCTTCTCCAGAGCCGTTTCGATGGAGGGCTTCATGGTCAGCGTGAAACTGGAGTCGGTCCCGCCGCCGGTCACATCGTATTCATTCGAGTACTTGGCCTCCAGCGCGGAGCGCACGTCGCTGGCCTTGCCAGCCGCCGTTCCCTCCACGCGGATCACCTCCGGCCGGGCCGGATCGGGCTTGTAAATCTGCGAGAAGCCCAGGCCAGCCGTCTTCAGATCCTGCTGAACGCGCGCCACCATGTTGTCCGTCTCGGCGTTGACCGCATCCGCAACCACCACCTGCAAAATCAGGTGAACGCCGCCGCGCAGATCCAGGCCAAGGTGAATCCGCTTGGTCATGGCCTCCGTCAGGGCCTTGCCGGTGAAGCCCGAAGGCACCCCGAAGATGCCGTAGACGCAAATCACCAGCACTGCGGCAATCAGGGCAATTTTATTGTTGAGATTCTTCTTCATCGTCCCGTTTCTCGGTTAAAAAAAGCAGAAAGTCAGTCAAAAAAACTAAAATTTGTTAAAAAACTTAAGATCCCGAAAGCCCATCCTGGGTCGTGACCGAGGCGATCGCGTTCTTGGCCACTTCCATCTTGATATTGTCCGGCGCCACGCGGATCACGATCACATCGTCCTTGATGGAGAGGATGATGCCGCGAATGCCGCCCGCAGTGGTAATCCGGTCGCCCGCCTTGATGCCGGCCAGCATTGCCTGCCACTGTTTTTGCTTCTTCTGCTGTGGGCGGATCATCATCAGGTACATCAACAGGAACATGGGCACAATCAGGAGCAAAGGAAGGTTGCTTCCAGCCCCGGCCAGGTGCATCAGCGCGAATACTGCACAATTCGTTACCACACTCATCCTTTACTCATCCCTGGGCTGCAAAACCCCACCCTTCAGGACGCAGGCACACCCGGCAATCCGCCGAAGCCCCGATAAAATTTGTCTCCGGGAACGAGCCAGACGGCTCAGGCCGCTGCCTGCCTCTGGCCCAGACGGTGAAAGGAAATCCCGGTTGCCGCTTGCCTGGAACGGGATTCAAAATCCCATACCCGCACACCCAACCGCAACCCAACTGCCGTCTGCTTCCTCTTCGACACAGCCCTCCCGGGAAAGCCAGGATTAGGAGACTACGCCGATTTCTCCGCGTCCATCCCCGCTGGATTCCAAAAGAGCGCCTAGTAAGATAAGATACGCGCGGCCGGGGGCGTGTCAAGGCGTACCACATTCTGACTTCTCCAGCGCCGGGACTCACCGGCGAAGCCCCATGAGCTTTTTTCGCCGCTTATAAAGCCCTTACAGGTCGATTACTTCATTCTTATCGTCTCAGGCGTCTGCTGGAGTTTAGATGTATTCCGCTAGTGGCGCACCCTCCGACCACGTCCTGTGCGCTGGAAAGCGGGAAAGGACGGCTTGTATGAGCAGTTCTTATCGCGACTGGCTTGTGTCCATTCCTCTTGCGATCGCCGAGGTCTTCATGCTCTGGTTCCTCTGGAATTTCTTCAAGGCCGGCCGCAGACGGTAGTCTTCCCCCTCGTCAGCAGCCCGGGCCTCAAGGCCCTGCTCATTCGCTCTCATTCAAGGGGCTGAAGCCCCCTGCTCCCTCCAGAATCTTCACTTTACAACTGTAGTACTAAGCAAAGTTGAAGGATCCCGATTTCAAAGGCTGGGAATCCACGCTACTTGGAGGCAGCCGCGGGAGTCTCCGGCTCGTCGCCCGCGTCCTCGACCAGCACCGCCGAGCCGGGAACGACGTCGAAGCTCACCGCGTCCTTGCCGGTGGGATGAAAGGTGACGCGCAACGGCTCCCGCTGCCACTCGGCAGGTCCGCAGACCGGGCCGGAGTGGTTCTCAGGGTCAAAAGCCGCCAGTTTCTTGGCCAGCACCGGCTTGCGCGCCGCCACCTGGGCGACCACGGCATAAAGGCTCTTGCCGCTGGCGTTCAGGCCGCAGTAGGCTCCATAATCGCGGAACCAGCTCACCTGGCTCACGCCAGGATCGTAGTCGGGCAGCTTGAGGGCGACGATGTGGCCCTTTACGCGATCCACCAGCAGCCAGGGGCCGCGCTGCCAGACCCAATGGCCCTGCTTGTCGCCGGGCAGCGAATCGTTCACCCGGATCACGCGCCTGACCACAAAGCTGCGGTCGGTCACGTCGTGCGCCTCGCCGCTGGTCCACTCCTTCAGAAAGCCGTCCACTAGCAGGCCGCGAATCTTCAATGAATCTTCACCGGCGGCCGCGCCGGCCGGATCGCCGGCCTTCGAGTACGGCACGCGCTTGGCCGCGCCCAGCACCACTGAATGCACCTTGCGCGGCGAAGCCTGCGCCGCCGGAGCCGCAGCCACAAGCGCCGCCAAGACTATCGCCGCAATGCCCAAACCCTTGTTCATGCTGTCTGCTCCTAAAGCCCCGCCGCCTCCACCGCCCGCGCCACACGGAAGGCTGCGGCTTCATTCAGGTGCGCGGCCAGAATCTGCATCCCCACCGGCAAGCCAGCCTTGGTCGCGCCGCAGGGAACGCTCACGCCGCAGATGCCGGCCAGATTGGCGGTGACCGTGTAGATGTCGGCCAGGTACATGGCCAGCGGGTCGCCGGTCTTCTCGCCCAGCTTGAAAGGCGGCACGGGCGAGGTGGGAGTCACAATCGCGTCCACCTCGGCAAAGGCGCGCAGGAACTCCTCGGCCAAAAGGCGCCGCACCTGCTGGGCCTTCAGGTAGTAGGCGTCATAATAACCGGCTGAAAGCGCGTAGGTTCCCAGCAGAATCCGCCGCTTGACCTCGGCGCCGAAGCCCTCGTCGCGGGAGTGCCGGTACATATCGGAGAGAGTCTCCGAGGCGGGCGAACGGTAGCCGTAGCGGACGCCGTCAAAGCGCGCCAGGTTGGCGCTGGCCTCGGCCGTGGCCACCAGGTAATAGGTCGGAATGGCGTAGCGGGTGTGCGGCAGGGAGACCGGCTTCACGGTGCAGCCCGCCGCCTGCAGCGCGTGAATGCCCGCCTCGATCTTCGCCCTCACCTCGGCGTCGAGCCCCTCGGCGAAGTACTCGGCCGGAACGCCGATGCGCAGCCCAGCTTTCCCCGGTTCTTTGAGCGGCTTGTCGCTCTCGGCGGCGTAATCAGGCACGGGAGCCGTGGAACTGGTGGCGTCTTTTGGATCGTGGCCGGCGATGACGCCCAGCAGCGTGGCGGCGTCGCGCACATTGGCCGCCAACGGCCCCACGCGGTCCAGCGAAGAGGCGTAGGCGATCAGTCCGTAACGCGAGACGCGCCCGTAGGTCGGCAGCACGCCCACCACTCCGCAAAAGCTGGCCGGCTGGCGAATCGAGCCGCCGGTGTCGGAGCCCAGCGTGGCCACGGCCAGATTGGCCGCCACGGCCGCCGCCGAGCCGCCGCTCGACCCGCCCGGAACCCGCTCCGTGTCCACCGGGTTGCGCACCGGCCCGTAGGCCGAATTCTCATTCGAGGAACCCATGGCGAACTCGTCGCAGTTCAGCTTGCCCAAGAGCACCGCGCCCGCCGCTTCCAGTTTGGAGACGGGGGTGGCGTCATAGGGCGGACAGTAGCCTTCCAGAATCTTCGACCCCGCCGTGGACGGCGAGCCCTGCATCACCAGCACGTCCTTGATGCCCATCGGAATGCCGGCCAACGGGGGCAGCGGATCGCCCTTGGCGGCCATCTCGTCCACGCGCGCGGCCTGCGCGAGGGCGCGCTCTCTGGTCAGGCTGAGGTAGACGTTCAGGCGCGGATTTATCTTCTCGATCCGCTCGTAATAGCTGGAGGCAAGATCGGCAGCCTTGGTCGTGCCCGCAACAATCCCGGCGCGCAATTCGGCCAGATTTTTTGGCATTTCCACGTAGTTTTCAGCTGATTTGGCTTCGCTGGACAATCGAGCTTTCCTCTCTTTTAGCTTCGTTTCCTTTTGGCTTCGTTTCCCGGCTGACTTCGATCTATTGGCGGCCTGTTTCCCATTCCGCCGCACCGGATGCCCCCACTCTCACCGCTGTCATCCTGAGCGGAGCGCAGCGGAGTCGAAAGCCTGCCCTGAGCGGAGTCGAGGGGACCTGCTTCCTGATCCCTTGCGGCCAGGGTGGGAAACCACAAATCCCAATCTGGCCGGATCAAGAATTCCGCCGCGCGCAGCCTCTAGCGCTCGATCACCTTGGGAACCTTGAAGAAGACCTGGTCAGTCTCTGGAGCCTGGGCCATCACGGTGGCGCGATCGAGCGAGGGCAAGGTCTGATCGGCGCGCAGTTGGGATTTGCCAGAGCCATCGAGCAACCCGCCAACCAACTCGCTCACCTGGGCCAGCGGCGTCACGCCGGAGGTGTCCAACTCGTTCAACTCGGCCACGTACTCCAAAATAGCGTTCAAATCGCGCAGCATCGCCGGAGTCTCCTCCGGCTTGAGCTCGAGGTTAGCCAACTCGGCCACCCGCTCCACATCTTCCACGGTTACTTTGGCGGTCATTCCCTGCTTGTCCCCCATAGCGGCTTCGGAGCGGTCCGTCGCGGCCGTTTCCGGCAAAAGCCCGAAGAAAGAGTATAGCGGTTTTCGTCCGCGCTCTGCCTCGGCGGCGCGTCAATCCACGGTAAGCGTGAGGGTAATCGAGTGCGAAATGCCGTTCGAGGTCACCGTGACTGGGATCGAGTAGGTTCCCGCCGGGGTAACGCCCGAACCGCTGCTGCCACCACCGCTGCCGCTGCCCTTGATGATCTGCGAGGAGGTGCAACTGGAGACGCCGCCCGCCAGGATGGCCAGCAACGCAACCAGCAAGAGCGCCCTGCGCCGCCGCGCCAGGCCGAAGGGCACGAGCGCCAATCCGCAGGCCAAGGGAAGGACGGGCCACACCGGTGGGCGCGAGGAGTTGGTGGAAGTCTGAGTCAGGCCGGTGGCAATCTCCACGGTTTCGTAAACGGACGCACCGGAGTAAGCCGTTGGACTGGTGGGGTTGAAGGTGCAGGAGGAATACGCGGGCAGCGTGCCGCACTGGAGGGTGAACGAGCCCTGAGAGCCATCGAGCGGAGCAATCGTCAGGGTGTAGTCGGCGATCTGGCCGTTGGCGATGGTCTGGGTGGACGAGGTGACGCAAGGCGCAGTACTGTTTCCGAAGCAAAGGGCGAAGTCAAAGCCCATCCCCGAGAGCGCCAGCGCCGAACCTGCCGTCAGCACACTGTCGGTGACGGTCAGGGCTCCGCTCTGCGTTCCCGCGCTGGCGGGCGTAAATTCGACGCCAACTGTGCAACTGGCCAGGGGCGCAAGCGTCGTGCCGCAGGTGCCGGGAACCTTTAGAAAGCCCGTCGAGGCTATGATCGTGAGGTTTTGCAGACTGGTCACGCTATCGGGATTGGTGATCGTCACGGTGCTGGCGCCGCTGGTCAAACCCACCCCCGTCTGCGCGAAGGTCAGCGGATTGGGCTGGAACTGAACCGAGCCCGGCACACCGCCCGTGCCGCTGAGCGGCACCACGGCCGGGGAGGCCAGCGACGGCGATGCGATGGTCAGCGTACCGGTGAAACTCCCGTCGAGAGCGGGCGCAAAAACCACCCCGACCGAGCAGCTTGCCCCGGCGGCCAGGCTCGTGCCGCAGGGATTTGTGACCTGCACCAGGCTGAAGGGCGATGTAACCGTGAAAGTGAGCAAAGTGGCCGCCGCCGTGCCGTTGTTGGTGACGGTCACCGTCTGGGTCGCGCTCGTCTTCCCCGGCGCGACGATGGAAAAGACCAACTGCGCCGGGCTCACGTTAAGCCCGGCCAAGGTCTGGCCTGAGCCGGTGAGCGGCACGGCTACCGCCGCGACGCCAGAGGTTGAAGAGGAGACCGTCAGTGAGGCCGTGGACCCGCCCGCCGCGGCCGGGGTGAAGATAACCGCGACCGTGCAACTGTTCTGGCCGCTCACGTTGCTCAGCGTTGCGCCGCAGGTGGTCGTGCCGGTCGAGAAACTGGCCGCCGACTGCCCGGTAATCTGAAAGCCCACATTGGCCAGTGGAGCGCCGCCGGTGTTGGTCACCGTCAGCGTCTGCGGCAAGCTGGCATCGCCCACCGTCGCGCTGAAGCTCAGGCTTGTTGGGTTGACAGCCAGCGCCGGCGCAGCGATGCCGGTGCCGCTCAAAGCCACCGTCTGCGTCCGCAACTCATCCGCGATGGTCAGTGTGCCGGTCTGGTATCCGGCCGCCGTGGGAGCAAATTGCACGCTGATCGTGCAACTGGAGTTCGCCGCCAGGTTGGCGGTGCACGGGTCCGTCTCCGTGAAGGCGCCGCTCACTGAAACGGCAATCGAGGTCAGCGCCACGCCGCCGCTGTTGGTCAGCGTCACGTACTCAGCCGCCGAGAGCTGCCTGACTTCCGTATTGGGAAAGCTCAGCACGGTGGTCGAGAGCGTGTCGGTCGCCGGACCTGTCCCAGCTCCGCCCGCTCCCAGCAGGGCGGTCGTCCAGATGCCGCGGCCGTAGGTGGCGGCAATTAAATTGTGCACGCTGGCGGAGGCCGGTTCGGCGCTGAGTTCAACCACCGGCGCATTCGGCAGCCCGCTTCCCAGCGGCGCCCAGCAACCGGCAGCGGCATTTGTGCAGGAGCCAATCGCCTGTGTGGCGTACACTCCGGCGTCGGTGGCGACATAGACCGTGCTGGAGCTGCCAGGGTCCACCACCAGGCTGTTGGCCGGAGCCGAGGGCAGATTGGCGGTCAAAGCCGTCCAGTGCGCCCCGCCGTCGGCCGAGCCGTAGAGCGTCTGCACCTCTTTCAACGGCGTCGGAATCCCCGCCACGGTCACGTAGACCGTCTCTCCGGTGGTGTCCAGCGGGTCGATGAAGATGCTGGAGATGTCCAGCCCGTAGTAATTCATCGTGTGCGTGTCGTTGCTGACCGCATTCAGCGCCGTCACGTCAATCCAGGCAGACCAACTGGTAGTGGCCGAGTCATAGGTCGCGCGCAGCACGTGGCCGGGCAGGGTTGCGCCGCCATTTGCCGCGCCGTACATCCCCACATAGACCACCTCGCCGCCCGCGGGCAGCGCGGTCGAGATGGGCAGCGCCATCGCGGCCATCGAACGAATGAGGGCGTTGCCCATGCAATCGTCATCGCCCGCGATGCCATCGAGAATGCCGCTGATGGCGTTGGCCGCGCTCCAGCCCATGCCGCTGGCCGGCCCGCGCCACATCCGGCAGCTTCCGATCAGAAGCTTTGTGCTGTCCAGCGGGTCCACCAGAAAGGTCGCCGGCGCATAAGGCGGCTCGACGGCCATGCTCAGCCCATCCCGAACCACATCCGCGCCGGTAGTCGTCAGCGCACCCGGATCGGTCGTCACATCGAGCACGGCGCTGAAGGCCCCCGGTGTGCTTCCCTCCGGCGGCGTGCCCAGATTGATCGAGACTCCCGCCGCATTATTCACGTACCAGTTGGTTGGGTTCACCGGGTCGATCGCCACCGGTCCGCCCTCGCCGCCCAGGATCTCCGGCCAGTCGGTCGTCGCCGCGGTGGTGCTCGCCATGCCCGCCGTTCCATTCGCCCCCAGGCCGGCCATCATCGTGTAGGGCGTCGCTCCGGCCTGCGACATACTGACCACCTCGGCCAGCGAACCCAGGCTTCCGTTCAGATTTTGAAAGTGAGAGGCGTCGGTCGAGGAGCACTCCGGCTCCGGCGTGGCCAGCGTGCTCTCGCTGATTCCGTCCACGGAGCGCCACAGCCCGCTGTCGTTGCCCACAAAAATCTCCAGCGGATTGCTCGCATTCCAGGCCAGCGCGTGCTGGTATTCCCCCACCCCGGCGCTCATGCAGGTGGTCGAATTGGTGGTGTTGCGCCACCTGCAACCCTGCGAGTAGGGGCAGTTCGTCTGCCACAGGTCGTTGGCCCCGGCCAGCAGCATCGTCTCCTGCCCGGAGGGAACCGCCGCCAGCGCCAGATTGTAATCGCTGTTCTCGATGGTGGCCGTGCCCAGCGATGTGCTCGTCTCCAGCGCCGCTGTACCCCATTGCTGGGCGAAGGTGAGCGTCGAGCTGGCGCAGGCGTTGTTCGCCGCCGCGCACACGTCCTGCCAGATTCCCTGGTCCTGGTTGTCGACGTCCACCGTCCAGGCGAAGGTGTCGCCGGTCTCCGGATTCACCGCCAGCGTGCCGCGGAAGATGGGGCAGCCGGTCGAGCCCGTGCTGCCGCCCGCATTGGTGGGACAGTAACCCGCGCTGGCCGCCAGATTCGTCCCCGGCTGATCGGTCATGCGCGTAAAGGTCTTGCCGTCCGAGGACTGGTAGTAGCCGTGGTAGCGCACCGCCGCAATGAATAAATTGCGCACCGGGTTCCACACCACCGAGGTCGCCGCATTTCCGTCGGGAGAGACAAAAGCGTCAGTTGGCCCCTGCACGTCCCCTCCGGATCCGTCCGTGATGGTGGCCAGCGACCAGGTGGCCCCGCCGTCGGTCGAGTAGTAAAGCCCCTCGTAGCTTGCGCCGGGCCAGACCGCGTTGACCAGCGAGGCGTCGTAGGCCTGCGAGACCGCGGCCACCACCAGGTCTGGACTCACCGTGCTCCAGGCAAAACCGGCAAATCCCTCCCCATCGAAGCTGTAAACCGGCGTCGAAGTGACGGGCGTGGAGGGAATCAGGCTCCAGGTCGTTCCGCCGTCGGCCGAGCGCAGGATTCCCCCGCCATAGTAGGAGTCCCGCGCGTCGTTGGGATCGCCCGTGCCGGCCAGAATCACTCCCGTTCCGCCCGGCTGCACGGTCACGGCGCCAATGCTGATGGAGGCGTCCTCGACGTCGCTCATCGCCGGCAGATCGTCGGTCAGGGGCACAAAGCTGACATTGGCGGAGACGGAGGTGTCCGCATTCTGCGACTTCCAGACGCCGCCGCCGGTGGTTCCCACATAAAGCGTGTTGCCGTTCACGTCCGACGGGTCCAGCGCCAGCGACGAAATGCGCCCCGTAACCAAACCGAAGCTCTGCGACAGAACGGCCGTGGGCCCCAGCGGCTGCCAGGTTGCGCCGCTCTGCGCCAGCGACTGAGCCAGAGGCTGCGCGGCAGCCGCACGCCGGCTCAGGCTCCCGGCTCCCGCCCAGAACTGCCTCCCGCCGCCAGTCCCGCCGTTTGCCGAGCTTCGCCGCCAGCCGCGCTGCGCCAGAAACCGCTCGGCCTGCACCACCTGCGGAGGCAGATTGCTCCGCCGCGCCGCCGCCCTGGCCGCAATTGCTGCTTGCGCCGCGCCTGTTCCTTGGTCCGCAGCGGTCGTTTGCGCCACAAGCGTTTCCTGCGCCCCGGCGAACAGCGCCGCCATCGACGCCAGCGCCAGCGCTGCAAGCCATTTCCCAGTCAGTCGGCCTTTTCCGGCCCGGAAAAAGCCGCGCCCCGTCCCCCGATGCGCGAATGCACACTTTCCCGCCCCGCCCCGAGGGGCAGGTTCACCGCAAAGCCGCTGAAGAGTCCAAAAAATGCTCACACGCGTCCTGAGAGGAACTCTGGAAAGCCAGCTCTGGGGCACAGCTCTGAAAGACAACTCCAGAGTGCGGCTCCAGATCAGGGTGCAATTCCAGATTTAGGTTCCGGCGTCCCTCCCTCTCATCATCCAGGGGGACCTGGTCGAAATCCAAATGGATTAGAACGTGTGAAACGCGCAGTTTCCGGGATTGAAATTTTCTGAATTATAGTCCAGAAACGGGACAGTTGCATGGCCTGCGGCGGCGCAACTCCGACGGCTCCCGTCGCCACAGTGAAAATGCTCTAAACCGAACTCCGCCCTACCAGTTTCCCCAGGCCCGGCTGACGTAATCCGAGAGCGTCATCAGAATCAGGGTCAGGAACATGAAGATGCCGGCGACGATGGCCAGCCAGGTCAGCTTTGAACTGTACCGGACGTGCATGAAGTAGAGCACCACCAGCACGGCCTTGCTCGTGGCGATGGCCAGCGCCACCACCGGATTCCACGAGATGGTCAGCGTGGGGGTCAGATGCCACGCGCCCAGGTCCACAAACGACGCCGCGACGGTGAGCGCCGTGCCCGCCAGCAGCGCAAAAAGAATCACCACGTAGACTCTGGGGCCGATGATGTGAGGCGCGCCTTCGTTTTGCTCGTTCATGCCGTTCTTCCTTCCGCCGCTCTTTCTTCTGCCACTCTTCCTTCTGCCTATTTCTTTGCCGCTTTTCCCTCTGCGGCTCACCCGTTGGTCAATGCCTGCTGATCAGGTAGAGCAGCGCAAAGAGATAAATCCAGACAATGTCGATAAAGTGCCAGTAGAGCCCGAAGTTTTCGACAAAGGTTGCGTGACCCGCAGTGTAGGCTCCGGCGCGGGCGCGCAGAATCATGAAGCCCAGAATGCAGAGGCCGATCACCATGTGAGCGGCGTGCATACCGGTCATCAGAAAGTAGAGCGAGAAGTAAACCTCGGTGTGGCGCGCATCGTCGAGCGGCAGCGGCCGGTCGCCCGCGGCCCGGGCGGCCGCGTCCGAATCCGGATAGAGAAACGATTGCAAGCTGTAGTGGCGGCCGGGAACGTGGTGCTTTTCGAATTTCTCATGGTATTCGATGCCCTTTATGCCCAAAAACCCCAAACCCAGCAAGAAGGTCAGCGTCAGGCAGAGCGTCAGTTCGCGCCTGCGCCCTGTCTTCGAGCACCAGACGGCCATGGCCATGGTGAAGCTCGACAGAATCAGCACCGCGGTGTTCGTCGTGCCCCAAACCACGCTCAACTGGTGAGAACCGGCGACGAAGGCCCGGTAGTACCAATTGCGGTAGATCAGGTAAGCGGTAAACAGGCCGCTGAAGAACATGACCTCGGTCAGCAGAAAGAGCCACATGGCGAAGCCGGCGGCGTCGGCCTGCTGCCCGGCGCTCTCAAAGTGATGGAGCAGATAGGGAGGGTGCTCCGGATGCGCGGAGTTAGCGGCGTTACCGGGGTCAGCGGAGTTAGCCAGCTCCTGGGTGCCGTGGGTCATCGCGGGGCTATCCGGCACGGGGCACCTCGGTTTCTTTCGGACGAACCTGGCTCTGATTGGCCTGACTCTGATTTTCCAGGTTCTGGCTGGCCAGAGTCTGCCTTTCCAGCCACTCGTAGTCGTAGGCCTCGTGGTCCATGACCGGCATGACGGTAAAGTTCTCCGTCAGGGGCGGCGATTGCGTCTGCCATTCCAGGCCCGTCGCCTGCCAGGGATTGTTGCCAGCAATGGCGCCGTACTTCAGCGACCAGATTAAATACAACACTGGAAGCAGATACCCAATAGCGAGAATTGAGGCGCCGGCAGTTGAGAAAACATTCAAGACCTGAAACTCCGGGGGATAGAAGTGATAACGCCGGGGCATGCCAAGATAACCCAGGATGAATTGCGGGAAGAAAGTGAGATTGAAGCCAATGAACAGAATCACCGCGGCCAGCCTCCCCAGCGATTCCGGGTACATTCTGCCCGTCATCTTCGGCCACCAGAAGTGCAGGCCAGCCATAAAAGCGCTTACCATGCCGCCAACCATTACGTAATGGAAGTGCGCCACAATGAAATACGTCTCGGTGACGTGGATGTCCACGCCCAGTGTTGCGAGCATGACTCCGGTACAGCCTCCAATGGTAAAGAGACCGATAAACCCAAAGGCGTATAGCATCGGCGTATCGAATGTGATTGATCCCTTGTACAAGGTTGCGGACCAGTTAAACACTTTAATTGCCGATGGAATCGCAACCAGCATGCTGAACAATGAAAAGACCAGCGCGGAATAAGTTGATATGCCCATGATGAACATGTGGTGCGCCCAAACGAAGAAGCTAAAGACGGCGATGGCCACCGAGGAGAAGGCCACCGCCGTATAACCGAAGACCCGCTTGCGGCTGAAGTTGGAGATCACTTCGGAGATAATCCCCATCCCCGGCAGGATCATGACATATACGGCGGGATGGGAATAAAACCAAAAAAGGTGCTGAAACAGAAGAGGGTCGCCACCCTTCGCCGGATCGAAAACGCCAATTCCAGTCACGCGCTCGAGCATAATAAGCACCATCGTTATGGCAATCACCGGCGTAGCGAGAACGAAGATGATGGACGTCCCATAATAGGACCAGATAAATAATGGAAGCCGGAACCACGTCATGCCCGGCGCTCGCATCTTGTGGATCGTGACGATAAAGTTGAGGCCGGTCAAAATGGACGAAAAGCCGGCAATAAAAATACCCATCGCGGCGGCAATCACATTGGTGTTCACATAGTGTGTGCTCAGAGGCGTCGTAAATGTCCAACCTGTATCGACACCGCCAACAATCATCATGTAAAGCTCAACGCAGCCGCCAATTGTAAACAGGTACCAGCTAAGAAGGTTAATCCGGGGGAGCGCCACATCCTTGGCGCCGATCATCATGGGGATCAGAAAATTACCCAGCACTGCCGGCGCAATCGGCACCAGGAAGAAGAACACCATGATGATGCCGTGTATGGAGAACAGCTTGTTGTAGGTATCCGAAGCAACCAGGTCGCCCGTGGGAGTCAATAGCTCTAAGCGAATAATCGCCGCCGCCATGCCGCCGATAACAAAGAAGAACCCGGTCGTGAGCAGATAAAGAATCGCGATCCGCTTGTGGTCTCTGGTCAGCAGCCAGCTCAGCAGGCCGTTCTCCTGAGTCAGGTAGTTTTTCTTCGGAACCCCGGCCGTCCCCTGATCGGGAAGACTGATGATGGTGTTAGCGCTCATTTCTTCACCCTCCCTTGTGTGGCGGGCGCTTGCCCGGCCGGCGCCGCTTTTTCCTCGCTCCCCGGCGGTAGATCGGTGGTGTTCAGCGTCTGCTGGATGCGGTAGTCGGAGTCGAGGTGCTTAATGAATTCAACCAGCGCGATGACTCCCTCTTCGCTGATCTGCCCCTGATAGGTGGGCATGATGGGCGCATAGCCCTGGGTTACGTGCTGCGAAGGGTTCAGAATCGCCTGGCGCAGGTAGGCCTCGTCCACGGTGATGAACTGCCCGTTCGCCAGCGTCAGCCGGGAGCCGTACACATTGGCCAGCGAGGGCCCGCGCGCATCCGGCCGCGCGTTGTGGCAGGCGGCGCAACTGAGGCTGGCGAAAAGCCGCTCGCCGTTCTGCGCCAGCGAGGCGCCCGAGGTCGAGCCAGCCAGCCACTTGCGGTAATCCTCCGGCGTCATCACCAACACGTCGCCGGTCATCTGCGAGTGGTTCGTGCCGCAGTACTGCGAGCAGAAGAGGTGGTAGGTTCCGGGCGTGGTGGCTTCAAACCATACGGTTGTGTAACGGCCGGGAATCACCTCGCGCTTCACGCGAAAGGCGGGAATCGAGAAGCTGTGGAAGACGTCCTCTGAAATCAGCGTCAACTGCACGGCGCGGCCCGTGGGCACATGCAGCGCGTTGATCTCGTGCTGCCCGCCGGAATGCTCTACCTTCCACATCCACTGCTTGCCGACCACATAAATGTTCATGGCGTTGGGCGGCGGCGTGTAAACGCGAAAATAAATCAGCGCTCCCCAGACGAACATCATCAGAAACAGCCCCAGCGGGATGATCGTCCAGGTAGCTTCCAGCAGGGTTGAGCCCTCGACCTGCACCGCGACCGGATGGCGCTGCCGGTTATAGAGAATCGAGAAGCTCGCGACCAGCAGAACCACCGCCGTCAGCCCGACCAGGCTCACCAGCAGAATAAAAAAGAAAAGCGCGTCCATCTGCGGCGCAATCTTCGAGGCCTCGGGCGGAAAGAGCCTGAAGTCCGTCAGCCGCTTGACGAGAAACTGGTAGATTACCGGGCTAATGTGGTTCATGCCATCATCCGTTCGCCTTGGGATCTTCCCCTGGCGCTTTCTTCTCCGTCTGGTGCGCCTGCCGGTAGTCCCGGCGGAACATCAGCGCCATGAATCCGCCCAGCACAACCAGCGTTACAAGCCCGCCCAACTGGACCACCCTGGCCACGATCAGCGAATGCGTGTTGGTCTGCGGGTCGTAGTGGTAGCAGTAGGTCAGAATGTTGTCCACCGGAGAACCGATGCGGTTGGCCGAGGCCTCGTTCAGCCCCAGCATCAAATCCCTGGGCGAGTACTCGACGCCCATGTAGTACTGGGCCAGCTTGCCCCCCGGGGTCACGATCTGAATGGCGCTGGCGTGGGCGAACTGCGTCAGCCTGCCGTCAGGGCCGGGAATCCGCACGTAGCCAAAGCCCACGGCCTTGGTCAGCGCGTCGATATTGGGCTGCGTGCCGGTCAAAAAATGCCAGCCCGAGGCCGTCTCCGGGTGGCCATAGCGCTTCAGGTAGGTGCGCTTCTTGGCCGCGGCCAGCTCCGTGCCCTCGGTGGGGTCGATGCTCACCACGATCACGCTGAAGTCCTTGCCGGGGACGAAGTTGACCATTTGCAAGGCGCTCGTCAGCCCGTTCAACTCCTCCGAGCAGAGCATGGGGCACTGGTAGTAAACCAGCGCCAGAATCGCCGGCCGCTGGCCGAAGTAGCTGGCCAACTGAATCTGCCGGCCCTGGTCGTCGGTGAAGGTGAGCCCCAGCGGCAGTTGCTGGTTCAGATGCTGCTCAATGCCCACGCCGTTCAGAATCGACGGCGGTTTGTCGTTGGCCGGTCCCACCTGCTTGTCGCCGTAACCGGAGACCTGCGCCCGCGCCTCGGGACAAAGCCCGAAGAGGCTCAGGCCAGCCGCGCAAAGCGCAACCGGGGTCCACGCGGCCACGCACAACGCCATCGCGGCCGCCGTGTTCAGGGCTGCATCTCGCCAACTCCTCTGAATTGTGCCCGTGCTCTGCATCTTTTCCCCTCCCCTTCCGCCGTCTGCCGGGCGCCCCACTCCTTCGACTGCCCGGTGCCCCAAAAGCCGGGTGCCCCACCCTCGCCGCGCCTTTGTTTTTGCGGCTAGGGGGGGGGCCTCGCCCCTCAATCCGTCTCCCGTGCCCCAACCGTTCGCCTTTTTCCTGGCGAAAAGAGTGAAAAACCACAAATCTCAACCCCTTTCACCCTCAAACGCCACCTACTGATTCGGCCCCTCGGCCTCCCGCGCCGCCTCCTGATCCTGTTCGTAGCCGGTGCGCGCAAATCCGTTGGTCAGCGGCACGGCCACGGCTGGCGGCTGTTCTCCGGTCATCAACGGCGCCTGTTTTTCCGCCGGCGCCACCGGCAATCCACGCTGGGCGATCAACTCCATCGCGCGCTCAATCGGAATCCTCACCTTGCCCCGCGCCTGCTCCTGCGTCTGTCCTACCCAACTGTAATAGTCCAGCAGCAGATCCTCGCGCGCGTGCAGGTCGGCCACATCCTGGCTGCCGTCGTCGGTCTGCAGGCGGGGGGTGGGAAAGCTCTGGGTCAGCTCGGCCACCTTGTTCTGCAACTCGGGGCTGGAGGGCATATTGCCCAGAGCGCGCACGTCGGGCGTCCGCCGCGCCCACTTGCTCGGCGGCCCGTCTTCCCTGGCCATGTGCGCGTTGAGCAGCTTGCCCAGGCCGTAGGTAAAAAGCCCGATCAACGCGACAAAAATGACCATTGCGGTCATAAAAACCACCACGCCCGAGGTGCGCACGTCGGAGTGCTCGTAGCCCGCGGAGGAAGAGTGTTCTTCCCCTCGCCGTCCCCGGCCTTGCTCCGGCGCCGGTTTATGTTCCGGTTCCGGTCCCGGTTTCGTGGACTCCGCTCGGCGCTCTTCCGGATCGTTTGGGCTATGCGGACACATGTTCAGGCTCCAGAATCTCCGCCACGTGTGGATCGTTGGTCTGCACCAGCGGACGCGTCTTCAACTGTACACAGAAATAGGCGACCCAGAAGGCCATCATCGCCGCCGGCACGGCCGCGTACTCCATAATCCCCCAACTGAAGTGAAGATTCCGCGCCGCGTCCTTGAAATTCGGCTCGATCAGCCAGAAAAGATCGAAGGCCTTGGCGAAGATCATCCACTGGCAGACCCGCACCAGCCGCTTCTTGTTGCGCTTCAGGTCGCGCGACAGCAAGAGCGTAAACGGAATCAGCCAGTAGAAGATGAAGTCCAGCGTGACGATGACGCCCCAGCGGCCGAGGATGCGGTCCAGATACCAGGGAATCTCCTCCGGAAGATTTCCCGACCAGATGATAAGAAACTGCGCGAAGGCCAGGTAAATGTTCAGCATCACGAAGGCGAAGGTCAACTTTCCCAGGTCATGCTGCTCGGTCTGGCGAAGAAGAGTCTTGAAGGGCTCGTCCTTCGAGAGCGAAACGGCTACGATGATCGCCAACGCCAGCACCTGGTAGCCCTGCCCCACCAGAAAGAGCAGCCCGTAGACCGACGAGTACCAGGTGGGATCGAGCGACATCACCCAGTAAATTACCGCGGCCGTCATGGTGAGGGCGTAGACCACCATGCCGGGACCGCTGATGTTCTCCATTTTCTTGATCCAGAAGGGCGTGCTGGCGGCAGAATCGGCGTCGCGCTTCAACCCCAGCGCATTCAGCCGCCAGGTGTAGAAGCTCCAGATGGCAAAGCAGAGCAGGCTGACCCAGGTGAAGGCCGCCGGGTTCAGCATCGGCCGCTTGAATGCGATGGCGTGGGCCTGGACTTCGTTGATCCAGCCCGATTGCAGCGCCGCCTTCACGTCGCCCACCGCCGCCCACAGGTAAAGCTTCCTGAGCGAGAGCGCCACCACCACCCAGTAAGCGAAGACCAGCGGCAGGGTGCGGCTCATCGCCTCCAGCGGACGGCGCAACAGCAGGCCCCATTTGCCGCCCGTGCAGTACTGGAGCATCAGCAGCGCCAGCCCGCCCACCGCGAAGCCGAAGGTCAGCACCAGCCCCAGCAGCCAGGCGCGCAGCAGGTGATCGGCGTCGAATCCGCGCCCATCCAGAAATCCCAGGCCCGCGGCAATCACCGAGAAGGCCGCGCCGATCGACAGTGCGCGCCTCAGCCAGCCATCGACCAGGGCCGGCGCGCCCAGTTCGGCGGGAAGTGTCTTGGCGTCGTGCCTCTCGTGAGCCATTTCGTTCATCCTCACCTCACGGCCGCCGGGGCCGGCTTGTTCTGCTTGTTCTGCGGAATCAGCAGCTTCGGGTTCGCCGCATTGGCCGGAGCCAGCGCCGGTGTTCCCTGCTTCGCTTCGGGCGGAAGGGCCTGAACGGCCGTCGCGGGCAGCTTCCACGGCTCGGCAAAGCTCTCCGGCAAGCGCTTTTCCCGCGCAATCTCCTTCAGGCTGCGCACCGGTGCGCCCTGGGGAAGGTCCGCGACCGTGGCCGCCTGGCTCAACTGCAGCGCGCGAATGTAGGCCGCCACCGCCCAGCGATCGACGGGCATCAACTGCGCCGAGTAATCCGGCATGGCCCCGTAACCGTGGCTCATCACATAAAAATAATGCGAGATTGGCTGCGAAAGGCGCACCTGATCGTGGAAATTCGCGGCCGTCTTGTAGCCGCGCTGCACAATCTCGCCCAGCCCGTTGCCCACCCGCGAGTGGCAGGGCGAGCAGTTGATGTTAAAGCGCTCCTGGCCGCGCCGCAGCACCTCGATGGTCACCGGAAAAGGCATTTCGTTCTTTTCCTCGCGGTAGCCGTTGGCGCCCTGAACGACGCCGGTATAAAAGTAGCTGTCCGCGCGCAACTGGCCGCGGCCCACGGTGTTGGCCGCCTGCGGACGTGCACCGCGCTGGTCGGCAAAGAACTCCGAACCCCGCTGCGGAATCAGCTTCGGCTGGTTCTGCATGTCCTGGCGGCAGCCGGAGACAAGGAGCATTGCCGAAATGTATGCGAAGGCCAATGGTCTTCCTCCCTTTCGCCAGAAAGAAGGCGAAAGGGTAAGGCGCGGGCCCTGATCCCTGATCCCTGATCTCCGATCCCTGTTTTTGAGGCGGCTCGCTCCCATCAGTACTCCACCTCCACCACCGAAACCGGCTGAAAGCTCTCCAGGTACTTTTTCGCCTCCGCCAGGTCGAACTTGGGGTCCAGCGCCTCCAGGCAGAGGAAAAACTTGTCCGTGGTGGCTCCATCGCGGAAGTTGGGCGCGTTGAAGAGCGGGTGATAAAGCGCTGGCAGCCCGTTGAGCGCCAGCATTCCGAAGGCCGCCGACAAGCCCGCGAAGAGAATCGTCCACTCGAAGGCGGGCACAATGAAGGCTGGCCAGGAGTAAGTCGGCCGGCCGCCAATGTTCAAGGGAAAAGCCCACACCGAGATCCAGGTCTCGAGCAGGAACATCGCCACCAGGCCCATCAGCCCACCAACCAGCGTCACCAGCGGCACTTTGTTGCGATGAAATCCGATGGCCTCGGCCGCCTCTTCGACCGGGTAAGGCGTATAGCAGTCCAGCCGCCGCCAGCCGTCGAGGCGCGCCTGCCGCGCGGCCCTCACCAGCTCGCCCGGAGTATCGAATTCAGCCAGCAATCCGTAGATTCCTTCGCGTGGGGGCATCAGTCTCCAGCCTCCGTTGCCGTCGTGGCCTCGGCCGGAAGCTTCACCTTGGCTCCCGGCAGCATGGTGCGAATCTCGGAGATGGGGATCATGGGCAGAAAGCGCACAAAAAGCAGAAATAGCGCTATGAACAAGCCCAGTGTCCCCACATAAACCATATAGTCCCACTTGGTCGCGCGGTAGGTTCCCCACGCCGAGGGCAGAAAGTCGCGGTAGAGACTGGTGACAATAATGACGAAGCGCTCAAACCACATCCCCGCATTGACCACAAGCGAGAGGCAGAACATGAACGGCATCGAGGTGCGCAGCCGGCGCGACCACAGCGTCGTCAGCGGAATGGCCAGGTTGCAGGTAATCAGAACCCAGTACGACCAGCCCATCGGCCCGAAGATGCGGTTCCACATCATGAAGGCCTCCCAGTGCGAGGCCGAGTACCAGGACATGAAGGCCTCCATGCCGTAGCCGTAAGCCACAATGAGGCCGGTGGCCAGCAGCACCTTACCCATATTGTCGATATGACGCTCGGTAATCAGCCCCTCCAGGTGGTAGAACTTGCGCAGCGGAATGGCCAGCGTCAGCACCATGGCGAAGCCGGAGTAAATCGCCCCGGCCACAAAATAAGGCGGGAAGATGGTGGTGTGCCAACCGGGCAAAACGGCCACGGCGAAGTCGAAGCTGATGACCGTGTGCACCGAGAGCACCAGCGGCGTGGCCAGCCCGGCCAACAGCAGCGAAGCCGTCTCATAGCGTGACCAATGGCGCGCCGAGCCGCGCCAGCCCAGCGAGCAGAGGCCGTAAAAGTGCTGCGCAAACTTCGATTTGGCGCGGTCGCGCAGGGTGCCGAAGTCGGGCACCATGCCGATGTACCAGAAGACCACCGAGATGGTCGCGTAAGTCGAAACCGCGAAGACGTCCCACACCAGCGGCGAGCGGAACTGCGGCCACACATTCATCGTGAGGGGAAGAGGGAAGACCCAGTAGGCCAGCCAGGGACGGCCCATGTGAATCAGCGGGAACATGCCGGCGCAGACCACGGCAAAAATCGTCATGGCCTCGGCGAAGCGGTTGATCGAGTTGCGCCAGCCCTGTTTGAACAGCAGCAGAATGGCCGAGATCAGCGTACCGGCGTGGCCGATGCCGATCCACCAGACAAAGTTGATGATGGCAAAGCCCCAGGCCACCGGCTGCGTAATCCCCCAGATGCCGGTGCCCTTCAGAAAGAGCCAGGTCACGGCCACCAGCAGCACAGAGGCCAGTGCGCCACCCAGGCCAAACAGCGCCAGCCAGCCCAGCGGCGTCGCGGGCGTCAGCACAATGCGCGTGATCTTCTCGGTGACCGACTGGAAGCTCTGGCCCGGCGCGATGACGCGGAACTCCCCGGTCGCGGGGTCAATCCGCTCTTCGAGGCTGATCCGCTCTTCGCGTTCGGGGTCGCGTTTCACTTCGCTTTGTGCCTCTCAATCCTTCGCCGGCGAGTGCTCGACCGGCTCATCTTCCAGTTCAGGATTCGGATTCAGCACCGCGGCCACATAAGTCGTCCGCGGACGGGTATTCTGATCGGCGAGCACCTGGTAGCTGCGCTCGCCGGCCTGGAGTTTCGCGACCTTGCTCTGCCGGTCGTTGAGGTTGCCGAAGGTGATCGCCGCGGCCGGGCAGGCCTGCTGGCAGGCGGTCTGGATTTCGCCGTCGCGGATGGCCCGGTTCTCCTTGTCGGCCTCGATCCTAGCCGCCGAAATCCGCTGCACGCAGTAGGTGCACTTTTCCATCACGCCGCGCGAGCGCACCGTCACGTCGGGGTTGCGCATCAGCTTCAGGCTCTCGGTCTCGAAGTCCGAGTAGAGCAGGAAGTTGAAGCGGCGCACCTTGTAGGGGCAGTTGT
>PMPH01000036.1:0-5105 GCA_003161045.1 Acidobacteriaceae bacterium
GCAGCTTCATGCCGCAGGTGACCAGTTGCCCAGGGTGCGGGCGCACGACCAGCACCTATTTCCAGGAACTGGCCGAGCAGATTCAGGAATATCTGCAGACCTCGATGCCGGAATGGCGGAAGAAGTATCCCGGCGTGGAAGAGCTGAAATTGGCCGTGATGGGCTGTATCGTCAATGGGCCAGGCGAATCGAAGCACGCCAATTTGGGCATTAGCCTGCCGGGCGTCTTCGAGGAGCCCAAGGCGCCGGTTTACGTGGATGGAAAGCTCTTTACGACCCTGCACGGGGACGCGATTGTGGACGAATTCAAGCAGATTCTTGACAACTATGTAGAAACCCACTACGGGCAAGGGGCATTGAGTGGGAAGTTGATGGGGGCAAGGTAATAAAATTTAAAGCCATTCAACGAGTAATGGAAGGGCGTGTTCAAATTAGCGCATCCGGCTTGTCAATTTAGTCTTTGGAGGCCGACCCGGCCTCCAAAGACAACAAAACAAACTGCTTACCTTTGTATTGCGTATAAACTTCCCGTAAATCGCGAAGAAATTGCTGAAACGCCCTGACGCCGCGAAATCAATAGCCTGAACGGAGATTCCTTAGAGCGGTTCTCCAGTTCATGTAGCGTTACTGGTGGCGTGGAATCTGGCTTTTTCTTAAGGAAAAAGCCACTCAGCGGTGGTGGTTTCCCTCTAGAGCAACTGGAGAACCGCTTTAGTGGGAATCCTCAGCGGCGGGGTAGTAGCCGGTCTTGGCGATGACCTCCAGCCCGGGCCGGTCGACGCGCACATCAATCTTGCGGAACTTCCCGTCGAGAATCGGCAGGTGGCTATAGTAGCCCAGCGTGTACTGGTTACGTGCCTCATCGGCGATGCTGGCGTAACTCTTTTGAATCCCATTCATGCTACGTTCGGAGTCCAATGTGCCGCCGGTAGCCAAGGTGTACTTGGCCAGCAGGTTGTCATACATGGTGAAGGGCAGGTGGAGGCGGCTCAGGCGGCCCTCGCCCCAGCGGGCCGAGTCGCCCACCAGCGTGCCGTAGACGGCGATCTTGTTGGTTTCCAGATAGCGCAACACCTCTTTATAGCTGGCCTTGCTGCCGTACTCCTTGCCGTCGGAGATGACGTAGATGATGCGGCGGCGTCCCTTGGGCCGGGTAGACAATTCTTTGGCGGCGGCCAGGACGGCGTCGTTGAGGGTGTGAATCTCTTTGGGAATTGGTGTCCAGCCGCCGTTGCCACCGGCCGAGCCTCCGGGCTGCAGGTTGGGGTCGACGCAGTTGCCGTTCTCACGAATGTCGCAGCCGGCCAGCGGGCCGCTGTTGACGGGCACCAGCATCTCGCTGCCGGTCTCCTTGGTCATCGAGAGCACGTAGGGAAGACGCGCGCTCTGCGCTCCAGTGAAGCCGCCCGAGCGGTCTTGCGCGCCGTTGTTGTAAGAAAAAACAGCCACTTCGTCATAGGGAGTGAGCGCGCCCTGAATGGCTCCGAGGGAGTTGTTCACCTTGGCCATCACGTCGGAGGTCAGGCTCTGGTCTACGACAAAAGCGATTGAAAGCGAGAACGAGTCGGTGGTGAAAAAGGCCAATGGCTCACGGGTGTTGTTCTCGTAGACCTTGAAGTTGCGGAAGGTGAGGCCGGCCACCAGCTTCCCCTTTGAGTCCTTGACGGTGACCGGAATTTCGACGAAGTTCACATGCAGGTGGATGATGGTCGTCGCCTTTTCAACGCCCTCGCCGGCGGCGGGCATCTCTGGAGGAGCGGTCTGGACCTCGTCCGCTCCCTGGCTCGCGGGAGCCTGACTGGAGGGCTCGGGCTGTTGCTGGGCCTGAGGATTCGAGGACGAATTGGCTCCCGGCTGTTCGTCTCCGGCGCCCTTGCCGGGAGTAATCGGGCCGTTTGTGTCCGCCGAAAAGGGCTGGGGCGCCTGCGGCACCGGGGCGTCGGGTACAGCGGATTGCTGCTGTTGGGCCAGAGCGGCCTGACTCAAAAAAGTGCTCGAACTCAAGAGCGCGGCCAGCGCGATTGCCGTAAAACCTAGCTTCACAGGTATTCTCCAGTGGTCAGTTGTCAGTTTTTCAGCAATCAGCCAAAAACAATCCCGGATTGCTTATGAATCCGGCGCTTCCAATGGCCAGCGGTCCGCGACAACTGAGAACTGACCGCTGACTACAGAATACTAACGCAAGGCTGCAATCGCCAGAGTATCAGACGCGCCGCCGCCGCGCAGGTTGCGCCCGGCCGGGAGGCCGTCTGGATCTGCTCCCTCTGGAGTTTCGCGGGATCGGTCGCCTGGAACGGGAAGCAAGCAGCAGCGGCCGGCGGAAACGAATCCGCGGGCGATGAAAATCCGCTTTATGAGGAGACAGCAAACCACTGCGCCGGCTGAAACGAGCTGGTGCGTCTTGCGGTGGAGCGGCCGGGTTGTGCAAAAAATGCGGGAAAAGTGCTTAAGCTGTCCGGTTTTAGGACAGTAAATTACCTTCGTATCGCTACTCGGTAATCTGGCGCTTCATACAACTCCTCGTTAATATCGGCACAGGTTGGAAATACTTTAGCCCTTTCAGAAATTATTTTTAAGGGCGCGAGGATTTTCCCTTTGAGGAGCCTGCCATGATGACCAACTGTGCAACCAGCGAAGGTTTTGAGATCAGTCCCCGGTTTCGCCACACTATCGAAGAACGGATTGCGCGGCTGGAAAAGGACGCCGAGTTCGACGAGGCGCAGGTGGCCCTGCTGGTCGATGGCGACCACATTCGCAGGCACATGCGACTGGTGGCCATCCAGCGCTCCGAGGCGCTGCGCATGAGGCTCTTTCTGGACCGCGCCAGGACCCGTTTGCCGCGGCCGCTGATCGAACTCTGAACAACAGGGGTGAGGCGGCAGGGAACGGGGAGCAGGTTTCAGTCCTCAGGCTGATGAGAGGCCGGGTTTCTGGCCCGACTTCTACTGCCGTCCCCTGCTCCTGGCGCCAATCCCGGCTCTTACCGCCGCTTCCACTCCCTGCACCATTTCCCGCTCCCCGCACCAATCCCGGTTCCTGACGCCGATTCTGGCTCCCCGGCTTGTGATGGCTTACCGCGGTTCCTGATTCCTGCCTCTGGTCCTAGTTCCTAGCACTACAGGTGAATTTCCTCCAAGTCCTAGAAAAGCGGCAAAAGCCCGGGCCTGAAGGCCCTGCTCATTCGCTCTCTTTCAGGGGGCTGAAGCCCCCTGCTCCCTGCAGAATCTTCGATTTACAACTGTAGTACTAGCTCCATGGTTTACTGCCCCCTGCTTCCCGCTTCCGGTTCCGGCTTCCGCTTCCTGCTTCCCTGTTTCCGGTTCCGGCTTCCCGCTTCTGGTTTCCAGTTCGCAGTTCTCAGTTTTCCATTCTCAGAGTCGAAATTGGCGAGGGTCACCGAAGGGCTGGTAGCAGGCAGCACCGTTTCTGGGTCAAAAGGCCTGCTTTTCCTGTCGCGATGCACACGCTTTCAACAGGATTGTATTGTTGCAAGTGACTGTGTGCCTTAAATCTAACCAATTTCCACCTGTGGCTTTCGGATTTCCAGAGTGAGTTTCGCTTGCCCTTCCCTCTTTCTCCCGGCGTCCATTCCCCGTACTCTTGGCTTCCATTGAAGGAATTTAACCGATGCCTCTGTCGGCTTTTGCCTCAGACATCATTCACCAATTGACCGCCAGCGAAGGCCTCCGCCTGTGCAGCGAATGCCAGTAGCCGCGTTGCAGTTCCGCCGTGCCCGTCAGGGCGGTGCGCGAAGCAATCCGGCTACGGAATCTGCCAGGGAAGTACCAGTCCGCTCCCGGTCGCCAGGTCCGAAGACGCATTGCGCCAGCCTGCCCTAGCCGCGGGCACGGGTGGAGTGTGTCCCGGCGGGCCCCAAAAAATTGCATCAAGGAGCTGATTCCAGGATTATGCGCCCAAAAAAAATTATTCTCTGCGTAGATGACAATGAACAGGAGCTTTCCGTACTCAAGTTCATGCTGGCAACCAACGGATACCGGGTGGTTTCGGCCAGCAACGGGCAGGAGGCGATCGGCATCTTTGCCGAGACTCCCGTGGATCTGGTGCTGACCGGCTTTAGCCTGCCGCAGATGAATGGCTGCCAGTTGGTGGAGCGGCTGAAGCAGATTGCGGGCCACGTGCCCATGATCCTGCTGGGAGACCCGCAGAGGATGAGTGGGCAGATGCACACGGCCGACGCCCTGTTGGCCAAGAAAAACTGTTCCTCCCAGGACCTGCTGGAGCGCATCAAAGTGATGAGCGCCCGCAAGCGCGGTCCCCGCAAGGGTGGCGTGCCGCGGATGGCGCACCTGGAGGAGTTGGCGGTGGCGTCGTAGGTGCTGGTCTCTGCTTCCAGCACTTGACGATTTCGCGGCCAGGTGGGCATGCTTGCCAACTAAACCCGGTCTGGAGGGTTACTTGCCCCCAGCGGGGGCGGCCTTTTATGGACCTGATGGTGGTTCGGCTTCTCTTTGTGGCTCTTCTTGCCGGGGTTTGTTCTTATCTTCATCCCTTTGGCGTGACCGGATGGGCAGGCGCGGGCGTGGGCGCCGTGGCGGCCGGGGCGGTGATCCTCTTCGAAGTGCGGGTGCGTGCGCTCAGCCTGAAACGGCTGATCGGCGCCGTGGCGGGCAGCGTGCTGGGCATTGCCGGGGCGGCGCTGTTCTGCATGGTGCTGCGCAGCGCTCTTCTGCCCAGCTCCTCGCTTTCCGTCATTCAGATCTTCGTGCTGTTGCTGATGACCTATGTGGGCCTGCTGGTGGGAGCCAGCAAGGGCGATCTGCTGAATGCGGCCGCTCTGGGCACGGTCTTCGCGGGCGAGCGGCCCACGCGGCGCTCGGCCAAGGTGCTCGACACCAGCGTCATCATCGACGGGCGCATTGCCGACATCGCCGAGGCCGGCTTCATCGACGGCATGATGGTGGTGCCGGAGTTCGTGCTAAGGGAACTGCAGTCGGTGGCCGACTCGACCGACGCGTCGAAACGGCAGCGCGGCCGCCGCGGCCTGGACATGCTGCAGAGAATGCAGTCGAGCCCCAGCATTCAGGTGCAGATCGTCTCCGACGACTTTCCCTCCATTCGCGAGGTGGACCTGAAGCTGCTGGAGC
>PMPH01000036.1:5132-14843 GCA_003161045.1 Acidobacteriaceae bacterium
GTGGGCTACCTGGACGACGGCACCATGGTGGTGGTCGATCATGCGCGGCGGCTGATCGGCCGTTCGGTGGAGATTTCGGTGACCAGTGTGCTGCAAACCGCCAGCGGCAAGATGATCTTTGGCAAGATGGAGGAGAACGGCAAGCCACCTGCGGTGGGGCCAGCGGCATTTGGCGTGTCAGGTTGACCGAGCGAACAGGTCAGGCAGCTTTGACGGCGATGCAGGCGGGGCGGGAGCTGGGTTCGGCTTTGACGCGGATCTCAACATCTTGTCCGAGCGCCACAAGAAAGCGCATCAGGCGCTCGACGGAAAAGCCCTCCAGCTTGTAATGCAGGAGCGCGGAGACCTTCGGCTGGTTGATGCCGAGTGCGGCCGCGACCTCAACTTGGGTGAGCCGCTGCCGTTTGACGATCCGGTTGAGTGCGGCACAAAGCTGGGCTTTGTTGTCGAGTTCCGCCGCATCGGACAGACCCAAATCGGCGAAGACATTGCCGCTGCTCTGGACTACCTGGTCTGTTGCCCCTTTAGCCATATTTCTCCTTTTAGCCAGCCCTTTCAGTACTTCTTCACCTGGGGGTCGATCTCGCTGGCCCAGGCGAGAATCCCGCCGGCCAGGTTGACGACGCGCGGGTAGCCCTGCTGCTTGAGCAGCTCGGCGATGCGCTGCGAGCGGCCGCCGGATTTGCATTGGACGACCACTTCGCGGTCGCGGTCGATCTCGGAGAGGCGCTGAGGGACTTCCTTCTGCGGAATCAACTTGCCACCCATCTGGGCGATCTTGTACTCCCAGGGTTCGCGGACATCAATAATGTACACGTCCTCGCCAGCGTCGATGCGCTGCTTCAATTCCTTGACGCTGAGTTGGGGGATTCCGTTTTTCACCGTCTTCCCCTCATGGGTCTCTGCCGGGGCCTCGGGCGCAATGCCGCAGAACTGCTGGTAGTCGATGAGCTGGGTGACGGTGGGGTGGAGGCCGCAGACCGGGCATTCGGGATTCTTGCGCAGCTTGAGTTCACGGAAGCGCATGTTCAGCGCATCGACCAGGAGCATCCGGCCGATCAGCGATTCGCCCTTGTCCTGGATCAGATTGCCCAGAATGAGCTTGATGACCTCGGTGGCCTGGATGACGCCAATCAGTCCGGGGAGAATGCCCAGCACTCCGGCCTCGGCGCAACTGGGAACCAAGCCGGGCTGCGGCGGCTCGGGATAGAGGCAGCGGTAGCAGGGGCCTTCGCGGGTGGCGAAGACACTGGCCTGGCCCTCGAAGCGGAAGATGGCGCCGTAGACGTTGGGCTTGCCGGAGAGGACGCAGGCGTCGTTGATCAGGTAGCGGGTGGGGAAGTTGTCGGTGCCGTCGGCCACAATATCGTAGTCTTTGATGATTTCCAGGGCGTTCGAGCTCACCAGACGGGTTTCGTGCTTGACGATCGTGATGGCCGGATTGAGGGCGGTGAGCTTTTCCGCGGCGGAATCGAGCTTTTTGCGGCCGATGTCCTTGGTCGAATGGATGATCTGGCGCTGCAGGTTGGAGGCGTCGACCACATCGAAATCCACCAGCCCGAGCGTCCCGACGCCAGCCGCGGCCAGATAAAGCGCCAGCGGCGAGCCCAGGCCGCCGGTTCCGACGCAGAGCACCCGCGCGGCTTTGAGCCTCTGCTGTCCCTCAATGCCCACCTCGGAGAGCGTCAGGTGGCGCGCGTAGCGGGAGAGCTCATCGGTGGTCAGTTCAGGCAGAGCATCGGTTTCGGTGGTGGTCGTCATGCTCCAATTCTAAGGCGTGGAGTCTCCGAAGCGGCAATGAGCAGAATTCGGCAGAGCCAGACTCCGCCGCGCTCAAATTCTCAGTGCAACCTTACTGAAAGAGGAAAATGGGCGCATTCCAGGCTCAATTCAGCAGTAATCCAAACTCGGGCTCGCTCCAGACCGGATTCAGGCGCGTTCGGGCTGCGTTGCGGGCGAGTTGACCAGCTTCTCGCCGATTTGAATCGTCTCTGGCTCGAAGCGCTTGTCCTCTTCGCTTGATCCGGTCAGCAGAAAAGAGCTGGTTTGGGCGGCTTTGCCCTGGACGACGCTGGTGATGACAAAGGAGCAGCCGATCCAGTGGGCCTCGGCCAGATCAATCTGTGACCAATCCGCCGGATGGTCGGGGTGGGAGTGGTAAAAACCGGCAATCTCCAGCTCCAGGCGGTGCGCCTCCTGCGCGATCTTCACTAGGTCGAGCGGGGGAATGCGGAAGCGGTTGCGCGGCGAATCGGTGCGGCTGTTGCCGGTTTCGACTACGGCTTCGACCTGCCAGCCATCGAGCGTGGGATGTCCCAGCAGCGCCCCGCAGCACTCGTCGGGGTAGGTTCGCTCGCCGTGGGAGCGAATCTGCTCGTAGACCGCCAAGGGCAGGCGCAGAGTGCTCATACCGGCTCCCAAAAGCCTTCGCAGAGGGACTTGTCCGCCGCATCGGGCAGTGAGGAGCCGGGTTTTGCTGGTGCGTCTGCGATTTTCATGAGAATTGCGGTCCCTGCTCCGGATGTGCGAGATTGGGTGTGCGAGGTTGGAGCCTCAGAAAGATTCTGCCGATACCTTCTTCATCATCCTCGCAGATTGGAAGGCGGTCATGAGCCGAAAATTCCGCAATCCGAACCCCCGCAATCCGAACTTCGATCAGACTCTGGAGACCTTGCGCGCGCATTCCTTCGAGGTGACTCCTTATGAAGCAGTGGCCGGCGGCATTCTGGTAAGCAAGTACGGGGCCGGAACGGTCCTGGTGGCCGCTCCGGCTCCGGTTCGGACTCAAACTGAGGCTCAAGACCTGGCAGTTGCCTTTGCCGTTGCTCCCGGAGCGCTGGTCAGGGGCGAAGTGGCGCGGCTGGTGGATCGCGGCTACCAGAAGTTTATTAAGACTTCTCAATTTGAGCTTCCCGCCACGGCCAGCCAATTGCATGCAATCCACCTGTTTACTGCGGAACTGAAGCAGTTGACCGGGGCCATCAACTTCTACAATGAGTCGCTGGGAACCACCAGCGACCTGTATGTGTATGACCGTCTGAAGGGCCGTGAAGCCGCGCAGCCCGCCCCCTAGAGCGGTTCTCCAGTTAACGTAGAGTTTCGAGAATCGTGTAAGGTGGCTTTTTCTTAAGGAAAAAGCCACTCAGCGGCAGTGGTTTCCCTCCATAGCAACTGGAGAACCGCTATAGCGCCCCTGGGAAGTGGCTGGAGGGCACTGATTTTTCCGCGAATGCATTTCCGCGAATGCAGGTGGAGAGCGCAATGGAGCCGGCTGAAGCGATGGAATCGGCCAAAGTGGCGGAAGAGATTGCGGCCGGGCAGCAGGACCGCCGGGCCGTTCCACGCCACGGCGTGGACGAAGATGCCCGTCTCCTGCTGGTGGAACATGGTTCCACGATCGCCTGCCGCATCGTCAATCTCGGCTTGAACGGTTGCCGTGTGCGTACCCAGGAGCGGTTTTGCGCCGGAACCAGGGTGAACGTCGAGCTCAGTTTCCGGGTTCGCGGGCTTGCCTTCCGTTTCAGCGGCGTGACCCAGTGGACAGACGGCCGGCATCTGGCCGGAATCCGCTTCGTGAACGTGGCCTCGCGGCGCAGAAACGAGCTGGTCGAGGCGCTCTCCGAGGTTAAGGAAGAGAATGCCAGGAGGGCCGATGAATTGGCCGCCGAGGAATTGGCCGCGGCGAGACTGGAAGCCGAAGAAAAGGCTGCCGCGCCGGAGACGGCTGAGACTCTGGCAGTGGAGCAGGCCGGGCAGGTCAAAAAGCGGGTTGAACGGGCTGAACAATCGGTTGAGGAGGCCGGGAAGCTGGCCGGGCGAGCCGCACAGCCGGTCGAACAGGTCACACAGCAGGCTGAACAAGCCGAAAAGCAGATTGGGCGGGCTGTGCAGCCGGCTGAAGTGGAGCCCATCGAACAGGTCGGGAAACAGGCCAAACCAGAAACGCCGCGGCAATCTTCGGTTCAGGCCTCGGTCCAATCTCCGATCCAATTTCCGGCCCAAGCTCCGGTCCTGGCTTCGGTCCAGACTACGGTCCAGACTTCGACTCATGCCCAGGCGCGGACGATGACGGCCCAAACCCCTCCCCAGGAGCGGAGTTTGTTTGTTCTGCCCTCAGCCAGTGGGTTGCAACCGGCCCCAGAGCCGGAAAGAGTGGTTTCGGGCGTGAGCGGTAGAGCAGACGGTTTCGGTTTGGCGGGCCAGCGCCTTCCGGAGCAGCGCCTTGCCGCAGTGCCCCCATCGGGCAGTCCGCAGCCGCCCGCACGGCGAGAAGCTGAAACCTATCCGGCCGCTTTGCCGCCGCGCAGGCCTGCTGGGCGCGAACGCCGTGAGCAGTCCCGGGAAGAGGTCGATACCTCGGCCGTGATCTATCTCATCAAGATCGCTTCCAAACTGAGCGGGCGGATTCTCGACCTGAGCCTGAGCGGCTGCTGCATCCGCACCGACGAACGCTTCCCGGTGGGCATCTACACCAGGGTGGAGACTGAGTTCCGCATTGAAGGGCTGCCCTTCCGGCTCGGCGGCGTCATCCAGTCCATTCACGACCGGCATCATGTGGGCATTCGCTTCCTGGACGTGAGCGATCGCAAACGGGAGCAGGTTGAGCAGTTGATCGAAGAGATCCGGGAACTGAGAGAGCGGGGAATGGGGAAAAGGGAATAGGGAACAGGGGACAGGGGAGCCAGGAATAGGGCGCAGGGGACAGAGGACCGCGAGCAAGGGACTAACAATCCCGCTGGGTGCCTCATCCTTCTGAGCGCAGCGCAGCGGAGTCGGAAGCCTACCCTGAGCGAAGCCGAAGGGAACCAGCGTTTTGTTCTTCAACGGAAAAAGCGGGAGGCCATAAATCTCAAATCTCCGCCGGTCTCTTGCAGGCGCAACTTAGAGCGGTCTCCAGTTAATGTGGAGTATCAAGAATCATGTAAGGTGGCTTTTACTTCCACCCCAGCGACGAAGACCTGTCGCCGGGGACCCCGAGAGGAAAAAGCCACTCAGCGGCAGTGGTTTCTCTCTATAGCAACTGGAGAACCGCTCTACCGCCGCCGCGCCCGCTCGCGTTGCAGTTCGCGGTAAAGTTCGCTCTTGGAGAGGCCCAGTTCGCGCGCAATGCGCTTGAGAGCTTCCTTTTCGTTCATCCTGGCTTCGGGGCCGGCCTCGGCCTGGAGCCGTGCGATGCGGTCGGTAATCTTCACGGGAGCGCCAGCGGCATCTTCTTCGCCTACAGCCCGCGGTCGCGCCTCCACCAGGAGGGTAATCTCGCCGCGAATGCGGTCACGGCTGGCCAACTCGCGCCGCGCTTCGGATGCCGTCGCGCGCAAAAACTCCTCGTAAATCTTGGTCAGTTCGCGGGCCACGACAACGCGCAACTGCGGCCCCCAAACTGCCTCCAAATCGGCCAGCGTATCCAGAATGCGGTGCGGCGCCTCGTAAAAAACCAGGGTGCGGGGGGCCTCGGCTCTTTGAACCTCGGCGGCAAGAGCTTCCAGCCGGGTTCGCCGCGCTCCGGCTTTTTCCGGCAGAAAGCCGATGAAGTGAAACTCGCCGGAGGGCAGCCCGGAGGCCACCAGCGCGCTGAGCGCCGCATTGGCGCCGGGGATGGGCGTAACCGCGACGCCCGCGGCAATGGCCGCGGCCGTCAGCCAGCCTCCGGGGTCGCTGATGCCCGGCATTCCGGCGTCCGAGACGACGGCGATGCGGCCTCCCGCCTTGAGCGCCTCGATCAATTCACTCGTGCGCTGGTGCTCGTTGTGCTGGTGGCAGCTCACGGTGGGGGTGGTGATTTCAAAATGGTTGAGCAGCTTCTGCGTCTGGCGGGTGTCCTCGCAGGCGATGCGGTCCACGCGGCGGAGCACCTCCAGGGCGCGCAGCGTAATGTCGCCCAGGTTGCCGATGGGCGTGGCCACCAGATAAAGGCCGGGCGCCAGGGGATTTTCAGAAAGAGATTGCGGCGTTTCCTGGTCGGCGGGCGTGGGCACAGTCAGTCAGTCTCCGGTTGCCTCGAGGGCTTGCTAGAGCAGTTCTCCAGTTAAAGTGGAGTTTCAAGTGTTGTGCGAGGTGGCTTTTTCTTAAGAAAAAAGCCACTCAGCGGCAGCGGTTTCCCTCCATAGTAACTGGAGAACCACTCTAGCGGGCCTGTTCGCGGGCTTCTTCGCGTTCGATGCGGCGCTGCTCGGCCAAAAGCGACATGGAGCTCATCAGGTTCTGGACGCTGACAATGCCGACGATGCGTCCGCTGTCGGTAACCGGAATCAGCGAGAGTCCGCGGCCTGTCTGGATGTGGCGGATGGTGGTGCCCAGCGTGTCCTCGGGCCGCGCCACCTGGAAGGCCTTGGACATGGCCATCTGCACGTAGCCGTTGCCGTCCGTGTGCAGCGCATCCAGAATGTGCTGGCGGCTGATGATGCCCACCAGTTGCGGGCCGCGCACCACCGGAAAGTCCTCTTGAAGCGAATGGACGCACCGCCCCAATGCATCGGCCAGGGTGTCGGAGGGCGAGAGGGTGGCGAAATCGGTGAGCATCACTTCGCGCATCTGCACGGTGTCCACCACCGATTGGAAGAAGACGCCCTGGTCCTCGATCTGCGCGCCGATCATGATGAAGAAGCCGGCGATGATCGGCCAGTAATCGTGCAGCAGCATGCCGCTCACCATGGCGGCCAGCGCCAGCACCTGGCCCAGTCCGGCGGCCATGCGGCCGGCGGGAGTGAAACCGTGTTTGCGGGCAAAGTTGCCTCTGAGCAGCCGTCCGCCATCCAGGGGGTAGGCCGGCAGCAGGTGCAGCACACCCAGGCCCACCTGCATCCACACCATGCTGCGCAGCAGCCAGGCGGAGGAGACCAGCGGTGGGTCGAGCAGCTTTAGGTCTCCGCCCGCGCCCAGAAACGCCGCAGCCAGCACCAGTGCCGTGGCCATATTCGCCAGCGGGCCAGCCAGCGCAATGGCAAACTGCCCGCCGCCCTGGGTCGAGTTTTCCTGGCTTTCCGGATCGGCATAGGCGAAAAGTCCGCCGATCGGCAACAGCAGAATGGCGCGCAGCCGCAAACCCAGCCAGGCGGCTACCAGCAGCCGCGCCGTCTCCCGCACTACCACCGCCGCCACCAGCGCCAGAAACACCCCCAGGCCGCGCATCACGCCATCCGCGCCGCTTAGCCCGAGGCAAACGACCGCCAAAAGCGGAAAAAAGACGTGGACGCGCATCTCGACGCCCATCCAACGGCCCAACGGAATTGACCAGCCACGCATATCTATAGATTGTAGAGGGTCAGGCCCCTCGGTGTGCCGTGGGGTATGCTGGTCAGCGTGCGCATCATTGCCGGATCGCTCCGTTCCCGAACGCTGGAAGCCCCCGTGGGCCTTGCCACCCGGCCCACCAGCGACCGGCTGCGCGAAACCCTCTTCAATGTGCTCGCCGCCCGGATTGCGGGCGCGGCCTTCCTGGATTTGTATGCCGGCTCGGGCGCCGTTGGCATCGAGGCGCTCAGCCGCGGGGCTGCAAGGGTGGAGTTTGTCGAGCGGGCTCCGGCGGCGCTGAAGGTTTTGCGTGGCAACCTGGAAAGGCTGGGGCTGAGGGCGGGATTTCGCATCCACGCCGCCGCCGTGGGGGCCTTTCTGCGTCGCGCCGCCGCAGCTTCAAAGCCAGAACCCCGCGAAAAGCGAGAACGTTACGAAGTAGTCTTTCTTGATCCGCCTTACGACGCGGCCGAGGAGTACGCGGCCACGCTGGGCCTGCTGGGCGGCTCCGCGTTGGGTCTGCTTGCCGCGGACGCCGTGGTCATCGCCGAGCGTCGGCGCAAGGAGCGGTTGGAAGACCGCTACGGCGCGCTCGAACGCACCCGTTTGCTTGAACAGGGTGACGCGGCGCTGAGCTTCTATGCCGTTGCTCGCCCTTCCGCGCCGCAGTAAGCCGGAACCAGCCGGGCGGGAAGCGGTTGGATAGGCGGCGTCAAAGCCGGAGTGAGCCATCTGCCCGAAGCAGAGTGGGACTCCAGCTTTGCCTCGACTGACTCCGGGATCCTGCCGGCCCCTGGGATTGCGTACGCCCGGCAGCGGATTACCTACAACCCTGGCAACAAATTCGCCGCTATGCATGAAGCCGCTTCAATCCTGTTGGCACCGGTGGGGAGAAGTTGGAGAAAATGGCTGGGCGGGTGGTTCAAAACCTCATCAGCTTGAATAAAACCGGGAAATATCGCCAGGGCAGGGGGAAATCGTTGACCCCGCCCCAATTTCTTGTTATGGTTAGAAAGTTCGGCAAGAACGGCGTCGTCCGTGTGTCCTAACGGCGAAAGCGTACGGGTGGCCCAGCCAAGCTGAAGTTGGCGGTGCTGATCCCCAAGGCTAGGTGTACTCAACCGGCCAGATAGGTTCCCTGAGTCGCTCTTTTCTTGCAAAGGGCAGGGACAAATCGCATCGGAGTCCGCGCGTTCTTCACCTTGAAGGGCTATGCGGGCCGGAACCGGCGAAACGGAGTTGGCTTTACCCGCCTGAGGTGGGAAAACGCCCGGCCACCGTCCTGGTTCTCGTCTGAGATTGGAACGAAGGCAGACGCGAAGCAGCAAAATTGGGCTTTCGTGCGTATGTGCGCCAGAGATTGGCAGTGCTTTCGCAGCGGAAAAGCCTTATGGGGCTGCGCGCGGCTGATGAGCTTGAGTTGGCCAGGATTTTGCCTGGCAGGTTTTTTGACGGGGTAAGGAGTTTCAGTTTGCCTACATTCAATCAGTTGGTTCGCAAGGGGCGCACCGCCCCGCGGTACAAGACGGCATCACCAGCCCTGCAGGCCTCGCCGCAGCGGCGCGGCGTTTGCACCCGCGTGTACACGCAGACGCCCAAGAAGCCGAACTCGGCCCTGCGCAAGGTAGCCCGCGTGCGGCTGACGAACGGGATTGAGGTCACCACCTATATTCCTGGCATCGGCCACAACCTGCAGGAGCACTCGATTGTGCTCATCCGCGGCGGCCGTGTGAAGGATCTGCCCGGTGTGCGCTACCACGTGGTGCGCGGCACGCTGGATTCGGTGGGCGTGGCCAACCGCAANNAGCAGAGCCGGTCGAAGTACGGCGCCAAGCGCGCCAAGGGCGGCGCGGCTCCGGCCAAGGGCAAGAAGTAAGAACAGTGGTCAGGTGTCAGGACGGTCTCGAATTCAAGACCGTCTCGAATCTGGCAACTGACAACTGAAAACTGGCAACAAGGTTCCGGGGCGTGGCATTTGGACCCGGACTTGGGCAGCGGTTGAAGCGCGAGAGCGCGAGGATTCTGAGGATTATGCCAAGAAAAGGGCACATTGCAAAGCGGGAAGTGGCGTCGGATCCGGTCTATGGGTCCACGCTGGTCACCAAGTTTGTCAACTCGATGATGTGGGGCGGCAAGAAGTCGACGGCCCAGGGCATCTTCTATCAGGCAATGAAGAACCTCGAAGAGAAGGGCGGCGGCGACGATGCCCTCAAGCTCTTCAAGAAGGCGGTCGAGAATTGCAAGCCGCTGCTTGAGGTCAAGACCCGCCGCGTGGGTGGCGCCAACTACCAGGTGCCGATCGAGGTCAATCCCGACCGGCGNNGCTGGTAAGCGGGCGGGAATCGTAAGAGATTTGAGGGCAGGCGGGCACTTGTACGCCGGCTGAACAGGGTCCGCATCCCCGGACCCGCTGAACCGATAAGAACCGCGGGCCGAATGCGCCCGCAAGGAAGAAAATAGCCGTGGCTCGCACTATACCTC
>PMPH01000131.1 GCA_003161045.1 Acidobacteriaceae bacterium
CCCAACTCCAGGCCATCGCGGAAGCCGCTGCTCGACGATCTGCGAAGCTGGCTAGAAAAATCTCTCCGCTCCCTGTCCACCAAGAGCGAGACGGCGGGCGCGATTCGCTATGCGCTTTCGCACTGGCGTGCGCTCACCCGTTACGTCGACGATGGACTGCTGGAGATTGATAACTCTGCCGCCGAACGGGCGCTTCGCGCAGTTGCACTTGGCCGGAAAAACTACCTTTTCGCTGGCTCGAACTCCGGTGGCGAACGGGCCGCCGCCATCTACTCGCTGGTCGGCTCGGCGAAACTCAATGGACTGGACCCAGAACGCTATCTCCGCCAGGTCCTAACCCGCATCGCCGAGCACCCCGTCAACCGGATTGACGAACTGCTCCCCTGGAACCTCGCCGCCGAAGACGCTGCCATACCCTCTTAAGCGCTTTTCGAAGTGTCCACCTAAAAATAAGCGGACACTTCGCTGATCTCTTCAGCCCCCAAGCGCACGCACCTGCCTCCGGTCAACTGGGGAAGACCACCCGCTTACGCGGAAGACGCGGGCGTTCTCCGAGTTGCAGAGCTACTACCTGTTCGCCGAGAAGTTCGGCCGTCCAGCCAAAGGCAACGGCAGGCCGGGGTCCCCACGGACAGGTCTTCGTCCGGGGGGGGGAGGCGAAGTCCCCGGTCGTCAAGACCATGGACAGTTTTGACTTCCTGGTTATGCCTACCCTGAACAAGACCCTGGTTCTGGAGCTGGCGCGATGCGAGTTCCTTGCCCGCCACGAGAACGTGCTTCTGTCAGGCAACAGTGGCACAGGGAACTGCGCGAATCGATCTTCTCCATGCCTTGGTAGACGGAAAAGTACTTATAAATGTTGCATCGTTTATGGGCCGGATCAGTAAATCCGAGGGCTGCAGCTTGACGGCGGACGCCTGCCGTCAACGCTATAAGCCCCTCATCCACTGCCATATCAATGTTCTTTAAAATCTGTTCGTCAGTTTCGCGCTTCAAGCGCTTGGCGAGTTCGTCGGGGTCTTCATCACCAAGGAAGTGGCTCAACAGGGCATAGATCCGCGATGGATTTCCGGAGGCCAGTGCACGCTTCGCGTCCCGGAGTGGGAGAAGATACACAGGGCGGATCATCTCGTGACACCCGGCTTCAGGTATGGACTTTAAATGACCGCCCCACAGGTTGGGGCGCACGGGAAGCTTTTCCCCCGTCGTCGTAGGTGATCCCGAAGACGGCGCTTTCCAGAGTGTGGTCAGTCACGGCTGAGATGAAGCGTCCCTGTTGAGGAACGCTGAGCTCGGCAAAAGTTGCGTCAATTTCAAAACTGCGCTCTTTGCTGCCAAAGCGGACATCTGTCGGCTCACAGTATATTTCGCGGCGACCGCCCAGCGGTGTTGTCACGAGGGCATCGAGAGGCATCCTCTTCCTGGATTGCTCCTCTGCGTAGATGTCGCCACGAGAAATCCTCGGTTGTCGCCAAATAGCCAATGGGCGCGGGGGCATTCGCAGGGAAGTTCGGCCGCAGTAGCGTTGATCTATACATAAATGTGATACCTGCGGCTGCCCAAGGAGACTTCGAATCAGAAGAGCCGTGTTCAATCCCCAATGAGCTTGGCAATCCGAGGAATTGGTATAATTAGACATGTTGTCCCTTTCTGGCGTAAGCGAATTGGCGGCTTGCAGTTCGCGCGAAATCCCTTTCAACTACACATCCGCCGACGACCATCAGGCCATTGCATTCCTGCTTGGCTCCGAAACGGTGCGTGTTCTGGACGAGCTTCGCAGCGCCCGAGTCACGGGCCGCTCCGCCCGTCATCTCATGCGCATTTTTGGCGACGTGCTGATTCACCGCCGCAATCCCTATCTCTTCCAGGAACTGGTCGATTCCGCTCCCAGGCGGCAGCGGTTTTTTAAAGATATCGCCAGGGACCTGGAAACCATCAGCGCCGGGGCAAACGGCAATACACGCGTACTCGACACGCTCGCCAGATGCCGTCAGCTGATTGCCGAGTTTCGCAGCGACGTGGAAGGCACCCCAGATTTGCGCAACCGCATCAAGCGCGAACTTGGCGCCATTGTCGGCAGCGGCAACGTCCTCTTCGATCCTTTCACGCTGGTCTCTCATGCCACCGATGCTACGGATTGGCGCCTGTATCTCCCGCTCGCCGTGGTGACGCCAAACGTGGAAGCACACGTAGCTCCGCTTTTGGCGGCCATTGCACGCCTCGGCCTCAAGGCCATTCCGCGTGGAGCCGGCACCGGCCTGACCGGTGGGGCGGTGCCGCTGCGATCCGGCTGTGTTGTGGTGAATACCGAAAAGCTCGATCACATTCGCGGCATCAGCCAGCAAGACTTGCAACTTGCGGATGGACGCACGGTCACAGCCCAGGTGATGGAGGTGGAAACTGGCGTCGTCACGGAAAGAGCCATGGAATACGCCGGCGAACACGGCCTGGTGTTCGCCACTGACCCCACCAGTTCCTGGGCCTGCACTATTGGTGGCAACATTGCAGAAAACGCGGGCGGCAAGCTCGCCGTGCGCTGGGGCACATGCATCGACAACCTGCTCGAATGGCGGATGGCCATGCCCAGCGGCCAGCGTTGGACCGTAAGGCGCACCAACCATCAGTTGCGCAAAATCATGCCGCAGGACGTTGTGACTTTTGACGTTCTGGACGAACAAAACTCGCCGGTGAAGCAGATTGAGCTGCGCGGCACGGAAATCCGCAAGAAGGGACTCTGGAAGGACATCACCAACAAGGCGCTGGGCGGGCTTCCGGGAATGCAGAAGGAAGGCACGGACGGCGTCATCACCTCGGCCAGATTTGTGCTTTATCCGGAATACAAGGCAAAACAGACGTTGTGCCTGGAGTTTTTCGGGCCCGATTTCGATGAGGCCAGTCGCGTCATTCTTGAACTGGCCCGCGCCTTCCCATTCCCTGATGACGATCAGGAAACGCTGATTGCACTGGAACATTTCGACGACGAATACATCCGCGCCATCGGCTACAAGGTAAAAGCGGCCCGCGCGCAGACTCCCCGCGCCGTACTCCTCATCGATGTTGCCGGCAACTCCGTGGAGCAGACCAGCCGCGGCGTGGAACGGATTCGCGCGCTGCTTGCGCAGCATCCCAACACCTTGCTGTTTGCCGCCCGCGATGCCGCCGAGTCCCAGCGCTTCTGGGCGGACCGCAAGAAGATGGGCGCGATTGCCCGCCGCACCAACGCCTTCAAGATGAACGAGGACGTTGTCCTTCCCCTCGATGCATTGGCCGAGTTCGCGCATTTTGTCGATGGCGTCAACATTGAAGAAGAACGCTACTCGCAGCTTTATTTTGCCCAGCGCGCGGAAGAAATCCTGTCGGCTCCAGTGGCCGGTGAGGACGACGAGCAGTCTGCCGCCCGGATTCCCGCCAGGGTCGAACTCTGCGTGAAATTTCGCGAGCAGGTGGAAGGCCAGGATGCGAAGACCTTGCGTTCGCTGGCCGTGCTCCAGGAATTTCGCTACAGCCTGGAAAGGCTGATGCGCGGCTATCCGTCGGTACTGGACGCGCTGGACCGCGCCCACCATGAAGTTCGCGATCGCCGCATCGTGCTGGCCACCCATATGCACGCCGGAGATGGCAACGTGCACGTCAACGTGCCTGTGCTCTCCAACGACAAGCCCATGCTGGACCGCGCCTACCGCAGGATCGATGAGGTCATGGCCAAGGTGATTGCACTTGGCGGCGTGGTTTCCGGCGAACACGGCATCGGCATTACCAAGCTCAAGTATCTGGAACCCGAGCGCATCACGGAGCTTATCGCCTATCGTCGCGAGGTCGATCCCGGCGGCCTCATGAATCCCGGCAAGCTGGAAGATTACGAGGCGCTTGACTACATCTTTACTCCCTCGTTCAACCTGCTTGAGCTCGAGGCCCGCATTCTTCAGCACGGCCAGTTGGAAGAACTCTCACACAAGATTGCGCACTGTGTCCGCTGCGGAAAATGCAAACCGAATTGTTGCGTCTACTATCCAGCACGCAGCATGTTCTTTCACCCACGCAACAAGAATCTGGCCATCGGCTCATTGATCGAGGCGTTACTCTACGACGCGCAGCGAAAACTCTCCACCCGCTTTGAACTGCTGCCGTGGCTGGAAGAAGTTGCCGACCATTGCACCATTTGTCACAAGTGCCTGCCCGTCTGCCCCGTCGATATCGACACCGGCGAGGTTTCGGTTCTGGAGCGCGAAATCCTTGCCGGCTGGGGGTACAAACACACATCCATCGCAACCAAGCTCACCTTGCGCTATCTGGACAGCCATTCACCGGCCTTCAACAAGCTCTTCCGTGCTTTCGTGATTCAGCTCGGCGGCGCGGTACAGGGCTTGGCCAGCAAGCTGGTTGCTCCGCTGCAACCTTCTAACGGCGCATCGCAGTTTTATCCGCTTCAAATGCTGCGTTCATCGCTTCCTTCTTACCCCGGCCAGACGTTGCGTGACGCGCTGCCACACTGCGAACCGGATCAGGCGCTGGTCTTCGAGCCCAACCCGCCGGCAACCGCCGCCTCCGCGGAGCGGAAGACGGTCTTCTATTTCCCAGGGTGTGGTTCCGAGCGCCTCTTCTCGGACGTCTCCATGGCTGCGATCCATCTGTTGCTGGAGCTGAATACGCGCGTGGTTCTGCCGCCGCCATTTCTCTGCTGCGGCTTTCCGGCCCATGTCAATGCCAAAACCGTCTTGCATTCGCGCACCGTTCTTCGCGATTCGATGCTATTTGCCCAGATTCGCGAGATGTTCGCCGATCTTGATTTCGACGCTTGTGTAGTCACTTGTGGAACCTGCAGAGAAGGCTTGGTCGGAATGGAGGCCGAAAAGCTGTTCAAGCGGATTGTGGATGCGGGAGCCTACCTGCTGGAGCGCGGTCTCAATCTCCAGGGCACAGGCAGCTACCTGTACCATGCGCCCTGTCACGACTCGCTCGACGGCAAGGCGGCCGGTGTCCTCAAGAAACTCGGCGGCTTCGACGCCGTAACTCCGGTGCCGCACTGCTGCTCCGAGGCCGGAACCCTCTCGCTCTCGCGTCCCGACATTACCGATTCCATGCTGGACCGCAAGCGCGAGGCGTTTGCCGAAGTCCTGAACGGCGCGAAGGCCACGGTGCTCACCAACTGCCCGTCCTGTTTGCAAGGCCTTGGCCGCCTGAGGGATCTTGGCGTCAGGCCATTGCACATCGCCGTCGCGCTTGCCGAAAAACACTCTGGCCCGGAGTGGAAGAAGAAGTTCTTAGCTCAGGCCAGCCGCGCCAGTACCGTCAGCTTTTAAGAGCACGTCCTGGTGATTATGTTTGTGCCCCAAGAGGGTTGGAGAGGCCTCCGAGCCTCTAGCATATGTGATCCTCCTCTTCCTGTGCAGACTCATCGTGGACCACCACCGGCAACA
>PMPH01000039.1 GCA_003161045.1 Acidobacteriaceae bacterium
GACGACGTCGCTCGTTCAATGCCGCTACTGGCAACCTGCGCGAATCGATCTTCTCCATGCCTTGATAGACGGAAAAGTACTTATAAATGTTGCATCATTTATGGGCCGGATCAGTAAATGCGTACGGATCCCCGTCCAGCTTGTATATATTCATGGTCGTCGGGCAGAGCGCTCCCACCTGAGTAGCATGAGGAGTGCAGGAACCGAAGGTAGCCGGCGACCGGACCTCGCCGTACTCCATATTGCGCATGCCGCGGCTGCCGTAATACATGAAGTCCATGGTCAGCCCACTGCTGGTGTAGCCGCCATGGAAGGTAGCCGATCCATTCCTGGCCTGCATATTCCAGCTATCCTTGCCCTCGCTGTTGTAGTAGGTATAAGCGCCGCGATAATCCCAGTTGCCGGTCTTCGAACCTAGGAAAACATGCCCGAGCGCCGTGCCGAAACTGCCGCCGTCCGCTACAAAGCCGGCATCGTTCTGGGCCGCGCGCTTCGTCCTGATGATGATGAAACCCTGGTTGGCGATTCCGTTGCTCACGCCGCCCATGGTCTGACCTAGAAGGGCGGCCAGCGGTCCGATCGAGAGCGCCGTCGAGTCGCGCACAATTGTCATCGACTCCACTAACTGTACCGGCAGCGTCCCCGGCAGGCGATCGGTCTGCGACATATATACGCCGTCCAGAATCACCTGAAGGCTGCCGCCGCGCATCGACGCGAAGTCCATGTGCTGCCGTCCCTGAAAGCTCACTGCCAGGCCCGGCACATGCTGCAAGACATCCAGCAGCGACGCAGGGTGCAAGGCCTCGATGTCCTTGGCCGTAAATTCGATGTTGTCGCCCTGCACACCCTCGGGGACATCCAGCAGCGACGCCGCGGCTGGGTCTTCACGTCGGTGTCCAGCGTCAATGCATTGACTGTAACCGAGTAGCTAGAGCCGTCCAGGCCGAGGAGCACATCCTGGGTGACGCTCGCCGACGAAGCAATGGTGATCCCCGGTACGGTCTGCGTCTTGAAACCTGGGACATCAATCTTCAGGCTGTAAATGGCGTCTGGCAGAGAAGAAAAGCTGTAGGCGCCCTGCTCATCAGTGACGGTATTGCGCATTGGTGACGGCGTTGCGCACCAGATGAGGCTGCTGGCTGGTTAGCGTGATCTTGGCGCCGGAAACCAGGGCCTGGTGAGGATCCTTTACTACGCCGGAAAGTTGCGCGGTCTGGGCCTGCGCGGCAGGCAGAAACATGAGCAATGCCAGGAGTAGCAAGTACTTGCTAAACAGATTCGCGGCATCCCGATCATGGGTAGGCAGCCAGGAAGAAGCGGTCAAAACAACGCAATGCACGGCAATCTCCACTTGGAATAAACAGGCACATAGCGCTACACGCACAACGTGTTTGCGTGCTATGAAATGACACTGTAGCTTATCCGTGTGCGAAGAAATCTTATTTCCCTCTCCGGCCGCTGTCAATATAATCTGCTCTGTCGCATATGAAATACTTTTTGCGAGAGGCATCTGCTCTTATACGAGACACATTCGGCGCTATTGCCCCAGTGGGCAATCATCGCCTGCCGAGGCGCAGATGCTGGGCGCGAAGAACTGCTACGGATTTGCGACGGGATTTGCGAGAGGGCCTATAGCGGTTTTCCAATAGCTATACACCGAAACCACAGCCGCTGAGTGGCTTTTTCCTCTCCGAGGCCCCGGCGACACGGGGTCCCCGGTGAGCGATTTTTGCTCACTGGGGTGGGGGGACAGGTCTTCGTCGCTGGGGTGGAAGTAAAAGCCACCTTGCACAGGGTTGGTCAGTGTACGTGAATTGGAGAACCGCTCTAAGCGCGCGGTTCGGCTGGCCACCAACGCTATACGTGAAGTCGAAATGCTCGATCAGGCCTCGTGGCCCGTGTCGGGATTGTCGAAGCGCGTGTACTTGGCGATGAAATTCAGGAAGACGGTGTCGGTGGGGCCGTTGCGCTGCTTGGCCACGATGATCTCGGACTTGGCCTTGTCGGCCTCGCTCATATCGTCGCTGCGGTTGTAGTAGGACTCGCGGTGGATGAAGGCCACCACGTCGGCGTCCTGCTCGATCGAACCTGACTCGCGCAGATCGCTGAGCATGGGGCGCTTGTCGTCGCCCCGGCGCTCGCTGGCGCGGGAGAGCTGCGAAAGGGCCACGACGGGCACACTCAACTCCTTGGCCAGCGCCTTGAGGCCGCGGGAGATGGCCGAGACCTCCTGGGTGCGGTTTTCGTACCCTTTTTTCCCGGCTCCGGAGGGCGTGGCCGTCATCAACTGCAAGTAATCGACGACGATCAGGTCGAGCCCTCCCTTGGTCTGCTTGAGCCTTCTCGCCTTGGCGCGCATCTCGGAGAGCGAGATGCCGGCCGTGTCGTCGATAAAGAGGCGCGACTCGACCAGTTGACCGAGGGCATTGGTCAGCTTGTCGTGATCCTCGCGGCCCAGAAAGCCGGTTTGCAGCTTGCGCTGGTCCACCCAGGCCTGCGAGGCCAGCATGCGGCGCAAGCAGCGACTCCTTGCTCATCTCCAGGCTGAAGACGGCCACCGTGGCGGCGTGGTTGACGGCCGCGTTCTGCGCGATGTTGATGGCCAGCGCGGTTTTGCCCATCGAGGGGCGGGCGGCGATGATGATCAGCTCGCCCTTTTGCAGGCCGCTGGTCATGCGGTCGAATTCGGTGAAGTCAGTGGCCAGGCCGGTGACCTCGCGGCTCTGCTGGTAGAGATTGTCGATGGTGCCGAAGGAATTCTGGACGATCTGGTCGAGCGATTGGAAACCGTAGCTGAGGCTCCTCTCGGAAGCCTCCATCAATCCCGTTTCAATTTTGCCGATCACGTCGATGACCGGGTCGGACTGATCGGCCGCCTGGGCAATGGCCAGCGAGCAGATGGACATGAGCCGGCGCGCCAGGCTCTTTTCCTTGACGATGCGAATATACTCTTCGATGACCGGACGGCGCGGCAATCCTTCCGTCAGGCTGGCCAGGTAGGCCACGCCGCCGATGGCGTCCCGCTCCTTGTAGCGGTCCAGTTCGGCGGCCAGCGTCACAATGTCCACGGCCCGCTGGGCGTTCATCAACTCGGTCATGCGCAGGAAGATGCGGCGGTGCGAGTCGAGGGAAAAATCGTCGGCTTCGAGCTTTTCGGCGGCCTCGGAATGGGCGGCGTTGTCCAGTAAAATGGCGCCGAGGATGGTTTTTTCGGCTTCGACGTTGGCTGGCAAGCCGGCGTCGAAAGCCAGGTTGGAAAGGGTGGCCATATCGAAGAGTCTAGGCGCACCCACGGCTCGGCGGAAAGGAGCCAGGCGGAGGAAATTGAGGAAAAACCGTCCGCGGCTGCGGCGCGCAGAGTCAAAGGGCCTTTCCCTGTGCCGGGAAGTGCGAGTCAGTCAGAAGGAGGCGGCCCCGGCTGCCAAAAGGGGTGGAGATGCCGTATCCTCAATGAAAAGCGAGGAGAAAGATGGCCAATGAAGCGTTGAGCGGCGCCAAATTGAAGAAGGTTCTGGCGGCGCTGGAAGCCAACTGGCAAGCCGAGATGGAGGGCTATCACACCTACCTGGCAATGGCCGACCGGGACACGGAACCGGTGCGCGCCCAGGTGCTGCGCCACCTGGCCGGCGCCGAATGGGAGCACGCCGCGCTGTGGCACGGCCGCATTGTGGAGCTGGGCGGAGCCGAGCCGGCCTACCATGGCAGCCCCGGCGGCGAGGCCGACTCGCTGGCCCACCGCGCCGGCGGCGTAAAAATGGCCCTGCGCCGCCAGGAGATCGAGGAAAGCCGCGCCATAGCCAACTACGGAGCCCAGTTGAAGGAGTTGGGCGACGAGGAATCGATCGCCATTCTCGAACACGTCATCGAGGACGAAAAGGCGCACTACCGCGAGCTGGGTTCGCTGTTGCGCGGTCACTACCAAGCCCCAGCCGGCGCGCCCAAAATAGACCCCCAGGCGGTTCTCGATGAGCTGCTGGACAAGCGCAATCAGGGCCGCAAGGAGCCCGGCAGTTGGATCGGCGACGCCATTTACGGAGTCAACGACGGGCTGGGCGCCATCTTCGGCATCGTCAGCGGCGTCAGTGGCGCCACCGCCGGCAACAGCAAGTACGTACTGCTGGCCGGCATCTCCGGCCTGATCGCCTCCGCCCTTTCGATGGGCTCGGGGGCTTATCTGGCCGCCAAGAGCGAGCGCGAAATCTACATGGCCGAGGTGGCCCGCGAACGCGAGGCCATCCAGATGAACGGCCCCGAGGCCCACGAGCTGCTCTCGCTCTACTACCAGGTGAAGGGCCTGCCCGAGGACGACGCGCTGCACATGGTGGAGCACATCGCGAGCGACCCCGAGCAGATGCTCCGCGCCCTGGCCTCGGAGCGGCTCGGCACCTCGGAGGAGGCGCTGGCAAACCCGCTGGTTTCAGCCGGATCGGGCGCGCTGTCGACCGCCGTCGGCGCGTTCATCCCCATCATCCCCTTCTTCTTCATGCAGGGTTTGGAGGCCGTCATCGCTGCCGCCATCATCTCGCTGGCCGCGCATTTCGCCGTCGGCGCCTCCAAGTCGCTGATTACCATTCGCTCCTGGTGGTCTTCCGGCTTTGAAATGACCGCCGTCGGCGCCATCGAAGGAGCGGTCACTTACGGCATTGGCGTTTTGCTGGGCAAGGGAGGGATGTAAGAACCGCTATGGAAGCTCGACACAAGTTATTCCGGCAATGTTTTGAAAGGGCGTGGCTTTAGCCACGCCGCTGGAAGCATGCCTGAATTGTTGGGCTTTAGCCCCTGAGGGAATGTATTTTCTATAATTTACGTTCCCTCGGTAGCTAAAGCCGCACCCGATTGGCTTGTCTTGCGACACGGCTAAAGCCGTGCCCTTTCAAAACAGGGATCTGTGCAGAGGTTCCCTGATAT
>PMPH01000117.1 GCA_003161045.1 Acidobacteriaceae bacterium
TCGAGTACCAGATCCGCGGCATTACGCAGATTCCGGTCAACGAGAAGAAGGGTCTTACCTTTGCGCGCGGGCTGCGGTCGATCCTGCGCCACGACCCGGACAAGATTTTGGTGGGCGAAATCCGCGACCAGGAGACGGCGCAGATCGCCATCAACTCGGCCCTGACCGGCCACCTGGTTTTCACCACCGTGCACGCCAACAACGTGGTGGACGTGCTGGGCCGCTTCTTGAACATGGGCGTCGAGGCCTACAATTTTGTCTCCGCGCTCAACTGCATCCTGGCCCAGCGGCTGGTGCGCACCATCTGTGAGCATTGCGCCCACACCGTCAACTACAGCGACGCGGAACTCGTGGCCAGCGGCATGGACCCGGCCGAGTGGCGCGGCTTCGGCTTCCGCGAGGGGGCCGGCTGCATCGAGTGTGGCGGCACCGGCTACCACGGCCGCACGGCGATTCACGAACTGCTGGACCTGACCGACCCCATCCGCGAACTGATTCTGGAAAAGAAACCCACCTCCGAGGTGCGCAAGCTGGCCCAGAAGGAGGGCATGAGCTTTCTGCGCGAGTCGGCTCTGGATCGCGTCCGCCGCGGCCTGACCACGCTCAAGGAGATCAATAAAGTCACGTTCATCGAGGCGTCAAGATAGTGAATTCGATCCTCAGCAAGCTCAAACCCGGCTCCCAGCTCGGCGCGCGTCCCCCGGCGGCGGTGGAGCTAGCGCCCCAGGGCGTGCTGGCCGCCGCCACGCCGGGCTCCGGCAAGCCGCCCGTCTACGCCTTCGAGCCGCTACCGGCCGGAGCGGTCATCCCGGGCATTGGCGAGCAAAATCTGCGCGCGCCCGAGGTCGTGGCCAACGCCATCCGCGCCGCGCTGGCACAAGTTGCCCCACGCACCCGCGCCGTCACGCTGGTTCTGCCCGACACCGTGGTCCGCATCTTCGTGCTGGACTTCGATTCCCTTCCCGGCAAGGCCGCCGAGGCCGTTCCCATCCTCCGCTTCCGGCTGCGCAAGATGATCCCCTTCGATGTGGAGCAAGCTGGTCTGAGCTACCAGGTGCTGACCTCGAACAAAACCGAGTGCAAGGTGCTGGCCGCCGTCCTGCCCGGCCCTATTCTGGCCGAGTATGAAGCCGCGGTGCGCCAGGCCGGTTACGAACCGGGAGCCGTGCTGCCCTCCAGTTTGGCGGCCTTGGCGGCCATCGATTCCCCTGAACCTGCCTTGACCGCCAATCTGACGGCGCTGGCGCTCACCACCTCGATCACCCACAGCCAGGATCTGCTGCTTTACCGCACCCTCGACCTGCCCGAAGAACCCAGCCTCCGCCTGGAGGAGGTGCGGCGTTGCGTCAGTGTGGCCGCCGCCTACTTTGAAGACAAGCTGGGCGCAAAGCCCCGGCTGTTGTACTACGCAGGCGCTGGGGCTGGAACCGGAGCAGGCGGCAACAGCGCGGCGGAAGAGTTTGCCCGCCTGCTCGATTCTCCCAATTTGTCCCATGCGCCCGACGCGCCCGATGCGCCGGAGTTGACCGTCGTCGATCTGGCCCCCCGGCCCGAAACCGGAGCCGCCACGCCGCTGGGCAGCCTGAGCCTGGCCGGCGTCACCGGCGCGCTGGCGGGAGCGGCCTGAGCCTATGCGCATCTCTCTCAATCTCGCCTCCCGCCCCTATGCCGACCTCGGACCGGCCCTCAAGCGCCTGCGCATTGCCATGGCCGTGCTGCTTGTGGCCGCCATCGGACTCGCCCTGGGCCTGCGCGCCTTCCACCAGAAGGCCGAAGAGGCCCGCGCCACCGAACAAAGCGTCCAGAACCAGATCGACGCCATCAACCAGGAGCGGCTGGGCTACCAGGAGCTGATGCGCCAGCCGGACAACCTCCAACTGCTCTCCCAAGTGGCGGCGCTCAACCAGCTCTTCGATGAAAAGGCCTTCTCCTGGACGCTGGCCATGGAAGACCTGGAAACCGTACTGCCCAGCGGAGTGCAGGTGACCAGCATCGAGCCGGCTCGCGCCAAGGACGGCCCCATTACGCTGAAGTTGCGCGTCGTCGGCCCTCGCAACCGCGCCGTCCAACTGGTCCAGAACCTCGAGCACTCGAAGCATTTTCTGCTGCCCCGCATCGTGGGCGAAAGCTCCGAGTCGACCGGCGGCCCGGCCGAACGGCTGGAACCGGTCAGCGCCTCGAATCGCGTCAACTTTGAGCTGCTGGCCGACTACAACCCGGCCGCACCGATGGAGCGCAGGACAGAAAAAAGGCTGGCGGAAGAGAAAACGCAGCCGAATGAGAAGCCCACGGCCTCGGGAGCCCGCGTCAGCCGGTTAGCGCCGCAGCAGCAGCCTCGCGCTACTCACCCGCTTCCGATTTCCTCCGCTCCAGTTCCCACTGCTGCAGCGCAATCGCCCATCCGGCCCTCCTACCTTGGCCCCGGACAGCACAATTCTCACTCCAATTTCAATTCCGGTCCCGGCTTTAACCCCGCCTCCAAGCCCAGTCCCATGCCCCGTTCCAGCCAGGGAGGCCTGCAATGAGCAACCGCACCCCTTCCCCGTGGCGTGAGCGCCTGGCCTCCCCGCTCACCTGGCACTACGCCGGCCTGGCCATGCTGCTGGCCGCGGTCATCGGCCTCTCGATCCGCTTTGGCCTGGACTGGGCCGCCACCAACGGCAGTTCGACCGGAGCATTGCAGGCCAAACAGCTTCAGTTGAAGGCTATGAACCTGGAAACCCTTCCTCTGCGCGGCCTTGGCAAACGGGTTGACGACACCCGCGCCCAGATGCAGGCCTTCTATTTGAAGCGCGTCCCGCCCAGCTACTCCTCCATCGCCACCCGCATTGGCGAACTGGCGTTGAAGGGCCCCGTGCGGCTGACCAGAGTGCAGTACACACAGGGCCCTCCCGGCTCCGACCTGACCGAAATTTCCATGGACGCGGGCATCACCGGCGGCTATCCGCAGATCATGCGCTTCGTCAATGGCCTGGAACGCGACCAGACCTTCTTCGTCATTCGCGCCATGTCCTTGACCGGCCAGCAGGGAGGCCAGGTGAACCTGCGGCTGCGGGTCTCCACCTGGCTCAGGCCGGCCGACGCCGAAGCCAGCGGATTGCCGTCCACTCCGCAACCCGGCGACGCGCCTGCCGCGCCCTCCGCCTCACCCACTTCACAGGGAAAGGAGGGCAGATAGCCGTGGCCCTGGCTCTTGGAACTGAAAACAAACGCCAGGTTTACCTGGCAATAGCCCTCTTCGCGGCGGTCGTCTGCATTGGCGGCTACGAGGCCTACCAGTCCTTCGGAGCCTCCACTACGCCCGCCCGTCCAGCGGTGGCAGCCCCCCGCCCCCCGGCCCTTCAGCCTGCCCCGGCCTACGACCGCGCGACTGCGGCAGTTGCTCCGTCCGCCGCCAGCGGCCGGGAGGCCCAAAAGCTCTCCAATGCCGGCATTGACCCCGCCTTGCACCTGGACAAGCTGGCCCTGAGCGAGCAGGTGGCGTACATGGGCACTGGCAGGAACATCTTCTCCGCCGAGTCGGCGCCGGCCGTGATCGAGAAGCCGGTCAAAAGCGCTCGCAACAATCAGCCTGTCGTGAACGCCCCTCCGGCACCGCCCGGGCCGCCGGCCATCGATCTGAAGTACTTTGGCTACGCCCAGGCCAAGGACAAGTCAATCCAGGCCTTTTTAGTCCACGGGGACGACATTTTTATCGCCCGCACCGGAGAAATTGTCGATCACCGGTATAAAGTGGGCGCAATTTTGCCCGGCAGCGTGCAGATCACCGACCTGGGCTACAACAACACCCAGACCCTGCCGCTACAAGCGAACTAGCTTTTAGCCTCTAGCTTTTAGCTCCTGGCTGTTTGTGCCTTTATGCAGGTTTTTCAGCCTCCCGCGAAGGCCGGTTCACGTGAGAATAAGCTAGAAGCTAGGAGCTAGAAGCTAGAAGCTGAATGATGAAACCCGCCCCAATCCGCCGCTCTCCAAACCCCTCCGAGGAGGGCTTCACCCTGCTTGCGGTCATCTTCCTGGTGGCGCTGCTCACCATCGCGCTGGCCATCGCCCTGCCCAAGGTCACCAAGGAGATTCAGCGCGACCGCGAGATCGAAACCATGCACCGCGGCAAGCAGTACGCGCGCGCCGTCAAGCTCTATTACAAAAAGTTCGGGGCCTATCCGCCCAACGTCGATGCGCTGGTCAAAACCAACAACATTCGCTTTCTACGCAAAAAATATATCGATCCGATGACCGGCGTGGACGATTGGAAGCCGGTCCTGTTTGGCCAGAACAAGGCCCCGACGGCGATGGGCTTCTTCGGGCAGCCGCTGACCGGCTCGACGGTCGCGGGCATCGGCCCCAGCGGCGGGAACGGGGTTGCGGGCGCCTCATCCGCCGGCAGCAGCTCGTTTTTTGGCTCGAGCATCTTCGGTGCCAGCGGCTCCGGCGCCCTCAGCAATTCCGGCGCCAGCACGGATTCCTCCGCGGCCGCGACCGGCAGCACGGCCGATTCGACCGGCGGCAGCACCAACGGCAGTTCCGACAGCAGCAGCGCCAGCAATGGAGGCACTAACGCTTCCAGCACCAGCGGCAGTACCGGCAGCAGCAGCACCGGCCTGACCGGGCAGACCTTCGGCGGAGCCGGCATTATCGGCTTCTCGCCGGGCAGCCCCAAGCAGTCCATCCTGGTCTACAAGAAGAAAAACCATTACAACGAGTGGGAGTTTGTCTACGACCCGCTGGCCGATCAGGTGACCATCAGCGGCAATACCGGGACCATCGGCCAGTCCGCCAGCAGCACGAGCACCCCTGTCGGCAGCTCGACCTCGACCACGACTGGAACCAGCACCGGCAATACTTCCTCGACCACCATACCGCAGCAGTAGAGTGCCCGGCAACGCCCCGGTTAGATGAACCACGCTCCACGCACAAGGCCCGCCCCCGGGAGGGACGGGCCCTGCATGAGCGAACCAACGCCAGAAGTGGCCGGGACGCTGTACGGCTTACGCGCTGAACGAGGAGCCGCAGCCGCAGGTGTTCTTCACGTTGGGGTTATCGAACTTGAAGCCGGCGGCCTCAAGCGTTTCAACGTAATCCACCGTGCAGCCGTCGAGGTACATCAGCGAAGTGGCGTCGACAAAAACCTTAAGATCATCGAAGCTGAAGACCTTGTCCATGGCGCCGCTCTGGGTTTCGAAGGCCATCGAGTACTGAAAGCCCGAGCAGCCGCCACCGACCACGCCTATGCGCAGCCCGGCGGGAATGGGATCCTGTGTGGCCATGATCTCGCGCACCTTGGCAATGGCCTGCGGGGTCAGGGTGAGGGGGGCTTTCTTGACGGTTTCCTGTGCGGGTGCGGGGGTTGTGGCGGCCATGAATTCTCCAAAATCGTAAAATGTTTACGCTGCATCTAACTGTACCGCTCCGCCAGCGGAGATTCAAGGCCGCCAGCGGATTTGCTCCTATTGGATGCAAGCAAAGGCGCGAAAGTTTCGCTCAAGGAGGAGCCTGGCGCAACCTTCTACCTCCGCAGCCGGCCCGGTTTGGGACGGGCGGTAACGCAGGTTTGGGAGGAGTGGGAATGCAAGTACCGTACCCCAAAATATCTCTTCTATTTGTCTCCACAGCCGCATCTATTCAAGCGTATGATGATTCCGCGGATGGTCCCTGCTGGATGGGGGGACTGTGCAGTCTGGCGCATCCACCAGTTGCCGGGGCCAGAAAGTCTATGGGAGGTGGGGTATGGCATTTGTTCCGGTCATGTGGACGATTTGGGGAGCGCTGGTGGTGGTCACCTTCGCTCTTTTTGTGTATCGCACCAAGCTGACCCGCGACGAAGATGATCAGATCTTTCTGGACGACTGCTTCGAGCAGGAAAGGGCTGCCCAGGAGGCCATTGTCGCCAAGGTGCACAAGATTGAGCCCGCGCTGCACGTCTCGTCGTGGATTGTCGCGGTCGCGACGCTGTTCGTGATCGTGTACTACATTCTGGACATCATCAACAAACTCAGATAAACCGCAGCCCAGATAAACCGCTGGCCTTCGGCGCATCGGGCTGGGTTCATTCTCTGGGCATCGCCAGAGCAAAGCGGGCCGGAGCGAGCCAGCGGAAGAGCAGCGTGGCGCACCCCGCGCCGGCCAGTTGCGCCAGAATGAAGGGCATAACATCCACGGGCTGAATGCCGGAAAAGGTATTCGAGATTGACCGCGCCAGCGTGACCGCGGGATTGGCAAACGAGGTCGAGGCCGTAAACCAGTAAGCGGCCACGATGTAACTGGCCACCGCATAGGGCGTCGCCGCCAGGCGCAGCCGCGAGCAGCCACAGATCACCGACATCAAACCAAAGGTAGCGACAAATTCGCTGAAGACCTGCGCCAGTCCATGGCGGGCGTGCGTCGAGACCGAGTACCAGGGGAGCGCGAACATCAGGTGGGCGATGATCGCCCCGGCCAATCCGCCGGAAAATTGCGCGCTCAGGTAAGCCGGCACATCGCGCCAGCCGGTTCCGCTATCGAGCGCATCGGCCAGGGTCACGGCCGGGTTGAAATGCGCGCCCGAGATGGGGCCGAAGGTAAGAATCAGGGTGAGCAGCGCCGCGCCGGTGGCCACGGTATTGGCCAAGAGCGCGATGGCGATGTTCCCATTCGCCAGCCGCTCTCCCATGATGCCGGAGCCGACCACGGTGGCCACCCGCAGTGCCGTACCAACAGCCTCCGCCGCCGCGCGCCTCGCCAGGCTATATTGCATTCCAACGTACTCCTTTGCGGTTCAGAAACTTAACCTTTGAGGCCTTCAGGGACCTACGGTGTGAGTTTTTGCCGGTTGTGTCAGGGCACGACTTCAGTCGTGCCGCGGGATGAAGAAAGAACATTTTTGGGCTTTAGCCCCTGAAGAAATGCATTTTTCAACGAGTTACAATCCCGCAGCGGCTAAAGCCGTAGTTCGTTTGCGACTACTACGGCACGACTGAAGTCGTACCCTGACACTTCTGGCGGTTCTGAATCTCTTTTTCAGCAGCCTGTTCATCCCGTCCCCCTCCAAGCACACAGTTTTTCAGAGATCGCGGCCCAAAATTGCTGTTCCGCAAGCCGGTTCAGGAGCTCAACAGCAGGAACCGCCGCCACAGGCTCCCTCCTCCGGCTTGCCGCCCGCGGCGGGCGAGCAATCGAAGGGCCCGTAGTGGACCGACCGGTCCCCGATGACCTTGAAATAGCGGCCGAACCGGGTCTCCTCGACCATGGCCGCCGTGTTGCCGCAGACCAGCATCGGCTTGCCGGTGACGAAGGTGTGGTGATCGTCCAGGCCGAACTGGAAGGGATGATCGGCGATGCCGCCCTGGTAATAGGCCACCTGGCCGTAGTCCTCGCAGATGTCCTCCAGGCTGGCGAGTTTGAAGGCCCGCACGGTCATCGAATAGAAGTCCACCATCCCGGCCTGCGCCTCGACCTGGGGATTGCCGATGGCGATCCGGCTCCGGCTCACTACGCGATAGTCCAGGCAACCCAGGCCGCGCAGCAGGCGGCGAAAATCCTCGATATACAGCGCGCCGCCTATGCACTCCTCGTGCAGGATGGGATCGTGGCGCAGTTCCTGGGGCAAGCGCCTGTCGGCGAAGACGTCGGAGAAGTAAAGTTCGCCGCCCGGCTTCAGCACGCGGAAGATTTCGGTGAAGACGCGCTCTTTCGCTGGCGAAAGGTTGATCACGCAGTTGGAGATGACGAGATCGACCGAGTTGTCGCGGATGCCCAGCGCGGCCAGGTCTTCCATGTAGCCCTGGCGGAAATCGACGTTGGACCTGGGCCAGCCGAAGCGCCTGGCCTGCGAGTCCTGATGGCGGCGCGCCACCGCCAGTTGCTCGCCGGTCATGTCCACGCCGATCACGAAGCCCTCCGGGCCCACCAGCCGCGAGGCCAGGTAGACGTCGCGCCCCGAGCCGCAGCCCAGATCCAGAACCGTGCAGCCCCCGAGCGCCGGAGGAATCGGCGAACCGCAGCCGTAAAACCGGTTGAGAATTTCTTCGTCGATTTCGGAGAGAATCGCGCGGTGCGTAGGAGGAATGGACTCCGAGCAGCAGCACGCCTTGGTTTGCAGATCGGCGCTATCGCGGAGGGTTTTTCCGTAGTACGCCTTCACCGCGTCCAAACCGGCCGCGCCAGGACCGGCCGCGCCAAGGTCCGCGTCAAGGTTCGCACCCTGGTTCGCAGCAAGGTTCGCCAGACCGGAATTGGCGGAGTTCGGGTTCACCGCGTTGAGGCAGCAGGCTGGCTCAGGCATGAATTCCCTCATTCAGTTCCAGGCGGCAGCAGCCCAGGTCGAGTCCCCGGCCGGAAGGGTCAAGTTTCACCTCTTGCGTCAGCCGGTAACGGCGGTTTTTGCCCTCTTGCGAGCACTCCACCAGCGCTTCGGCGCGCAATGTCTTCAGATGATGAGAGAGCAGCGTCAGGTCCAGGCCCAACTCGAGGTTCAACTCCGCGACGGTCTTCGGCGCCTTGGTCAGTTGCATGAGAACCGCCCACCGCGTGGGGTCGGCGATGGCCTTCAGACGCCGGCTGCAAAATTCGCTGGAATACCCGGATGTGGGAAACACGAAGTCTCCTGACAGGTGAAGCGAAATTCATTTGAATGCAGGCTGAACCGTTAGGCTGTGACGAGCGTCACGGCAGTAGGTGACGGCGGGCGATCCGGCAGGCCGGCGGGTGAGGACTGTTTTGCCTGCTGGATCGTGGAAGACGCTGAACTGCCGGGACAAGACGCTGGACTGGCGGCAGAAAAGACGCTGGACTGATGGGAGAAAAGGCTGCATTGGCAGTAGAAAATGCCGAACTGGCGACGGAAAAATGCTCCACTGGAAGAGGAAAATGCCGGGTGGGTTGGCAGGAGCAGACCCGTAAATCTCCTCATGGAGGGAGCGGTCTGTTTTTCCTCTGAATGGGCCTCCGGTTTTCCCTCGAAGCAGCCTCGCGTTTCTCTCAAATCCGCCCTCGCGGATGCTGTAAGCTGGAGGGCGGGGAGAGGTGCGTTGCAAAAATACCTGTTCATCGCCGCCGGAGGCTCGCTCGGCTCCATCGCCAGGTACTGGGTTGGCTCCACGATCGCCGGCCGCATGGGGACAAAGTTTCCCTATGGCACCTTCGTCGTCAACATCACCGCCTGCGTTATCATCGGTTTTTCGCTCACCTACCTGAACCGGCGGGTGGGCTTGAGTCCGGCCTGGAGATTTCTCATCCCGGTGGGCTTTATAGGCGCGTACAGTACCTTTTCCACCTACGAGTGGGAGACGCTGTCCACTTTGCGCACCGGAGCCTTTCTGCTGGCGGCTCTTTACGTGGTTGGCAGCCTGGTGGTTGGCCTGGCCGCCACCTGGTGCGGCGCGCTGCTGGCCGATACGATCTCTTGAGCGCCGCTCACGGCGCGATGGCGCGGCAATTTGCGGTAGAATCCTCACTTGCCGGAAGGGAGACTACATGATGCAACCTGGAAAAGCAGTCAAAGTCACCATCTACCTGGGCGAAGGAATGACCCATCACGGGATTCCGGTCTACTCCAGCATCCTGGACTTTCTCTTCTATCACCGCATTGCCGGGGCCACGGTGACCAAGGGCATTGCGGGGTGGGGCGCCGATCACATCATGCACTCGACGAACCTGCTGGATATCTCCGACCGCCTGCCCATCAAGATCGAGTTCATCGAGACCCGCAAAAAGGTGGATGAGATTCTGGGCAAGCTGGAGGAGATGGCGGGCACCGGGATGATCGAAATTCAGGAGACAACGGTGGCCAAGCCGGCCACGCTACCGAAAACCAGCCAGCCGCCGTCTCACTTCGACCTGAAACTCGAAGGCAAGGCGCAGATGATGCGCATTTTCATCAGCGAAGAGGACCGCTGGGGCAACAAGCCGCTCCACGAAGCCCTGGTGGAGGCGCTGCGCGCCAACGACATTGCCGGCGTCACGGTCTATCGCGGCATCCTCGGCTATGGAGCGCACCGCCGCATTCGCAAGGACAAGCTGTTGTTCGCCGCGCCCCATGGCTCGATCATGCTCACGGTCATCGACACGGCGGAAAAGCTGCGCGCCTTCCTGCCCCTGGTGGACCAGATGGTCGAAGAGGGTCTGGTGGTCTTCTCTGACGTGGACATCATCAAGTACTCTTATCGCACGCTCGAGGCCGGAGAGCAGGAAAACCCGCCCGAGCCCGCCATCACGCAGGAATGAGTGGAGACAGGCCCCATGAAAGAACAGTTCACCGCTCGTATACTGCGCATCCACTTCAACGAGGATGATCTCTGGCAGGGCGAGCCCCTGTATGAGGCCATCCTTACCGAATGCTGGGAGTTGGGCATCGCCGACGCCATCGTCTTCCGCGGCATCTCGGGCTACGGATCGGCAAGCCGGATTCGCCATGCCAGCCATTGGCCGCTCAGCAAGGACGCTCCTATCAAGATGAGCGTCATCGGCACACCGGAGCAGGTCGGCAAGCTGCTCCCCTGTCTCGACGCCATGGTCAAAGAGGGACTGATCGCCACTTCTACGGTAGAAGCCATTCGCTATTCGCGGACGCCTGGAAAAGTTGCGGAAAAGCCGTAAAGCGGTTCTCCAGTTGCTGTAGAGAGAAACCACCACCGCTGAGTTTCCATAAAGAGCAGAAGTGAAAATGCTTTAGCCCCTGAGGGAATGCAAATAGCCGCGAAAAACTTCCCTCAGGGGCTAAAGCCCGTACCCTTCGCTCCAAACTGGTTTTCAGATAGCTTCTGAGCCTCCCCTGGCAACTTTTCCCCAGAATCCGTGTCGTAATTGCCAGGGAAGTTTACCGTCCGGCGGCGATCTGCGGGACGGAACTCTTCGCTGCGGCGGGCGTGGCCGAGCTTAACTTGAATTTCGGCTGCCATGAATCTCATCTCCCGGCGACAGGGGAGGGGGAAAGGCAGTTCAATATACTAACCACGTAGGACGGATGCTCTGAATGCAAAAGCTGCGCACAACTGCATTTACTCTCATGGCCTTGGCGGTTTTGGCCCTGTGCCCCGCGCGGTGTCGCGCGCAGGTAACCCTGTTGACCGAGGAGCCATATGGTTTTTTTGGCTTGCTAAACCCCACCGGGCACAATGCCATCTTTTTTGCGCGCATCTGCGCCGAAACTCCCGTCAAACTGCGCCGCTGCCAAGCCGGCGAACTGGGCGTTGTCATCGCCCGCTACCAGGGAATCGCCGGGTACGACTGGGTGGCGATCCCGCTGCTTCCCTACCTATACTCGGTCGAGAACGCCTCCGAAGTTCCCGCGCGCGTGAACCGCGAGATCGTCAATAGTCTGCATAACCGCTATCACGAAGCCCATCTGCTCAGCCTGGGAGCGGACATGCATCCCGGCAATGTGGCGCGTGGCGGCTGGACCCAGTTGGTGGGCGGTTCCTATCAACGGCGCATCTACGCCTTCCGCTTTGAGACCACTGAAGAGCAGGATGAAGCGTTCATCGCGCACATGAATGAGGTCGCAAATCGGACACACTTCAACCTGCTGTTCGACAACTGCTCGGATTTTGCGCGTCGCAGCCTCAATTTCTACTTTCCCGGCGCCTTCAACCGCAGCATCTTTCCCGACGCGGGCATAACCACGCCCAAGCAGCTCACCTACAAACTGGAGCGCTATGCCCGCAAACACCCTGAGACCCGACTCGCGATCTTCGAGATTCCACAGATTCCCGGCTATCGCCGCCTGAGCCGCTCAAACAAGAGCATTGCCGAGTCGCTGACCACCACCGTCTATGCCGTCCCCATCGCCATCGTGAATCCCTACCTGGCGGGAGGCTTGTTCGTGGACTACCTGGTACGCGGCCGCCATCGCCTGATTCCCCGCCATCCGCAACTGCTGGCGCCGGACAACCTGCGGGCATTGACAGATCCGGCCCGCACCGCCGAAAATCCCGGCAGCGCGGGTGCGCAGGCCCCCCACGCCGCTGTCAGCGGCACTGCGGAAACGAATGCAGCCGCGGCAGCCAACTCTGGCCTGAAGGAAATCAAGGTCACGCATGAGTGATTCCTCCCGGCAGAGCCTCAAGAGCTACGGACGGCTCAATCCGCCCTCCCACGTTGTGCTGTTCACCGTGCTGGTCGCCAACCTGGTCTTCGCCCTCTTCTACGTGGCGCACCACTGGAACGACTCCTACACCAGCAGCGACTCCTACTTCGCCTCCAAATGGTACCTGGTGCTCTCGCTGGTAGCCTTCATCCCCCTCTTCAAGCTGCGCAGCTACCCAATCAAGCTGCAGAACCGCATCATCCGGCTGGAGGAGCGGCTGCGCTTGCATGTGCTGGCCCCCGCCGAATGGCACGCGCAGATTCATCGCCTTACGGAGGACCAGTTGATCGGCCTGCGCTTCGCCCCCGATGACGAGGTGGTGGAGTTGGCCAAGCTGGCGCTCAAGGACAACCTGAGCCGCAAGCAGATCGAGGGCCGCATCAAGAACTGGCGCCCCGACGAATCGCGGATCTGACGAATCGAGGATCTGACGGGCCGCTGAAGGTCACCGTACTTTCATCCTCTTTGCATTGACCCTGTTGTAGAATCAGGGCGGGAATGGAGTTGCTCCTCAATCTCGTCTGGGTGCTGCTGACGGTCGCACTGGTGCGGCTGTGGCGGCGTCACGGCTCGCGCGACGGCCTTCGCTGGGGAACTCAGGCCGCCGCGTTGCTGATGGCGGCGGTGATTCTGTTTCCCGTGATCTCGGTGACCGACGACCTGCAAGCCCTGCAGAACCCGGCCGAACTCGACTGCTGCGCGCGCCGCCACCACGCCGTCTCCAGCCCCCGTTCCATTCCCCCGGCCTCCGCCGCGCTCCCCGCTCCGGTTTTTGCGGGAGTTTCCCTGAGCTTCCTGCGCTCCGCCGCGCCTTGTCGCGTGCCAGCGCCGCTGGTGGAGAACCCCGCGCTGGCCTCCATTCAGAACCGCCCACCGCCCGCCGCCTGATTTCGCGCCCGGCTCCGTTCTCCTCTTGACGATACCCACCCCCGGTATAGTAGAACGAGATGGGGCACAGTAACGTCTCCACTCGATTCCCAAATCATTTTGGCCTCTTTCTTGCCGCAACCGCCGTCAAAACTGCGGCGCAAAGGCTTTGTATGAAACGAATCTTCCCTTTCCTGCCGATTTTTGCAGTGGCCGCGCTGTTGTTTTTCGCGCCATCCCTGGCTTTTTCGCAACCTTCGCACTCTCAACAAGCCGCTCCAGCACAGCCGGGCCTCGCCTTGAGTTGGGAGCAGGTGAAGGCCAGATTTGAAGCCGCCAATCCCGCACTGCGCGCCAACGCGCTCGGCGTGGACGAGATGAAGGCCGCCGAGATTACGGCTTTCTTGCGTCCCAATCCCACGGTTGCATTCAGCATGGACCAGCTCTACCCCTTCGGCGCGCACTACGACCCCAATGTTCACGGCACCGACAACCGTCCGCTGAGCGATGCGCTCACCACCGGCTCGGTGAGCCACTTGTACGAGCGCGAGCACAAACGTCAACTGCGCCTGGAGAGCGCCAAAGAAGGGACGCAAATCGCCGGCTCGCAGCACGAGGATTTGGAACGCAACCTGCTCTTCAACCTGCGCTCGGCCTTCGTCCAGACGCTCGAAGCCAAGGCGGTGCTGGAGATGGCCCAGGCCGACCTGGCCTACTACGACCAGATCATCCAGATCAGCCGCGACCGCTTCCACGCGGGCGACATCGCCCAGATTGACCTGGACCGCATTGAATTGTTGCGGGTTCAGTACGAGGCGGAGATTCAGGCGGCAATTGTCAACCTGCGCACCTCCAAAATCCGGCTATTGCAACTGCTCGACGACCGCACCCCGATTGAGAATTTCGACGTGACCGGCGAGTTCGACTTCTCCGAAGATCTGAAGCCACTCGACGAGTTCCGCCAGATTGCCCTCGAAGCCCGGCCCGACTTGAGAGCCGCGCTCGAATCCATCCAACAGGCCCAGACCAACCACAAGCTCGCCGTCGCCAACGGCTCCACCGACCCCACCTTCATCGTGGACGCGGGCGCCAATCCTCCGCTCGGTCCCTACGTCGGCATCGGCGTCAGCATTCCGCTGCGCTTCTTCGACCGCAACCAGGGCGAGAAGCAGCGCACACGGATCGACATTGACCGCAATCAGCAACTGACCGAGGCTGCGCGGGCCCAGGTCTTCAGCGACGTGGACTCGGCCTACACCGTGGTGGCCAGCAGCATCGCGCTGCTTCGGCCCTACAAGGCGCAGTACAAGGCCCAGACGCTCAGGGTCCGCGATACGGTGACCTACTCCTACGAACACGGCGGCGCTTCGTTGATGGAATTCCTCAATGCGCAGAGCGAGTACCGAGCCGTCCAACTGGCCTATGCGCAACTGATCGGCTCCTACCTGACCGCGGCCGGGCAACTGAATCTTGCCGTGGGACGCGAGGTCATCCAATGAATTTGAGTTTCTCTTTGAAACAATGGCCGAAAACCTCGCTGGCACGCGCGCTGGCCGCGGCTTTTTGCCTTCTGCTTTTGGCGGGCCTGGCTCTCACCGGCTGCAAGAGCAAGACCGAGGGCGACGGCGCGCCGCCGCCGGCCAAGGTGATTCAGGTCAACGACATGAACCTGATCTCCATCGATCCAGGCGACGTAGCCAAATTTCCGCTGGTCTCCGCCGGCCAGATCGATTCCGCCTCCGAATTGAGCGCGACCGGCGCGGTCCTTCCCGACGTTTCGCGCGAGATTCCCGTCATTTCGCTGGCCAATGGCCGCGTGGTGGACATCAAGGCCCGGCTGGACGACAACGTGAAGAAGGGCCAACTGCTGTTGAAGGTGCAGAGCCCTGACATTACCAATGCCTTCGACTCCTACCTCAAGGCCGCCAGCGGCGAGCATCTGGCGAACAAGGCCTTCATCCGCGCCACAGACCTCTTCCACCACGGCGCCATCTCCCAGGCCCAGCTCGAACAGGCCGAGGAGACCGAGAAGGACGCCCAGGCCGACCTCACCGCCGCTGAAGAGCAACTGAGGACGCTGGGCGTGAACAAGGCTCACCCCACGAGCATCGTCAACGTCTATGCGCCCGTCAGCGGCGTCATCGTGGCGCAGAATGTGACCAATGCCGCCGCCGCGGGCGTCAGCCTCTCTGGCTCGGCCACCGCCTTCACCATCGCCGACCTCTCGCACGTGTGGATTGTCTGCGATGTGTACGAGAACGACATTCCCAAGCTGCAACTCGGCCAGGAGGCCAGGATCAAGCTCAACGCCTGGCCGGATCGCCCGCTCACCGGACGCATCGGCGACATCGGTCCCATTCTCGACCCCTCCCTGCGAACCGCAAAGGTTCGTATCGAGGTCGCCAATCCGGGCTTTCTCCGGCTGGGAATGTTCGCGACGGCCACCTTCACCAGCCGCGTCAAGGAGACTCATGCCGTGGTCCCGGCCGATGCGGTCCTCCACCTGCATGACCGCGACTGGGTCTACTTGCCGGCTGGCGGCAATCAGTTCCGGCGCACCGAGGTCCAGGCCGGAAAAATGCTGGACGGCAACCGCCAGGAGATTCTCTCCGGCATCGCGCCCGGCCAGCGGGTGGTCGGCAATGCGCTGCTGCTTGAAACCGCGGGGAACCAGTAATGCGCGTTTCTATCACCAGTCTTGTATCAGGCACGGCTTGAGCCGTGCCGCAAGGCCAATCGAATCGACGCGGGCTTTAGCCCCTGGGGAAATCTGAGTTGAAGAACAAGATCGATCTGAGGTTCCATTAAATGATTCGCGCACTCGTCGATTTCGCGCTCAAAAACCGCTGGCTGGTCCTCGGCGGCGTGGTGGTGCTCACCGCCTGGGGCATTGTCAGCTTTCGCAGTCTGCCTGTCGAGGCCTACCCCGACGTAGCCAACAACTACGTGCAGATCCTCACCCAGTGGCCGGGCCGCAGCGCCGAAGAGATCGAGCGCCAGGTCACCGTGCCGGTCGAAATCCAGATGGCCGGCATTCCCCATCTCACCCATCTGCGCTCCACCACGCTGGCCGGTCTCTCTAGCCTGATGCTCATCTTCGACGACGACTCCACCAGCGACATGAATCGCGAGCACGTGCTGGAGCGGCTCGGCCAGGTCATCCTGCCCGCCAATCTCACGCCGCAGATGGGCACCGACTGGAGCCCCGTCGGCCAGATCTTCTGGTACACCGTTGAAAGCACCAACCCCTCCTATGACGTGATGGAGAAGAAGTCGCTCGAAGACTGGACGCTGGAAAAAGACTTCAAGAGCGTGCCGGGCGTGGTCGATGACTCCAGCTTCGGCGGACCCACCAAGGAGTACCAGATCCGGCTCGATCCTGAAAAGCTGGTCTCCCATGGGTTGTCGATTGCCCAGGTCGAGCAGCAGATCTCGAACAACAACACCAACGGCGGCGGCAGCTTTATTGAACAAGGCGCCCAGCAGATCAACGTCCAATCTGTCGGCCTCTTCACCAGCGTCCAGGACATCGAGAACACCGTCGTCAAAACCCAGAACGGCGCGGCCATCAAGATCAAGGACATCGCCACCGTCGCGCAAGGCGCCAAGATTCGCCTCGGCCAGATCGGCAAATCCACGCACCGGTCTGACGGCACGATTGTCGACAATCCCGACACCGTCGAAGGCATCGTGGCGCTGCAGAAGGGCGACGACTCAGACCCCGTCCTCGTTGGCATTCACCAGGAGGTCAGCAAGCTCAACGGAGACAAGGACCACCCCGGCATTCTGCCCAGGGGCGTGAAGGTTGTGCCCTTCCTCGACCGCTCCGACCTGGTCAAATTCACGGTCAAGACCGTGGAAGACAATCTGGGCACGGGCATGATCCTGGTCTCCATCATTCTTTTCCTCTTCCTGGGCAATGTGCGCGGCGCGATCATTGTCGCGCTCACCATTCCCTTCGCGCTGCTGTTCGCCTCCATCTGCCTGGATCTCTCGCACATTCCCGCCAACCTGCTCTCCCTGGGCGCATTGGACTTCGGCATGGTCGTCGATGGCTCGGTGGTGATGATCGAAAACATTGTCCGCCATCTCTCGCACCAGGGCGAAACCCACACCCCCGCGCAAGAGATTCGCAGCGCCGCACACGAGGTGCTGCGCCCAGTCTTCTTTGCCCGCGGCATCATCATTGCCTCTTACCTGCCCATCTTCACCCTCCAAGCCGTCGAGGGCCGGCTCTTCAAGCCGATGGCCTGGACCGTCTGCTTTGCGCTGCTCGGCGCGCTGGTCTTCGCCATCCTCGTCGCGCCGGTCATGGCCAGCTTTTTCTTCCGCAAGGGCGCAAAAGAGTGGAAGAACCCGCTCATGGACTGGCTTACCGGCCACTATCGCACCGCCGTTCGCGCGGCCATTCTTCATCGCAACTGGACTCTGGGCATTGCCGTCTTCCTCTTCGCCGTCGCCGTCTATCTCACCGTGGGCGGCCCCATCGGCTCGGAGTTTTTGCCCCACCTTGACGAAGGCTCCATCTGGGTGCGCGGAACGCTGCCGCCCAGCGAGGGCCCCACCGCCTCGGTCGACTTCACCAACCAGGCGCGGGTGGTAATGGCCAGCTTCCCCGAGGTCACCCAGGTCGTCAGCCAGACCGGACGCCCCGATGACGGCACCGACACGGCCGGCTTCTTCAACACCGAGTACTTTGTCGACCTCAAGCCCAAAAAGCAATGGCGACCCGTCCTCCACCAGCACAAGGAAGAGCTGATCGCCGCCATCGACAAACAGCTCTCGCAGTTTCCCGGCGTCATCTGGAACTACTCCCAGCCCATCTCCGACAACATGGAGGAGGCCGTTAGCGGCGTCAAGGGCGAACTGGCCGTCAAACTCTACGGCGACGACCTGCGCGCCCTCGAACACACTGCCGAAGCGATTCAGGCCCAGATGGCCTCGGTCAAGGGCGTCGAAGATCTGGGCATCTTCCGCATCGTCGGCCAGCCTAACCTGAACTGCACCGTCGATCGCGCCGCCGCCGCCCGCTGGGGCATCAACGTGGCCGACATTCAGGACGCCATCCAGACCGCCGCCGGCTCCAACGCCCTCACCCAGGTGCAGCAGGGCGAGGCCCGCTACGACGTCACGCTGCGCTATCAGCAGCAGTACCGCTCGACCCGTGAGGCCATCGAGAATATCCGCCTGCTCGCGCCCTCCGGTGAACGCGTCTCACTGGCGCAATTGACCAAAATCTCCACCACCGACGGCGCCGAGCAGATCAACCGCGAGGGCGGCCAGCGCTATATCGCCATCAAGTACTCGGTACGAGGGCGCGACCTGGGCTCAACCGTCGAGGAGGCCATCGGCAAGGTCAACAGGAACGTCAAGCTGCCCACCGGCTACCATCTCGAATGGGCCGGCGAAATCGCCAGCCAGCAGCGCGCCAACCGCCGCATGGCCATCGTCATTCCCGTCACCGTGCTGGCCATCTTCCTCATTCTTTACACCATGTTCCGCTCCTACAAGTGGGCCGCGCTGATTCTCGTCTCGGTTGGGATGGCCTCGGTCGGAGGCCCGCTGGCGCTGTTCATCACCCACACCAACTTTTCCGTCTCCTCAGCGGTCGGATTCCTGGCTCTCTTCGGCGTCTCGGTCGAAATTGGCGTCATCATGCTCGATTACATCAACCAGTTGCGCGCCCGCCGCAAGGGCATGGAAGAGGTCACCCGTGAGCACATCGTCGAGGCCGCCGTCGAGGGCGCGGTGCTGCGCCTGCGGCCCATTATGATGACCATGCTGGTGGCCACCTTGGGCCTGCTGCCCGCCGCGCTGTCGCACGCGATTGGTTCGGACTCGCAACGGCCCTTCGCCATCGTCATCGTCGGAGGCCTGCTGGCCAATCTGGTCATCGGCGTCTTTCTCTTGCCCACCCTCTACGTCTGGATGGCCCGCGAAGACGACGTTCTGCCCACGGTCGAATTCACCGAGGACTTTTAAGTCAGGGATCAGGGGTCAGCTAAAAGCCCGCCGACTGAGTGTGGGTGCCCCAGGTCCCGATTTTGGGACCTGGGAAAGCGGGGCCTTCAGAAAGCCTGAGCTTTTCCCTGGGTCGAGGCGCATAGAGCGGTTCTCCAGTTGTTGTAGAGGGGAACCACTACCGCGGAGTGCTTTTTCCTTAAGAAAAAGCCACCTTCCGCGCCACCAATAACGCTACGTGAACTGGAGAGCCGCTCTAAATTGTCTGTGCCACGATGGGCACAGCTTTCCGTACGTTCGCAACGCAGGCTGCGAGAAGCGAAAAATCAAGCGAATAGTGAGCATTTTGGCCGGACGGCACAGGCTGGAAGCTAGAAGCTGCCTTTACCCCATCACCACCACCGGCTGAAAGAGCGTTCCCGCCACTCTTTGCGCAATCCCCACCAGTTCACGCTGGCTGGCGAAGACTTTCACCAGAGGCGCGCGGGAAAACTCCGGCAGGTTGGCCTGCGCGCCGTTGCGCAGCCGCCCGAGAGCCCATGCGTCGCCCGTGACCGAGGGCATCTCCGGCAACAGATTGCGCGGATGGACGCAAAAAGTCTCCAGCGCCTCGAGGTTCCCAGCCAGCGGTTGCAACTCCTCCAGCGTGTGCGCCTCATCGAGCGTGAAAACCCCGGCCTGGGTGCGCCGCAGGCTGCTCAGATGAGCCCCGCAGCCCAGATCCTGGCCCAGTTCGTGGGCTACCGAGCGCACGTAGCCACCGGCGCTGATGACCATCGTGAAGCTGGCCTCGGCCCCGTCGAGCGCGGTGATTTCAAAGCTGGAGATAAGAACCCGCGCCGCCTTCAATTCCACCGGTTTGCCCTCGCGGGCCAGCTTGTAGGCCGACGTTCCGGCAATTTTTTTGGCGGAGTAGGGCGGCGGCATCTGCTGCATCTCGCCGTGGAAGCGAGCGGCCGCCGCGCGAACCCGGTCGAGCGTCAGTGCCGGATCGAGGCCGGGAAAGAGGTCCGGCCCGGCAGGCTGGCCCTCGGCGTCGTAGGTGTCGGTGGCAAAACCGAAGCGAATCGTCCCGGTGTAGCTCTTTTCAGCCGAGGAAAAGTACTGCGCCAGACGGGTAAATTTGCCCATGAGCAGCGGCAGAACGCCGGTGGCCATGGGGTCCAGCGTTCCCAGGTGGCCGATGGAGCGCTCGCCGGTCACCCGGCGCAGCCAGCCCACCACATCGTGGCTGGTCATGCCAGCCGGTTTGTCGATCACAAGTAGCCCGTTCACCTATTCACTGTAGCTGAAAGGGGCATTTCCTGGCTGAACGAGCATTTTTCTGGCTGAAAGGGGCAGTCTTAGCTCAGCGGGGCAATCTTGGCTGAACGAGACAGTCTTGGCTGAGCGGAACTGGCCACTGACTCCCCTTGCCCGGTCACAGCCTCGCCCGTCACAGTCTGCCCGGTCACACTCCACCAGTTCCGGGCTGCCGCACCAGTTCCAGGAACTCCGAGCGCGTCTCCTTCTGGCGGAAGCAGCCCACCATCGCCGAGGTTACGGTCGAAGAGTGCTGCTTCTCGATGCCGCGCATCATCATGCACAGGTGGCGCGCCTCGATGACCACCCCCACGCCCTGCGGAGCAATCGCCTCCTGGATGGCGTCGGCAATCTGCCGGGTGAGCCGCTCCTGCACCTGCAAGCGGCGCGCAAAGACCTCGACCAGGCGGGGAATCTTGCTCAGCCCGATGACCTTGCCCTGGGGAATGTAGGCCACGTGGACCTTGCCGAAGAAAGGCAGCAGGTGGTGTTCGCAGAGCGAGAAGATTTCAATGTCCTTGACGATCACCATCTCGTCGTAGTCTTCGTCAAAGAGCGCTCCGCGCAGGATTTGCGCCGGATCCTCGGCGTAGCCCTTGGTCAGGTAGGCCATCGACTTCTCCACGCGCCCCGGCGTGGCCAGCAAGCCCGCGCGGTTGGGATCCTCGCCCAGGCGGCCGATAATCTCGCGGTAGATCTCCTCGGTGCTGAATTCACTCAGCCCTTCACTCACTGCCGCCGCTTTGCGAATTGACTTGCTCACTGCCACTGGCTGCGCCATTGTCCTCATCTTTCCGCCCAGGGGAATTGGGCCGTAGTACCTTCCGATTCATCTGTCATTCTGAGCTGATTTGTACGTCACTCCGAGCGGCCCGAGCGTAGCGAAGCGGAGTCGAAAGCCTGCCCTGAGCTAAGCCGAAGGGAACCCGCATTTGTTCTTCACTCCTGCACGCAAAAATTACTGGGCGCCCCACCCTCGCTGTCATTCTGAGCGAAGCCGAAGAAGCCGCGGTTTGACTCATTGCGGCCAGGGCGGGAAGCCACGCACCTCAATTCGGAGCTCAGATCAACTCCACGAATCCCGATCAACTCTATGACCCTCAAACTGCACGGTCCTCAAAACTCACTCGCCGCAAAACTCAAAGAAATTGTTTTCCGTCTCCTCCACCCGCACATGCTCCAGTTCGCCGACGGGCAGCGCGTCCTTCAACAATCCGAAGATAACCCTACATAGATTCTCGGTCGTCGGAACGCAATTCGCAAACAGCGGGTCCAGATTGAGGTTGGCGTGATCGAACCGCTCAACGACCCGCGCCCGCACCCGCTCATCGAGCACGGCCAGATTCACCACCATGCCGGTCTCCGGGTCCACCACGCCCCGCACCAGCACTTCCACCATGTAGTTGTGCCCGTGGCCGTGGAGGTTGTTGCACTTTCCGTACACGGCCCGGTTTTCTTCCGCCGGGAGCGCATCGGTGTGCAGCCGGTGGCTGGCGCTCACCAGGTAGCGGCGGCCAAAGTAGGCCCTCCCGGCTCTGGCAGGCGAGGAAACAGCTTTGTCAGGCGAGGAGCCGGGGCTATCGGGCTGGAAGCTGGCGATCATAGGCCGCCCCGGTACTCGGCGAAGATCTCCGGCGTCTCGTAGACGCGCACCCGGCTCAATCGCGCGCCGCCAGAAGCTCCCTTCGCGGCCGCCTCCGCCGCCGCTGCGGAGATTGCGGGCTCAAGCCGCCTCCAGGCCGTAATGGCGAGATTCTCCGTGGTCGGAATCAGCCCCACACCGGTAGCTGGAGCCAACTCCGGCGCGGCAAATTCGGGCGCGGCAAATTCGGCAACGTCAAGATTCAGGTGGTGATGGTCCCAGGCGTCCAGGACCTCGCGCTCGATCACGCCCTTGAGCCACTTCAAATCAACGACAAAGCCGGTCACCGGGTCCACCTCGCCGGCCACCGTGACCTCCAGCGTGTAGTTGTGCCCGTGCCCGTTGCGATTGGCGCAGCGGCCGAAGACCTGCTCGTTTTTCTCCGCCGTCCAAGCCGGGTTCCAATAGTAGTGCGAGGCGGAAAATGTCGCCCGCCGCGTCAGATAGACCATTTCCATTCCTCATTGGAGCAGATGCATGAACCCCAGCCAAGGCTTCTTCTTCTGAGCTGCTCTATCCCGCGTAGCTCCTGCCCTTCCAGCTTACGCGCTTCAGAATCTTGTGCTGGAACCAACTGCGGCCGAGCAGCGCGACAAAAAGCGGCAGCCCCAGCGGCGCCAGAGCGCAATCGAGAAACGGAAAATTCGACTTGGCCACGCGGCCATAGAAGCGGAAGAGGTTGCGCACCCACAGCAGGGCCAGCACCCAGCCCGCGGCCAGCCATTCGAGCGAATGCACGGCAAAATGGGCCTTCCACAGCCAGAGGGCCAGCACCGGCAAGCCCACCAGCAGGCCAATGTCGAGCAGACGCCAGAGGGCCAGCGCCAGGCAATTGTCGAAAAGCAGCGCCAGATTCTTGGTCCAGCCCTCGATCATCGCCGCCGTCGAGCGGTACATGCGCGTGGCCACGGCATCGTCGGCGTAGCGGAAGCGCAACCCCAGCTTGCGCTGCTTGGCCAGCACCGCCAGTTCCACGTCTTCCAGAACATTCCCAGCCACTGCGGCGTGGCCACCCAGCCGCCGGTAGGCCTCGCGCGCGATCAGCAGAAATTGCCCGTTGGCCGCCGCGATGCGCTCGGCGGGATCAGAGACCTTGGCCGGCGGGTAGGCCAGCTCCAGTTCGCAACAACCCAGCGGCATCAGCGACCGCTGCCCTAGCCAGC
>PMPH01000153.1 GCA_003161045.1 Acidobacteriaceae bacterium
TGCTCATGGCCGGTTCTCCTTGGCTTTATTGAGGATACGCGACAGGCAACCCCAGGGCTCCCTGCCCCAACCGGCATTCTTCCGAAACCCGCACGCAAGCGGCTTTTTTCTTAACGGGGTCCNNAAAAGGACTTGTGTACCTTCCGGAAATGCTCTAAAACCTCGTTGCCGCGCATCGGGCTTCGCTCAAAAGACAGCCTGGCCGCGGTTTATGTTCGGGTTCCCGCGCGATGGTTGTAACCCTTTGAAACAGTGGCTATAGAAACGCCTTTTTTTGCCGAAGAATCACCCATGCGCTCGGGCCCTTTTTACGAAAGTGCTTGGAATCGCACCACGGAGGGACGTACGAAATGAAGTCTATCCTGAGAAACCTGCCACTTTCTCGCAAATTCGCCTTCGCCTTTGGGTTGATCTGTACGCTATGCCTCTTACAGGGAATCGGCGCCCTGATTGGGCTTTACAGAATCAATACGCTGACCCAGGATCTTACGGAACGCGCGCTTCCGGCCGCGCAAGCCATCACGGAGATGCGTGGCCAGATGCAGACCATCCGCCGCGTGGAGCTGGCCTCACTGCTCTGCTCTGACAGCGCGTGTACGGCCCAGTACCCTCCCATGCGCGCCGACGCGCTGGAAAAATATCAGGCGGCCAGGCAAAGATTCGAGTCCCTGAGCGCTGACCCGCGGGAACAGGAGCAGTTCCAGGCCACAGTGAAGGATTTTGACGGCTATCTGAGCCAAAGCGGCGCGATCATGAGCGAGTTTTCTGCCTCCCGGCAAAAGGACATGACCATCCCCGCGAAGCGGGAACAGCAACTGCTGGGCAGCTTTAACCATTCACTCGATTCGGCGGTGGCCCTGACCGGCCTTTATGGCCAGCGAAGCTCCCTCGATGGCGAACAGCTAGACGCCGCCAACACGGTATTGCGCTGGCTGGCGATGGGCATCATGGCGCTGGTGACGGTTCTGTGCACCGGCGTGGGGCTGATTCTGACGCGTTTGATTGTGGAGCCTATCCTGGCAGCCACCGCGGCTCTCGAACAGGTCGCCGGGAAGGATCTGACGGCGTCGGTCGAGGTGCTGAGTGAAGATGAGCTGGGACGGCTCTCAGGCGCATTGAATGCCACCGTAACTTCCATGAGGGGCGTGTTGCAGTCGGTGGCGCAGGGGGTGGATACACTTTCTTCCGCAGCCGAGGAACTGAGCGTACGGTCTGAGCAGACCAGTGATAATACTCAGGCGCAGGCCAGCAAAATCAACCAGATAGCGGCGGCGGCCGAGGAGATGACGGCCACTATCGCCGAGATCAGCCGCAACTCCGAAGCCGCCTCATCCTCCAGCCGCGAGTCGGCTGAAATGGCCAATCAGGGCGGAGAGGTAATGCAGGCCGCTGCCAACACCATGCAGCAGATTGCCACGGCTACCAGTTCGGTGGAAGAGAAGATGACCTCGCTGGCCCAGCGCTCCGAGGAGATCGGCAAGGTGGTCAGCGTGATCCAGGAGATCAGCGAACAGACCAACCTGCTGGCGTTGAATGCGGCCATCGAGGCGGCTCGCGCCGGTGAACAGGGAAGGGGCTTTGCCGTAGTGGCTGGCGAGGTGCGCCGCCTGGCCGAGCGCACCAAGGGAGCTACCGAGGAGATCGCCAGCACGATACGCACCATCCAGGAGGAGGCGCGGGACACTCTGCAGGTGATGTCGCAAAGCCGCAGCACGGTGGAAGCCGGGTTGAACGAGACGGCCGGAGCCTTTGCCAGCCTGGAGTCGATCATCATGTCGTCCAAAGAGGTGGAGGGTCAGATTCACCTGATCGCCACGGCCGCCACCGAGCAGACCGCGGCCTCAGGCGAGATTGCCGAGTCCGCCAGCCAAATTTCGCATCTGTCGACCGAAAACTCACAGGCCGCCGAAGAGGCCGCCGCGGCCTGCAAGAACCTCTCTGAACTGGCTGCAAATCTGGACGGGATCATCCGCCGATTCCAGATCGGCAATGAAACTCAGCAGGTCAACCGGCTGGGCGGTGCGCGCCGCGCCCACTCGCTGACTCCGGCGCCGTACCGGGCTTAGAGCATTTTCAGGGTTAACGTGCTATAGCAGAGAGTGTGAACGGTGGCTTTTACTTCCACCCCAGCGACGAAGACCTGTCGCCGGGGACCCCAGAGGGAAAAAGCCACGTGAGTTCATCAAACTAACATTACAGCAGCCTTGAAAATGCTGACTGAATCACCCCTCCCCCTGATTGCCGGGCCGGATGCTCAACCGCGCCCGGCCCGACGCTGTTTCTGGCCGCTCCCGCGCCGCCGGTTTGACCCTGCCCGGTCAAGAGCAATAGCTTGGAAGAGTGAGCGCGGATTGTCTTTTCGCTCTCTGAAAGCTGAAAATCGGGTGGAAATCTGCTTTATTCCTGCCGAAAGTCCATTCCTTGAGGAGTTGTGAAGTGGAATCGAATATGAAGCTGGCGGTGGTTATCATGGCGGCGGGCAAGGGAACCCGTCTCAAGTCGCAACGGCCCAAGGTGCTCCACGAGATCGGCGGCAAGCCGCTGGTGGCGCACGTAATCGCCGCTGCCAGCCGCATCGTGGCGCCGAGCGAGATTTTTGTCGTCGTCGGCCACCAGGCGGAGCGGGTGAAGGCCGCGGTTGCCGCCTCGGGCGTTCGCTTCGTCGAGCAAACCGACCAGCGCGGCACCGGCCACGCCATCCAATGCGCCCGCCAGGCCATCGCCGGCTACGAGAACACTCTGGTGCTCTCCGGCGACGTGCCGCTGATCCGGCCCGAGACCATCGAGGGGCTTTGGCGCTTTCATCAGGCCGAGCAGGCGGCGATGACCATTCTGACGGCCACGCCCGATGACCCTACGGGCTACGGGCGCATCCTGCGCAAATCGCCTGCGTCCGCCGAGGTCGAGGCCATCGTCGAGCAGAAGGCGCTGTCTGCCGGGCAGCACTCGCTGCGCGAGATCAACTCCGGGATCTACGCCTTTCGCACTGCACCCCTGCTGGCGCATCTTGACCGCCTTGACGCCGACAACGCCAACCAGGAGGTAATCCTCACCGACATGGCCGGCCTACTGCGCTCGGCCGGCGAGCGCGTAACCGCCATTCAGGCCGCTGAGCCGGTGGAGGTGCTTGGCGCCAACACCATCGCCGAACTGGTGGCGCTGGACGCGACGCTGCGCGCAAGGACGGCCAGCCGGCTGATGGCCCAGGGCGTGACCATCTTCCGGCCCGACACTTGCGTCATCGACGCCGGGGTCGAGGTCGAGGCCGACACGGTGATCGAGCCGTTTGTGCAATTGCTGGGCCGCACCAGGATCGGCGCCAACTGCCTGATCCGCTCCTACACGGTGATCGAAGACTGTACGCTGGGCGACAATGTGCTGGTGCTCCAGTCCTGTGTGCTGGCTGAAAGCACGGTAGCCAATGGCGCCAAAATCGGCCCCTTCGCGCACCTGCGTCCGGGCAGCGAGATCGGCGAGGAGGCCCATGTGGGCAACTTTGTCGAAACCAAGAAGACGAAGCTGGGCAAAGGCGCCAAGGCTAACCACCTCACCTACCTAGGCGATGCCGAGGTGGGCGAGAGAACCAACATCGGCGCCGGGACCATCACCTGCAACTATGACGGCGTTCGCAAGCTCACCACGCTCATCGGCAAGGACGCCTTCGTGGGCAGCGATTCCACGCTGGTGGCGCCGGTCGAGGTGGGGGATGGAGCCTACATCGGCGCTGGCTCCTGCATTACCAAAAACGTACCCGCCGGCGCGCTGGCCGTGGGCCGGGCCCGCCAGGTCGTCAAAGAAGGCTGGGCCGCGGCCCGGCGCGCCCGCCAGCAAAAACCGTAGGGGTTGCGGCCAACTCGCGATCCGCCATTCACGCGAAGGATTTCGACCTGGCGGCCGCCGCCGACCGGCTGGCCTGACGTCGCCAGGGCCGCCCCCCGCTTCGCGTCCAGCTTTGCTAGCTGACGCACGCTCCCTGAAATCCGTAAATCTGGATTTTGGAGCATTCATACTGGTTCTGCGCCTTCTGTTGTCTGGTTTTGCGACGGACTTCCAGGTCGTCAGCGTGCTGCTAACCCTGTAGCAAGCGCCTGAGCGGCGGCAGCTTTTGCCTTGAGCCAGCCGGACAAAGCGGAAGTGGACGCTAAAATGTCATGTAAGTTTATTATTATTAGTAGTTTGCGGATGTCTGCATGGCTTCGTCGCACGGCCGATTCTCTCCTTAAATCCTCCATGCCACCGCTTTGTTCAGGCTCTGAGCCGTTTTTGGAAATTGCTGGCCGATTAAATTTAAAAAATTTCGATTATTGTATTTGCTTTCTTCTGAATCTATGCTATGGTGTATATATTCCAGTTGAGGAGGCGGCCGAGTTTGCTGCCACCGAGGCTGGAAGTGGTTTGCGTCACTGGCCTCCCGGCACGAACAGCTAGACCGTTCGTGCCGCCTTTTTTTGCGCCAAAATTGCCTTTTTCCCGTTTCGCGCTCAACTTCCCATCGAGGCTCTGACTGAAGCGGCTGGCCAGGCTACAGGCAGGGCAATCTGATCAAAGGCAAACGAGCACCAGGACAAGTGTATGTAAACCGGTGCGGAAAAACGCGTCGATCCTGCCCGAGCAGCTCTCCGCCTGTCGCTGGTCGCCGCGTCCGATCACGCATTCCTACATGCGCATTCATGACCAACCCATTGCAAATATAACTTGACAGCGTTCAAGCATTCGGTAAACCCTGTTATGGTCTGCATCCCCGATCAAGGAGGACCCATGAACTTCAAAAAGTCTCTTCCCGTTCTGGCACTTCTTCTGGCCATCGCCGCTGGGATCGTGGCGCGACCGGCCGCAGGGCAAACTGCGCCCATGCACAGACCCCGCATCGCCGTGCTCGATTTTGACTATGCCACTGTGATGAGTTCCTCTTCCGCCTTGTTCGGCAGCAACGTGGATGTAGGTAGGGGGATCACCGACCTGCTGGTCACCGATCTGGTCAAGGACGGCACTTTCTCCGTCATCGAGCGCAAGGCCCTGGACAGGATCATGGCCGAACAGAACTTCTCCAACTCGGAACGCGCCGACCCCACCAGCGCCGCCAAACTCGGCAAGCTGCTGGGCGTCGACGCCATCATTGTCGGCAGCATCACCCAATTCGGCAATGAAACCAAGAACACTAATGTTGGCGGCGGAGGAGGCGGCTGGGGTGGCTTCGGCATCGGCGGCGTGGGCCACTCCAAGTCCAAGGCCACCGTTGGCATTACCGCCCGGATCGTCAACGTGGATACCGGCGAGATTCTGGGCGTGGCCGAGGGTGCGGGCGAATCCTCCCGCTCCAGCACCTCGCTGCTGGGCGGAGGCGGCGGCTGGCACGGATGGGGCGGCGGTAACGTCGACTTCGGCAGCAGCGACTTCCAGGAAACCATCATCGGCGAGGCCGTCAAGATTGCCGTCGATAAGCTGACCGCCGATGTCGTCTCCAACGCCCCCAGGGTATCCGTCCGCACCATCACCGTCGATGGCCTGATAGCCGCCATCGATGGCGGCCAGATCATTCTCAACGTAGGGAGAAAGGCTGGTGTCAACGCGGGCGACCGGCTTGAGGTAGTCCGGGTCTCCCGGGAGATTAAAGACCCCGAAACGGGCAACGTCATCCGCCGCCTTACAACCTCCATCGGCATTATTAAAGCCACCGACGTGGACGACACCTCGGCTGTCTGCATCCCTATCTCCGGCTCCGGCTTCCGAACCGGTGACCGCGTCAAATCCGTTGCTCAATAGAGCAGCTTTAAGGCAGTCTCACACGATCCTTCATGCTTCGACGATCAGCGGGAATCTGAAGAATGCGGGAAAGGCGGCGCCAGGTTTTCAACTTCTCGAAGATTTCGCGGAAGTCCCAGACGCCGGGTTTGTTGGTGAGCCACTCGGCGGCGCGGCCCGGAAGCGAGATTTCTCGTGGTAATGCATTTTGCGCTTAGTAATAGGAAACAGCCGTAAGGGCCTATTTGGGCATATCCAGATGGACGGTGGGAACAACTCAGAGGTGGTTTAGGTTGCTGATTTCGTAATATTTATCTTTATTTTCAATAAGTTGCATCTTTACTTGGTGCCGAAGAAGGGAAAATCTAGCCATGTCGCTTAACCCACACAGCGGAAACAACTTAGGCAGAAGTCAAATTTTGCTTAGTTAGGTATTTGCAATGTTGGGTATTAGGCGGAGAACACCTGCGACGGCTTCTGACGTACGGTAGCCAACTCTAGTGTACCCAATCTCTACTGGAGACTCACATGGCTAATCGCCCCGCAGCACTCGTTCGCAATGCAAATCTCGCGGCATCGGCTGGCGTCGTGGCAACCTCATCAAGTCAAAAAACGGTAGGTACAAGCCCGGTTTTATGCTTTACAACGGTCGGGAGTTCCCGGCCCTGAATGGCAGCTACCAGATTCGCCACTATGTCGGCGACAAGGCCGTGTATACGACCGTAGGTGACGACCTCGATAGGGCTGAAGCCGCGCTCAGCCAGATGCAGGACACGATGCAGTTGAACGTCCTGAACGCCAAGTTGGGCGTCAAACTCCCTGAACCGGAGAAGGCAAAGAAGACCGTTGCGCAGTACAAGGAAACCTTCTGGGTAAAGTATGCCGTGGGTCGCTATGACAAGGTTGCCCTCTATACCGTAGTCGCCAACGACCTGTGCAAGCTGCTGAGCCTGTCAGGGAGGTTGCTTCCTGAGGAGATTGAGGAAGCGGACATCATCCGGCTCGACCCGCAGTGGGAAGCTCGGGGTTTGGCGAAGACCACCCGGAGCAACCGCTACACCACGGTTCGCTGCTTCCTCCGTCACTCTGGTGTTGACCCTGACAAGCTCATCGACAAGCCAACGAACCAGAAGCTGAAGTCCGAGCCGACCACCCTGCCTGAGGTCTATACCGATGAGGAAGTAGCCAAGCTCATCGCTGCTTCATCCGAGCGTCACGCTCTGGTGTGGGAGTCCTTTTGGAAGCGGGGCTTCCGTGATGAGGAGCTTGCCTTCCTCGAATGGGAGAACATCGACTGGAAGAACAAGGCTGCTGAGATTCGGTTCAAGTCGTCGCTCAACTGGAAGCCCAAGGACTCTGAAGAGCGGCTGGTGCCCGTGCCTGAATCGCTCATCACCAAGCATGCCGCATGGCGCGGAAAGAACCCGGCCACCCGTTTCGTATTCGGAACGAAGAACGACCGTCCTGACATCAAATTCCTCAAGGCGCTGAAGAGCGACTGGCGTGCCGCTGGCCTGAACTGTGGGAAGTGCAAGTGCTGCATCGAACGTAGCGAGTGCGGTGACGCATACCTTCACAAGTTCCGTTCGAGCTACCTTACCCGGATGCACGGCCATTGCAACTCACGCGACGTGGTGCGGCTGGCGGGGCACAGCAGCTTGGAGACCACTCTCCACTACCTGCGTCCCTCCGCTATGCCTCAGCTTCAGGCGGCAGCTAACGCGGCTTGGGCCTGAGTTGAGCCTGAGACAAAGGAGCCGCCCCTCGATCGGACAATTCATGCTGCTCCAGCAGGCGGCGGAAGCGAAGAATCGTGGTCTCGTCGGGGGCTGCCGCGCGACCCAGCCGGGGCCCCCGCGGACAGGTCTTCGTCTGTGGGGTGGAAGATCCACCCCGGCGAAGCGCCGCAGCACGGGCGACTCGTAGAGCGCGTCCTCGGCGCCGGGATCGGAAAGATTAAACCACTGCTGCAGAAAGTAAACGCGCAGCATGATCGAGAGGCCCACTGGCTGGCGGCCGTTGCCTGCCTTGGGATAGTGCGGTTCGATCAATGCTTCCAGTTCGCGCCACGGAACCACTGCGGTCATCAGGTTTAAAAACTCTTCTCGACGACTCTTCCGTGCATACTTCTCAAAGCTCGACTGGTTCGCAAAAGTGAGCTGCCGCATCGTGTTCTCCTACCTGATTCAACTTTATCCAAGCTGAATCAGGTTGGCGAACTTGTGCAGAGGCTCCTCAGGGAGATGTGGCGTGACATTAGGTGCAGACTTCCCCCATTCGAGGGCGATTACACTCAAGCGCTTATCATTATCGCGTTGGGCTTAGGCTCGTGTCTGTTGTACTTTGCTCATATCAACATTCGAGCAAGCGCCAGGCACGGAAACGGGAAGAAAGTGCGAAGAAACGGGCAAAAAGGTCTTGCCTGCTCCGAAGGGCGGCATAGTTGTGCGGTTGGGCTACCGCTGGACAGGGGATCAGAACTTGCCACATAATCTTGTTCACGCTGGAATCGGGTTTGACGCCTCTGTAGGCGCTTTTTGAATGAGCAAAACGGGGCATACAATCGTCCCATAATTTCGTAATCTGTGACAAGCGCCCTCTGAAGTGCACTTGAAAGCGGAGTCACGCATGTCTGGAAGCGAGGACCAATTGGATGTTCAGCACGTCGGCGCAGATCACCAGTTGTCTCCGCCGCCTCCCTGGTATCGAAAGCGTTGGATTCTGTGGACAAGCCTGCTTCTTCTGCTGCTCCTGGGTGTGATCGTCTTCGCGGTCATCCATAACAACAACGCCAAGGAAGCGGCTGCCAAGCGTGCCTTGGCCAAAGCAAAGCCTTCCGTGAGTGCCACTCTGGCCACCGCCACCAAGGGGAACATCGGCGTCTACCTCGATGCAATTGGCACCGCGACTCCGGTCTACACCGCCTCCATTACCGCGCAGGCAAGCGGAGTGCTGACTGCAGTGCATTACAGCGAAGGGCAACTGGTGCGCAAAGGGGAGGCGCTGATCGACATCGATCCGCGCCCCTACCAGGCGCAACTGATGCAGGCCGAGGGCGCGCTGGCGCGTGACACAAATGTGTTGGCGCAGGCCCGGATGGACCTGGACCGCTATCGCGCGGCATGGGCGCGCAACGGGATCCCAAAGCAGTTGCTCGACGACCAGGCGAAGATCGTGTTGCAGGACCAGGGCACGGTCAAAAACGACCAGGGCACGGTGAATTACGACCAGGTCCAGCTCAGCTTCTGCCACATTACCGCGCCTATTGCTGGCCGGGTCGGTCTTCGTCTGGTGGACCCCGGAAACGTGGTGCAGGCAACGGGAACCACCGTGCTGGTGGTCATTACGCAGGTTCAGCCCACCACCGTGATCTTCACACTTGCAGAGGACAGCCTGGGACAGGTGCAAGCGCGGATGTGGCAAATGCATACGCTGCCCGTCGAGGCATGGGATCGCGCCCAGACCGCCAAGATCGCATCAGGCAAGTTGCAGAGCATCGACAACCAGATCGACACCACGACTGGCACGGTGAAACTGCGCGCCCTCTTTGATAACAAGAACGGCGCTTTGTACCCTAACCAGTTTGTGAACACCAGACTGCTGGTCAACACACTCGACGGAGTCACGCTGGTTCCCACCAACGCCGTTCAACACAACGGACAAGTGGCATTCCTCTATGTGATTGCGAATGGGACAGCGACCGTGCGCAACATCAAGACGGGGGTTGCCGACGGCGGCATGACAGAAGTGGAAGGAATCAACCCCGGCGAGGTTGTGGCCACCAGCAGCTTTGACAAGCTGCAGGAGGGGAGCCCGGTGGTTGCGGCAAAGCAGGCGCCTCCGGCAAATACCGTTGGGGGCAATACGCCTTGAATCCGTCCAGGCCCTTCATTCAGCGACCCGTCGCGACGGCGCTGTTGATCGCCGCAATCCTGCTAGTGGGTATCGTTGCGTATACTCAATTGCCGGTCTCTGCCTTGCCGGAGGTAGATTATCCCACCATCCAGGTGCTCACCTTTTATCCAGGCGCCAGCCCGGATGTGATGGCGACTACGGTAACTGCGCCTTTGGAGCGGCAATTCGGCCAACTGCAGGGGCTGAGCCAGATGACCTCGATCAGTTCCGGCGGATCGTCTGTCATCGTGCTCCAGTTCGGCCTCGCCTTGAACATCGACATCGCGGAAGAAGAGGTTCAATCCGCAATTAACGCTTCGCAGAGCCTTCTGCCCTCGAATCTTCCCTCTCCGCCGGTTTATAGCAAGACAAATCCGGCCGATGCTCCCGTTTTAACGCTCGCCATCACCTCCAACTCCATGCCGCTGTCGCAGGTGGAGGATCTTGTCGACACACGGCTGGCGCCCAAGCTTTCGCAGTTGAGCGGCGTCGGCCTGGTGAGCATCAGCGGC
>PMPH01000029.1:0-163 GCA_003161045.1 Acidobacteriaceae bacterium
AGATGGACTTCAGTTGCGGCGCACCGGTCAGCGAGCTGCGCCAGGTCGGTACCAGCAAGAGGCGCGGAACCAAGGTCCATTTCCTGCCCGACAAGTCGATCTTCACCGTCACCGAGTTCAACTACGACACGCTGGCCCAGCGGCTGCGCGAGATGGCCTTCCT
>PMPH01000029.1:249-58290 GCA_003161045.1 Acidobacteriaceae bacterium
ACACCGTCGACGGCGGCTCGCATCTCTCCGGCTTCCGCACCTCGCTGACCCGCACCATCAACGCCATTGGCCAGCAGTTGGGGCTCTTCAAAGACATGAAGGAGAACCTGAGCGGCGACGACGTGCGCGAGGGGCTGGTCGCCGTGGTCAGCGTCAAGCTGCCGCAGCCGCAGTTCGAGGGCCAGACCAAAGGTAAGCTGAACTCCGACATCGCCGGCACGGTACAGGCCTTTGTCAATGAGCGGCTGGGCGCGTTTCTGGAGCAGAATCCGCCCATCGCCAAGCGCATCATCAACAAGGCGATCGAAGCCTCGCGCGCCCGCGAGGCCGCCCGCAAGGCCCGCGACTTGACGCGACGTAAAGGAGCGCTCGACGGCGGCGGATTGCCCGGCAAGCTGGCCGACTGCTCGGAGCGCAACCCCGACCGCTGCGAATTGTATCTGGTCGAGGGCGAAAGCGCCGGCGGCACCGCCAANNTCCTGATGACCGACGCCGACGTCGACGGCTCGCACATTCGCACCCTGCTGCTGACCTTTTTCTTCCGCCACATGACGGAACTGATCAAGCGCGACAACATCTACATCGCACAGCCGCCGCTGTTCAAGATCAAGAAGGGCCGCTTCGAGCAGTACATCAAGGACGAGCGCGAGTTTGTGAAGGTGATGGTCAACCGCGCCTCGGAGGGGATGATCGTCAGCCACGGCGAAAACGCCAGCCGCATCGAAGGCCCCGGCCTGATCCGCTTCATGGCCACGCTGAATGAGTACCTGGGCTTTGTCGAGAGGGTGGACAAGCGCATTCGCAATGAAAAACTGACGGAGTTGCTGGCCCGCGCCGAACTGGTCCATCGCGCCGACTTCGCCTCGAAATCCGAGAACGAGGTCCCACCCAAGCTGGCCCAGTTGTACGCCGAACTGGCCGGATTGGCCGACGAGTTTGGCTTCAAATCGCTCAGCGAGCCGGTCGAGGATGAGGAGCACCACACCTGGTCCGTCTGCTTTACTGACGCGCAGGGCGCCACCCGCGGCATCGACTGGGCACTGGCCTCCAGCCCTGAGTTCAAGCAGATGATGTCCAAATACATCCTCATTAAAGAGTTTCTGGAACCGCCGTTCCTCATCGAGTACGCGACCAAGGCTGCCGCTGCTGTCGAGGCGAGCTCTGAAACCGGGATTGAAGCCAGTTCCGATGCTGAACCCGGCGAGACAGAGGGCGCCGAAGCCGGCGCTGCCCCTGAAAGCGCCGAGGTGCAGGCCGAGGCCAAGCAGGCCCGCCGCGCCGTCCGCATTTCACGTGAGCCGGTCGAGAAGCAGACCGCCAGGGAACTGTTCGCCCACATCGTCGAACAGGGCAAGAAGGACTACTCGGTGCAGCGTTACAAGGGGCTGGGCGAGATGAGCTCCACGCAACTATGGGAGACCACGATGGACCCCGAGCGGCGCACCCTGCTCCAGGTCAAGCTGGAAGACATCGCCGAATGCGAAGCCATCTTCACCACGCTGATGGGCGAAGACGTCGAGGCGCGCCGCAAGTTCATCGAGGACAATGCGCTGGACGTGAAGAACCTGGACATATAGCTTCTTTTCAATCGTTCAGGGTCGGATCAACAGGGAGAAAGGACTATGGCGCTCTTTTGTCAACGCTGTGGAACTGAATTGCCAATGAACGCGCGCTTCTGTTCCAACTGCGGCGCGCCCGTTGCCGGCACCATGGCCATTCCCGGCAGGCGGCTGGTTCGTCCCATCGTAGGCCGCCAGATCGCCGGGGTCTGCATCGGCGTGGCGCAGGCCTACGGCTGGGATGTGGCGCTGGTCCGCATCTTCACAGTCGTCGGGCTGATTTTTTCTTGTGGATTGGTGGCCGTGGCCTACATGGCCGGCTGGCTGGGCATTCCCGAGGAGCAGCTTCCGCTGCCCTGAAAATTGGCGGCTGTACGGCTTTCTCACAAATCGGCTCTAAAACAAAAACTTGCGCGCTCAAAAAATCGCGTACTCTGGGCGTATTCTCTTGCTATGAAGAGTTCCTACATGGCGGATGGGGCAAGGCTGGCCTTTCGCGAGACTGGGGTGGGTTTGCCGGTGGTTTTTCTGCATCCTACGCCCCTCGATGGGGAGTACTGGCGGCCGCTGACCGAAGATCTAGCCGGTGTGCGCGCCATTGTTCCCGACCTACGCGGGCATGGCGGCTCGGAGTTGGGAGACCTGCCGGTGGGCGGCTTTGCGCTGGTTCCCGACGCACCCGTGCTGACCATCGCGCAGCTGGCTGCTGACGTTCTCACACTGCTGGACCATCTGGAGGTGCCCACGGCGCTTTTTGCCGGCTGCTCAATCGGCGGCTATGTACTCTTGGAAATCTGGCGTCAGGCTCCTGAACGGGTGCGCGGGCTGGCCTTTGCCTGCTCCAAGCCGCAGCCGGACGCAACGGACAACCTGAGCAAGCGCGCCGCCACTATCGCCCAGGCGCGCTCGGGCGGCAGCGCGGCGCTCTTTGACGGCATGGCCCAGACGTTGATCGGAACAACCGCCCGTGAGCACCGTCCCGAAATCGTGACCGAATTGCGGGCCCGTATGATGCTCACCGCGGAGGCCCTGGCGGCCGTGCAGGCAGGCCTGGCCACGCGACCCGACTCGGTGCCCACCGTGGCCACTCTCTCGGTTCCCGTCCTGGCCATCGCCGGCGGCGAAGACCCAGCGGTAACCTTCGCCGAGATGGAGGCCTTCCACGCCGCGCCTGGCGGCTGCGAGTTCCACCTGCTGCCCGACGCCGGCCACTTTGCCGCCTATGAACAGCCGGAGAAGGTCGCCGCTCTCCTGGCCGAGTGGCTGCGCCAGCACGAAAACTGAAAAAACTGTCAGAAAGCCAGGTTGCGCGCGAATAGCACTGGCCTCAGAGGCTTGTGAAGCAGGCTACCGCTCAAGGCTCGAACAATCCGGATGAAATGCTGTAGGCTCAAAGGAACGATCTTCTTTGGAAAGCCTATTTTGACCGCATCCGTGACGCAAATTTCGCCTTCTTCGCCTTCATCGCCTCGTCCCTTTCACCATCCCCAGCCGGAGAGCGCACTGCACTGCGGCAAGGTCTCGCTGGAAACGCTGGCCAAGCGCCATGGGACACCACTTTACGTCTATTCCGCCGACCAGATCGTCGAGCGGCTGGCAATCTTTCAAGAGGCGCTGGCCGGCCGCGAGCACCTGGTCTGCTACGCGGTCAAGGCCAACTCGGCGCTGGCCATTCTGAAGCTGCTGGCCAGCTGCGGCGCGGGCTTCGACATTGTCTCCGGAGGCGAACTGGAGCGGGTGCTGGCGGTTGCGCCCGAGGCCGCCGGGCGGGTGGTTTTTTCGGGCGCGGGCAAGACCCTCGCCGAGATCGACCGGGCGCTGACGGCGGGAATTCTTCAATTCAACGTCGAGAGCGAGGCTGAGTTGGAGGTTCTGGCCGCGCGCGCTGCCAAACTGAAAACGAAAGCGCGCTTTGCCCTGCGGGTCAATCCCGACGTCTTCGCCGAGACCCACCCCTACATCTCGACCGGCCTGCGTGAACACAAGTTCGGCATCGACATTCGGCGGGCGCTGGGGATTTACAAGAGCGTGGCCGGCAACCGCTGGCTTGAGCCCTACGGCGTCAGCGTGCACATCGGCTCGCAGATTCGCTCCGCGGAGCCCTTTGGCGCAGCCATCGAGCGGGTGAGCAAGCTGGTGCGCCAACTCAAGCGCGAGGGCATCGCGCTGCAGGTGGTCGACGCCGGCGGGGGCCTGGGCATCGATTACCACGCGGGCCACTTCGATGCGGCGGCCAAGGTTCGCGAGTACGCCGAGGCCGTCGAAAACGCACTGGAGGGCTTCGAGGGCCGACTGCTCATCGAGCCCGGCCGCTTTCTGGTGGCGCAGGCCGGAGCCCTCGTCGCGCGTGTGCTGTACGTCAAGCGCAACGGCAAAAAAACCTTCGTGATTACCGACGCGGCGATGAACGACCTCATCCGCCCCGCGCTCTACCAGGCCCATCACGAGATTGCGCCGGTGAGGCCGAGAGCGGGAAGGCCCCGCATCGTGGACGTGGTGGGGCCGGTCTGCGAATCGGGAGACTTCTTTGCCCGCGACCGCAAGCTCGCGCCCATCGAGCCGGGAGACCTGGTGGCGATTCTCGACGCCGGGGCCTACGGCATGGCGCAAAGCTCGAACTACAACACTCGCCCGCGCCCCGCCGAGGTGCTGGTGGAAGGCTCGAAGGCCCGGCTGATCCGGCGGCGCGAAACGATGGCCGACCTGCTGTGGCCGGAGACGTTCACCGTCGAAGGCTGAGCCGGTCTTCTGAGAGCTGATTGGGAGTTCGCGCTTGAGTTATTGATTCGGCCCGTTGGGAATGCGAAAGTGAATCCCACCCTTGCCGCAAAAACAACTGCGCGGCAAGGATGGGGCACCCAGTTTCGCACCCAGCTTCATTTCAATCGTTCAAGACCGGATCAGAAGAGCCGCTGGAAGAGCCTCTGCTGCCGGAATCTTCCACAGAGGCGGGCTCTTCGCCGGCGGCTTCCGTAGTGGCCGAACCGTAGAGCAGGTCCACGCGATAGCCGGCGGACTCGGCGATGGCCAGAGCCTCTTCGATGCTCCCGCTCATCTGCCCGATCACCGCGCGGCTGGGAGCGGTTTCCCCCAACAAGCGCAACAGCGACGGCAGTTGCAGCCACCAGAGCAGTTCCTCATAAAGTTCGCGCACCAGGTAGGCGTGCCCCTCCGCTTCGTGTACGCCGGTCAGCCAGCGCACGTCCGGATCGAGCCACAAGGCGGGCCACAGGGCTGGCGAGGGCGCCGCTGGCTGGCCAGCGGCCTCAAAAAGTTCAGGCGCGGCGGGCACTCTCGAAGCTGCCGCAGAGGCCTCGGAAGTTGCCTTTGAGCCTTTCGGCGCGGTCACCGGCTTGCTGGTCGCAACGTCGGGAGCGGGAGCAGCAAACGAGGCTTCTGCCGGTTTTTCCAGCGGTTTGCCGGCGCCGGCTCCCGCGAGTAGCAGAACTTTGATGCGGGCGGCCACGCGCCAGGCCTCCTCGCCTTCAAATCCGAGCGCGGCAAGGGCCTGGGCGAAGGGTTCGCGCAAGCGGAGGCGGTCAAAGAGATCCAGAGCAATGCCGCCGGGGTTGGCCGCGTCGATGGATTCAGCCAGCAGCCCCAGCGCGCACCAGCCGAGCACCGGCCCCCAGATGGCCGTCGCGGTCAACTGCGGGCTGGTATTGGGCAGCACACGGCGGGCGGCCACCGTCCACGGTGCCGGGAAAAGCTCTTCGACGGCAGGAATGCGCAGGCTGGCGCGCAGCCGCTCACGGAAGGCCACGCCAAGCAATCCGGGGTTGGCGGGCTGGGAGGTGGCGTCCAATGAATTCAGCTTCCCGGTGCACACAAGATAGGCCCTCTGCGCCAGGCACAGGAAGTTCTCGCAGCGCCCCCAGGCAGCCGCGAAGAACTCTCTGCGCTCTGCCTCACCCTTCTTCTTGTTGCCAACAGCAATGGTGCGCGCATCCTCGGCCAGACCGGCGAAAAGGCGTACCATGCCGGGTTCGAGCAGAGTGCGCAGGGCGTCGTGCACCGGTTGCAACTCCAGATTCACCAGCGCGTCTTCCAGGTTGGGAACGCCACGGCCGTTGAGCCGGTCCGAGAGCCGGTCCCAGGGCTGCTCGGCGGTCGAATAAAGCTCGCGCCAGCCGAGAAAGACGTGGCACTGGTAGGCGTGCAAGTCCAGGCTGAGCCCGCGCTCGGCCAAATCGCTCGCCCGGCGCAGGTATTCCAGGCCGGTCAGCGAATCGCGCCAGGCCAGAATGACGGCCGGATTGTCGCTCAGGTCCAGCCCTTCCCTGATTCTTTGCTGGCGCAGTTGGCCAGCGCCTTTGTCGGCGTAGGCCGCGGAGAAATCAATCGTTCCGTGCGTCTCGCCATAGTGGTTGTTGTAAACCACCAGGGCCCGCTCCGCGCCGCTGCGGTTCGAGTAGGCAAAAATATTCTCGTCCACCGAGCCATTGTCGCAAAAGAAGTCGTACAGCCTGAAGTTGCCGCTTTCGGCGAAGAGCCAGCGGCGCTTCAGCAGCGGCGCAATCTCGCGTTCGTGGCGCTCGACCATCCGGGGATCGGGGCTTTCGTCGTAGCGCGGCCGCTGGTACTCCATGCCGTACTTTTCCGTGAATCCCTCGATCTGCCCGTGGCCGAACATGGGCAGCCCGGGCAGCGTGGCCATCATCGCGGCCACGCCAAAGCACTTGTCACCCTTGCCGAACTGGTCGATAGCCGTGCGCTCGTCGGGATTGCTCATGAAGTTGACGTAGCGCTTCATGATGTCCGGGTCGAATTCGAGCGTGTTCTTGAGGACCAAGCGGTACTTGGCGTTCTCCTCGTCGCGCAGCATCACCATGAAGGCGCTGTTGTAAACGCGGTGCATCCCCAGGGTGCGGACGAAGTAGCCCTCCATCAGCCAGAAGGCCTCGGCCAGCAGCAGCGTGCCGGGAACCTCGGCGGCCACGCGATCGACCACCTCGCGCCAGAACTCGTGCGGCATGGCCCGGTCGAACTCGGCCTGGCTCATGCCGTACTCGGCGCGGGAGGGGATGGCGCCGCTAGCGCCTGGGCCGGGAAACCAGAGCCGGTGGAAGTGGCGCTTGGCCAAAGTCATCGCGGCATCGAAGCGGATCACCGGAAACAGCCGCGCCACGTGCAGGATGGTCTGGATCACCTGCTCGCGCACCGCCGGATTCAGGTAGTCGAGCTGCGCCGTGTCGTTCCAGGGAAAACTGGTGCCGTCATTGCCGTGGTAGATGTAGCGGGTTTCGCCGCTGGCCCGGTCGCGGCGGCGGAAGACCACGGCGGCGTCGGACTGCTCGAAGTAGTGGTCCTCGATTTTGATCTCGACGCGCCCGTCCTGGGAGAGATCGGGGCCGTTGAAGCTGTAGGCCGGGTAGGGCGGCTCCGGCCGGCTCATAAACCAATCCGGGTGCTCGACGACCCAGGGCGAATCGATGCCCATGTGGTTGGGAACCATGTCGCTGGCCAGCCGAATGCCGTGCCGGTAGGCGCGGTCGCGCAGGTTCGTGTAGGCCGCCTCGCCGCCCAGGTCCTCGCAGATGCGATAGTCAAAGAGCGAATAGGCCGAGGCCACGGCCTCCGAATTGCCGCAGAGCTGCTTGATGGTCTTCGAGGCGCGGCTGCGCTCCCAGACGCCGATTAGCCAGAGGGAATTGATCCCGCGGCGCGCCATAGTCGCCAGCTCCTCGTTGGGAATCTCATCGAGGCGGGCAATCCAGCGGCCGTACTGCCGGCTCATCTGCGCCAGCCACACGTAGGTGCTCTTGGCGATCAGCACCGCGGTGGGCATCCAGGCCGTGTCTTGGCTGAACTTCTCGTACTCGTGAGCCTGATCGCCAAAAACCGGAACCTCGGCGGTGCTGACCACGCCGGGCCACTGCTGTTTGCCGCTCTCGCGGCGGCGCTGGGCCGTGGCGCCGGGAGGATTGAACTGCCTCCAGATGGCCATCTCTTCCTCATGCAGAATCCCGGTGGAGATGGCCAGCAGGCGCTCCAGGCTATCGCCCAGCAGCGGCTTCCAGAGCTTGCGGATCAGGGCCAGTTGGTCGGCCAGCGAACGGGGCGCGCCCACGGCCGGCGCGCGCAACAGCTCCAGCAGGTTCATCGGCTTGGCGCCGGGCAGCGGAATCAGCGGACGCGTGGCGAAATAGTCGGGAAACTGCTGCGTAACCTCGCGGTAAACGGTCTTTTCGGCCAGGGGCTTTTCCTCGAATAGCTCCTCGAAGGGCTGAAAGGCCTCGTTGCGGTTGGCGGTCCACAGCAGCAGCAGCTCTTCCAGCGCGGCGGCCCGGTGGGGCGCGCCATCGGTAGCTCCCGACAGCCACTGCCGCGGCGTTTCCTGGCCGCGCATCACCGAAATCCCAGGGAAATGCTCGACAAAGGTGAGGAGCATGCGGTCCAGTTCATCGGCGCCGACTTTGGCGGAGAACCAGTCCAGCGCGGCGGTCATCACGGTGGGGTCGAACTGCTCGCGGTAGCGCGCCATCAGCAGGTGGCTAGCCTCGTCGATCAGGCCCATGGCGTAAAGTTTGCCGGCATGAACCGCCAGTTCGGGGAGTTTTTCCACCTCGCGAACCTGGTTCATGCGGTGCGCAAATTCGCGGCAGGCGGCCAGATCGGCAAAAACGACGTTCCCTGCGAAGGAAAACAGCAATTCGGTGAACTGGTAGCGTTCACGCGCGCTCCGGGCTATATGAAACTCCATCATCGGAAACTGTACTCCCAAACTCTTCCTGCCGGCCACGCGCCAGAGGTCGCACCCGGTAAAGAGGACTGTCCCGTCCGCCAATTCAGCTCAACAGGCCGGACAATCGCAAACAGGCCGGCAAACAAAGCCAACGTCAAAGGTACATCAAAGAGGTCTGAGCGTGGGCGCCTTTAATTTTATCCGAGTCAGCCTGGCTGGCGGCAAGAGTCCTGCAGAACTCAACCGGCGCGTTCTCATTGCGGCTGCAAATGGAGTAAACGGCCTTACATCGAGAGCAAATGAGCAGAAAAACTGATTTTTTTGCAAATTGTTTCAAGCAAAATCAGAAAACCGTGCTCCAACGAGTTCTGTTCAGAAGCGCCACTCCTGTTGGCAGCTCTGGCTCTGCTTTTCTGGCTTCGGGCACATCGTCCCTGATTCTGCTCCAGCCCGGGAGCTTCCGCTTCACTCCTTTGAAGGCGGTTTCAGGCCCAGTTCCCGCATGGCGATTTGCAGGTCGGCCCAGGCTTCTTTCTTCTGGCGAGGGTCGCGGAGCAAATAGGCGGGGTGATAGGTGACGATGAGTTTTGTGCCGCGCACCGAATGCACGCGGCCGCGCAGGCCGGCCAGCGGTTGGCGGCGGCCAAGCAGCCAGGTGGCCGCGGTGGCGCCCAGAGCAACCAGAACCTCGGGGCGCACCACGTCGATCTGACGAAAGAGAAACGGCGAACAGGTTGCGCCCTCTTCCTGCTCGGGAACGCGGTTGCCGGGCGGGCGGCACTTGACCACGTTGGCGATGTAGACCTCTTCGCGCTTCAGTCCCATGGCGGCGATCATGTTATTCAAAAGCTGCCCGGCCTTGCCCACAAAGGGAAGGCCCTGCGCGTCCTCGTCGGCCCCGGGGCCTTCGCCGACGAACATCAGCCGCGCGGTGGGCGAGCCGTCGCCGAAGACCAGTTTCTGGCGGCCCGCGTGCAACGGGCAGCGGGTGCACTCGCCGATCTCCTCGCGGATGAGTTCAAGAGCGGCGGCGCGATCGGCCGGCGGAGTGGCGGCGGCCACCTGCGGTGGGGCTGGAATGAGTTTGCGGGGCGGAATGGGCTGGTCCTCCAAAAAATGGGGCTGAAGTGCGGGCGCTGGCTGGAGTTCGTGCTCTCCCACCCTTTCGCCAGAAAAGCCAGAAGTAGAACCTGGGACTGCCACACCCACTGCTGGAGCGCCCAGATTCTCCGGCTCGACGGTCCACTGGGCGGCGAGCTCAGGGTCCACGGGGCGGCGATAGAACTCGGTGAGGCCGAGATCGCGGTAGAAGCGGACGCGGGTCAGCAGGGCTGCGCGGGTTGCGGGATCGAGCGATGGCGCCAACTTCTTCACTCCAAAGGCAGTTGTTTTACGGGACCGCCAACTGTTTCTACTCCACGATCAGTTGCCGGCGGGCAGCGGCGGGCGGAGTGGCCTCGTTGCGCACACGATCCTGCCGGCCCTTCTCCCCCTCGCTCTCGTCCAGTTCCAGGACCAGCGAACGCGGCTGCCGGAGGGCGAGAATCTCGTCGAGGATGCGGTCGGCGAGTGAGCGCTTGGGCATTCGGGGCAGTTCGATGGCGGTCGAGAGGGTGAGGAAGGTGGCCNNACAGCTTGGCGCGGCCATTCTCCATGCGGTTTTCGGTCTCGGCGGCAAAACCGACGATCAGTTGGCCGGGACGGCGCCGGCGGACGACCTCGGCCAGAATGTCCTCGGTGGGCGCCAGTTCCAGGGTGAGCGGCCCATCGCGCTTGAGCTTTTGCGGGGAGACGTTGACCGGCCGGTAGTCGGCCACCGCGGCGGCCTTGATGACCAGCGTGGCCTCGTTCATGCGCGCCAGCACCGCCTCGCGCATCTGGTCGGCCGTGGTGATTTTAATCAGTTCACAATGCGCCGGGGGATGAAGCCCGGAAGGGCCGCTGACAAGAATGACTTTGGCACCGCGGCTCTCGGCGGCATCGGCCAAGGCGTAGCCCATCTTGCCGCTGGAGCGGTTGCCGAGGAAGCGAACCGGGTCGAGGGCCTCGCGGGTGCCTCCGGCGGTGACCAGAACCACCTCTCCGGCTAGGTCGTTGCGCCGGCCCACAGCGCTCAGCACGGCCTCGGCAATAGCGGCGGGCTCGGCCATGCGCCCTGCTCCCACCATGCCGCAGGCCAGTTCGCCCGTGCCCGGATCGATGACGCGGACGCCACGCTGGCGCAGGGTTTCTACATTCGCCTGGGTGGCCGCGTGCTCCCACATATTCACGTTCATGGCGGGAGCCACCAGCACCGGCGCTCTGGTGGCCAGGTAGAGGGTGGTCAGGAAATCGTCGGCGACGCCGTGGGCAAACTTGGCCAGAATGTTGGCCGTGGCCGGAGCGACCACCAGAGCATCGGCCCACTGCGCCTCGCCGATGTGCTCGATAGAGGACTCGTAGGCGCTGGCGCCGGTCTCGTCCCACAGGCTGGTGATGACCTTGTGGCCGGTGAGCGCGGCAAAGGTGAGCGGCTGGATGAACCTGCAAGCCGCCTCGGTCATCACCACGTGGACTTCAATGGACTGCCGCTGCAGCGCGCGAACCAGCTCCGCCGCCTTGTAGGCCGAAATTCCGCCGGAGACGCCCACAATTACTCTCATGGCTCGATTGTAGAGCAGTTCTCCAATTCATGTGCCCGGATCAGGAGCGGTGGAATGCAGAAAAGCTAAAGCGATTCTCCCGTTGCCGCAGAGGGAGAACCGATCACCGCCGGGGGCTCTGAATTTGAGAAAAATCCGCCTTCTTCGAGACAAAGCCCTCTCCATGCTGCCAGAAACGCCATATAAACCGGGGAAAAGCCGCTAGCTCAAGAGAATAGGAATGCCCGGACCTTCAACCGAGGGTTTGACGACCGGCACGTCGGCTTTGACGTAGGAGATCTTGCCTGCGCTGATCTCGTCCTGGGCGATGCGGCAGGGTTTGATGGAGTGAGTCGCGACCAGAGCATGTGCGCCACTCTGCAACTGGCGGGCGCGACGGGCGGCCACCAAAACCTTGCGATAGTTCGAGTCGAAGCCAGTTTCAAACGTCATCGGAGTCCTCCTCAAAGTTCAGTTGCTGCTGGCCGGTGGGATGGAGAATCCCAAAGGCCTCGAGCACGGGCTTCAGCCGCTCCTGCGAGTTAGCCTGCAGGCAGGCTGCGGCCACCTCCAACACCCGGCGCGAACGATAGGCGATAGGCTCATCGTTGCGATAGAAGCGTTCTGCCAGCACGATGGCCTCCAGTTGCGCCACCGCCCGGTCCAGAATGTCGTTGACCAAAATATAGCCGTACTCGCGATAATTCTCAATCTCCCTGCTGGCCTCGCCCAGGCGGCGGAAGACCTCGGCCTCGTTTTCCACGCCCTCGGCGCGGCTGCGATTGCGCAGCCGGGTGCGCAGGACCCTGGGATTGGGCGGCAAAACGAAGATGCTGACCGCCTCGGGCATCTTGGCCCGCACCTGCGCGGCGCCTTGCACGTCGATGTCCAGCAGAAGATCGTGGCCCTCGCGGCGGGCCTCTTCGAGCGAGGCGCGCGCGGTGCCATAGTAGTTGCCGAAGACCTCGGCGTGCTCCAGAAACTGGCCGGCGGCGAGCCTCCGCTCGAACTCCTCGCGGGTGGTGAAGTGGTATTCGCGCCCATCCTCCTCGGAGCCGCGCGGCGGGCGCGTCGTCCAGGAGACGGAAAACTCAATTCCGCTCAACTGCTTGCGCACCTCGTTGACCAGCGTGCTCTTGCCCGAGCCCGAGGGCGCCGAAATGATGAAGAGAATTCCTGCCACGTGCGATTGTCCTCGTACTTCTGTCCCAGTGCGACAGAATTGAAGGGGGCGGGCGTTAGCCCGTCCGTTCCGATTCGATTTTGATTGCCGGCTTTAGCCGCTGAGGGAATACACAGTTCAGCAAAAACATTCCTCAGGGGCTAAAGCCCCAATCAGTTGCCTTCCCATAATGTACGGGCTTGAGCCCGTACCCTTCGCTCTCGCGAAACCTCTGGGAAGTCTATTCCACATTCTGAATCTGTTCGCGNNTTGGCCTCGCGGTTCATCTCCTGGAGCAGAAAATCGAGTTTCTTGCCCACTTCGCCGCCGGCCGCCAGCAGTTCGCGGAAGTGGCCGATGTGGGCGCCCATGCGGGCCAATTCCTCGGCAATGTCGCTGCGTTCGACCAGCACGGCCACCTCTTCGAGCAGCCGCTGGCGGTTGAACTCCGGGCCGGCGGCCGCCTCCAGCCGCTGCGCCAGCCGCTCCTGGCAGCGCTGTTCAACCTCGGGACGCAGCACCGCCACGCCTTCGGTGGCTTCGGCCAGGCGGTCCAGCGTGCCGTTGAGAATAGCCGTCAGAGCCTCGCCCTCGCGCGCCCGCATAACCTTCAACTCTTCGAGAAGCGGCGCAATCTCCAGCCGCACACTCTCGGCCAGCGCGGCTAGATCCTCCTCGCCATTCGAGCGGTTCTCGTTTTGCAGCGCGCCGGGCAGGCGCAGGATGGTGTTCAGATCCGGCTCGTCCAGGAGGCCATGCTCCTCGCGCGCGGCGGCAAAGGCGGCCAGGTAGCCGTTCACCAGTTCACGATTGTAGCCGGCCTTCTGCTGGCTGGAGCGGTCGACCGAGAGGGTCAACTCCACGTGGCCGCGCACCAGGTTCACCTTGAGCGCCTGGCGCAACTCCATCTCCAGAGCGTCGAGCCCCGAGGGCAGGCGCAACTGCACGTCGAGAAAGCGGTGGTTTACGCTCTTGACGCTCAGCGTGTAACCGAGCTGGCCCTCATTGGGAAGGGGCACCCGGACTTGAGTACGCGCAAACCCGGTCATCGAATAAATCGGCATAATGGTCTTCCTCTGCGCTGCTGGTCTTCCGTCCCCTATTCCCTGTTCCCTAGTCCCTAATCCCTGTTCCCTAGTCCCTAATCCCTGCTCCCTGCTCTTCCGGCACTTCCATGAATTGCAGTTGATAGAGCCGCAGATAAGTGGGCGAGGTGGTCAGCAGCTCCTCATGGGGGCCGATGGCGGTAATGCGCCCCTCTTCCAGCACGACGATGCGGTTGGCGCGGCGAATCGTTCCCAGCCGGTGCGCGATCACCAGCACGGTGCGATTCTGCATCAGGTTGGCCAGCGCCGTCTGCACCAGCGATTCGCTCTCGGCGTCCAGAGCCGATGTCGCCTCGTCGAGAATCAGAATGGGCGCGTTCTTCAGAATGGCGCGGGCGATGGCCAGCCGCTGGCGCTCGCCGCCCGAGAGCCGGAAGCCCTTTTCGCCGATCACCGTGTCGTAGCCTTGCGGCATACGCAGAATAAAATCGTGGGCCAGGGCGTTGCGCGCCGCCTCTTCCACCCGTTCCAGGTGAACCTCGGGCTGGCCATAGGCGATGTTGTTGCGCACCGTGTCGTTGAAGAGGATCGTCTCCTGCGTGACCTGGGCCACCTGGCGGCGCAAGGAGCCCAGCGTCAGCTCGCGCAGGTCGTGGCCGTCGATGAGGATGCGCCCCGAGGTGACGTCGAAAAAGCGCGGAATCAGATTGACCAGCGTGGATTTTCCCGCGCCGCTGGGGCCAACCAGCGCCAGCACCTCGCCGGCCTCGACATCGAGATCTATATTGTGCAGAATCTGATGCTCCCCCTCCGCGGTCGAGTAAGAGAAGCCCACATCCTGAAACTGAATCGATTTCTGGAAGTGCTGGAAGGTGATCGCGTGCGGCTTTTCTTTCACGTCGTCCACGGTGTCGAAGAAGACGAAGATCGACGAGGAGGCGCCCATCGCCTGCTGGAAGCTGTTGTAAAAGTAAGCAAATTTACGCACCGGGTCGTAGAGCTTGAAAAGCAGGATGATGAAGGCGCCGAACAGGCCCATGGTCATGCGCCCGTGGAGAATTTCATTGCGCCCAATGAGTAGCATCATGGCAATGGCCACCGCGCCGATCGAATCCATCAAGGGCGAGCTGATGGACTGAATGCGGACACTGCGCAGGTTGGCGCGAAACAGCCGCTTGGCGGCCTTCTTGAAGCGCAAAACCTCCCACAGCTCCGTGTTGAAGGCCTTGACGATGCGGTTGCCCGTAATGGTTTCATGCAGAATATTCTGAATTTCGGCCAGCTTGTCCTGACCGGTGCGAGTGCGAGTGCGAACCTCCCTGCCGATCTTGCGCGAGGAGGTGACCACGACGGGGATGAAGAGCAAAAGCGCCCAGCTGAGCTGCCCGCCGAGGCGGATGACAAAGACCAATCCTACGACGAAGGTGAAGAACTGTTGCAGAAACTCGCTGATGACCGAGCTGAGCGCAACCTGTACGCGGTCCACGTCGTTGATGAGCGTGGAGAGGATGGTGCCGGTGGGATGGCGGTGAAAAAAAGTCGATGACCGGCGCAGCGTGGCTTCATACAAATGATTGCGCAGATCGGTAATGGTGCCGAAGCCAGCATAGTTGACCAGGTAGGTGCCGAGATAGTCGCACAGGCCCTTGACCACCGTCGAGACCACCAGCGCGAAGGCCACCACATTCCAGGCATTGTGCATGTGCAGGAAATGGGGAACCGCAAGTCTCAGGTCGAAGTGCCATCTGCTGTTGGGGAGGCCCAGAGTGATAGGGCCTTCGGGCGCGTCCGGCCGCAGAACCTGGTCGAAGATGGGCTGGAGGAGGAGGACGCGAAAGGTGTCCAGCACGCCCACCATGGCCAGCAGCAACACACCCGGCAGCGCCTGCGCCCAAAAAGGCACTCCGTAGCACAACAAGCGCAAAAATCGTTTCATGCCGGTCGACCCGCCTGGCGGACGCAAGAATCCATCTTCGAATTATATCTGGAGGGCCTATGCGCCGCGCAGGGAGCCTCTGCACAAGCCCCTGTTTTGAAAGGGCACGGCTTTAGCCGTGCCGCAAGATAAACCAATCGGGTGTGGCTTTAGCCACCGAGGGAATGCAGATTATAGAAAATACATTTCCTCAGGGGCTAAAGCCCGAAGGTTTTGGGGCAATCGAACGGCGTGGCTAAAGCCACGTCCTTTCAAAACATTGCCAGAATCACTTGTGCAGAGCTCCCTAGAGAATTGCCCTGGCCACCGACTGCAATGGCAGCACCTTTTCGACGCCGCCCAGCTTGATGGCCTCCTTGGGCATTCCGAAGACCACGCAGGTGGCCTCGTCCTGGGCAATGGTTGCCGCGCCCGCCTGCTTCATCTCCAGCATGCCGCGGGCGCCATCGTCGCCCATCCCGGTCAGGATGACGCCCACCGCGTTCTGCCCCGCATAGCGGGCCGCGGAGCGGAACAGCACATCGACCGACGGCCGGTGACGGCAGACCAGCGGTCCGTCCTTGATCTCCACGTAGTAGCGCGCCCCGCTGCGCTTGAGCAGCATGTGATGGTTTCCCGGCGCGATCAGCGCGCGGCCGCGAATGACCGTGTCGTTGGTCTCGGCCTCTTTGACGGTGATGGCGCAGAGACCGTCCAGCCGAGCCGCAAAGGCGCGCGTGAACAGCTCCGGCATGTGCTGCACAATCACGATGCCGGGCGTATCGGCGGGCAGCATTTCGAGCACCGTCTTCAGCGCCTCGGTTCCTCCCGTAGACGCGCCAATCGCCACGATTTTTTCCGTGGTCTCGGCCATCGCATGGGTGGCCGGCGAGAGGATCACGTCGGCGTTGAGCTTGGGCTCGACCGTGCGGCTGGGCGTGAGCGTACGCAGCTTGGCCTGCGCCGCGGCCTTCACCGCATTGCAGATGTCGGCCCGCGAGTCCTCAATGAACTGCTTGGTTCCCATGCGCGGCTTGGTCACAATCTCCACCGCGCCGTATTCCAGAGCCTTGAAGGTGCTCTGCGCGCCCTCCTCGGCCAGGCTCGAACAGATCACCACCGGGATGGGATGCTGGCTCATCAGCTTCTTCAGGAAGGTAAGCCCATCCATGCGCGGCATCTCGATGTCCAGCGTAATGACATCCGGCACCTGCTCGGCAATCCGCTCGGCGGCCACAAATGGATCGCCGGCCGTGGCAATGACCTCGATCCCAGGATCCGACTCGAGCACCTCGCGCAGCGTCTGGCGAACTACGGCGGAGTCGTCCACGATCAGAACGCGAATCTTCCTTGCACTCATAAGCCGGGCCTCATTGCTTCCTTGCGCCGGTACGCCGGTTTTTGGTACTCTTCGCCAATTCGCGGGCCTTCGCACGCGATACTTGTTTCGGAGTGCCGCCTGAGCAGCACTTCGCCGGTCTTGGTGTTGAACTGAATGTTGACGCCACAGGCGCCTCCCAGCGAAGAGGCCATCACGGCAAAACCCTCCTCTTCGAGCACCTTGATCGCCGCCGCGCAGTTCAATCTGCCCACGGTGGGCCGCGACGCGTCCTCACTGATCCACAGCACATCGCCGCCCCCAAAGAGCTTCACCTGGACTTCGCCGCGGCGCACCTGCAGCGCGTCGAACTGCCAGGCCAGATCGCGAATGGCGAAATCCACATAACGGCGTCCGGCGGCAAGACTCGAATCAGCGGGCGGTTTTGCCGGATAACAAGGCAGCATGGGGTGACAAAGCGCGCCCACGCCCAGCCGCGGAATCAGAAAAGTGACGCCCACGCAGGAGCCCAGTACCGTCCGCAGAATCGCCGGCTTCCTGACCAGATGCGATTCCCCCGGCTGCACGTAGATCTCCGGCAAGGCTGGTTCAAGCTGCGGCATCGATTCTCCTGTAAAGCGCCGGGGCCACGGGCGCCAGCGGCAGTTTCATATCGTGCAGGGTCTCCGAGTGGCCGACAAACATATACCCGCCCGGCGCCAGGCAGTTGGAGAGCTTCAAGAGAATGCGCTCCTGCGTCGGCCGGTCAAAGTAGATGATCACATTGCGGCAGAAGATCGCGTCGGCCTTCTCCGGGACGCCATAATCGGAATCCATGAAGTTCAGGCGGCGAAACTCGATCGACCGCCGCAGCTCGGGAACCACCCGCACCCGCTCGGAGCCGGGCTGACGGCTGCGCATGAAGTACTTGCACCGCAGTTGAGGCGCCACCGGGGCCACCACGTCGTTGCTATAAACGCCCAGCTCGGCCTTTCCCAGCACCACGGTGGAGATGTCGCTGGCCAGAATGCGGAAGCGAAAACCGGGATGCGTCTGCGCATATTCGCTGAGCACGATGGCCATCGTGTAAGGCTCCTCGCCGGTCGAACAACCCGCGCTCCAGATCAGAAACGGCCGCCCGTTTTCGTGGCGCGAGGCCTCGGGAAGAGCCCTCTCCATCAGAAAATCGAAGTGCCCCGGCTCACGGAAAAAGTCGGTCTTGTTGGTCGTCACCACGTCGATAAAGTGAACGATCTCTTCCTTCATCCCCCGGCACCCGAACAGATAATCGCAATACTGCCCATAAGAGTGCAGATCGAGGGCCTTCAAGCGCCGCTTGATGCGCACCTCGAGCATGGTCTTTTTCGCCGTTCCCAGGCGGATGCCCGCCTCGGCGTAAATCAGCTCGCTAAGCCGCGCATAATCCCTGACGGAGATAGATTCATCGCGATTGCTCATCGTATAAGTGGGGCGGCCTATAGCATTTTAGGAATTGGTGCAGACCGAAAGCACGCACTCAAGTGGCTTTTTTCTCAAGAAAAAGCCACCCTTCACGGCTCTCAAAAAGCCTATATGTATTCCGAAAATGCTCTCGGCCGCCCCATTCCCTTCCCTTACGCGGCCACTTCCGCCAACTGCTTGACGGTTTCTAACTGCTTGCCGGCATCCTGGCCCTGCCCGCGGGCCACGGCCAGCTCTTCGGCCGAGAAAACCCGGTCGATGTCCAGAATCATGATGAACTGCGTATCGCGCTTGCCCATCCCCTTGATGAAATCGGTCCGGATCTGGGTGCCGATCCTGGGCGCCGGCTGAATCTGATCCGGCTCCAGGTCGATCACCTCCTCGACCGAATCGGCCAACGCGCCGATGATCGTCGATTCATTGTCCAAGAGCACCTCGACGACCACAATGCAGGTGTTGCGCGTGCTCTCGGTCCTCGACATCTCGAGGCACAGCCGCAGATCGACGACCGGAACCACGCTGCCCCGCAGGTTGATGACCCCGGCCATGAACTCCGGCGTGCGCGGGATTTGGGTGATGGTGGTCAGGTCCAGAACCTCCCTGACCTTGGCTACCTCGGTGGCGAAGATCTCGTTGCCGAGCTTGAAGGTGAGATACTGCCGCGTCTCCGTAATTTCACTTACACTCATACGTCAACTCCTCTCGTGGAGCAGTTCTCCAATCCACGTGCCTTGCCAACGCGACGCAAGGTGGCTTTTACTTAAGGAAAAAGCCACTTGAGTGCGCGGTTTCGGTGTACAGCAATTGGAGAACTGCTGGTTTGGGAGACAGGGCGCACGCCGCTTGCGAGGCGCGCGCCCCTCCGGTCAGTAGCGCTCGAACTCGCCGTCCAGCTCGTCGTGCTTGTCCTTGAGGTGCAGATTGACCCCGCCGCCGCCCTTGGCTGGCCGGGCGGCTGCCGGAGCAGCGTGGCCATTCGGCTTCGCCGCGCGTTGAGCAGCCGGCGCCGGCCTGGAGTTCCCGGAGCCGCCACTCCTGAAGCCGCCGTTCGTGCGCGCGGGCTCGCGGTCCTCGTCTCCGGTGCGGAAGAAGGACAAGGCGCTGACCAGTTGATCGGACTGCCCGGTCAGCTCCTCGGTGGTCGAGGCCATCTCCTCGGCTGCCGAGGCATTCTGCTGAATCACCTGCTCCAGCTGCTGCAGCGCCTTGTTGATCTGCTCGGCGCCGGTGTCCTGCTCCTTGCTGGCGGCGGTAATCTCCTGCACCAGCTCGGCCGTGCGCTGGATATCGGGCACCAGCTTGTCCAGCATCTCGCCGGATTTTTCCGAGACCCTCAGCGTCGTGGTGGAGAGCTGGTTGATCTCGCCGGCCGCCTTCTGCGAGCGCTCGGCCAGTTTGCGCATCTCGGCCGCCACCACCGCGAAGCCCTTGCCGTGTTCGCCGGCGCGGGCCGCCTCGATGGCCGCGTTCAACGCCAGCAGGTTGGTCTGCCGCGCAATCTCCTCGATGATCGAGATCTTGTCGGCGATCTCCTTCATCGCCGCCACCGCCTCCAGCACGCTCTTGCCGCTCTCCTGCGCGTCCTTGGCGCTCTTGTTGGCGATCTTGTCGGTCTGCTGCGCGTTGTCGGCGTTCTGCTTGATGTTACTGACCATCTCCTCCATCGACGACGAGGCCTCCTCGGCCGCCGCGGCCTGGTTGCTGGCGCCCTTCGAGACCTGCACCGAGGCTGTCGAGATCGACTGTGAGGCCGCCGAGACCTCGCCCGCGATGACGCGAATATCGGAGACGGTGCGCGTCAGCCCGCCGACCATCCCGGCCAGCGCCTGCATCAGCTTGTCCTGCGGAGACCGCTCGCGAACGTTCACCGTAAGGTTGCCGTTGGAAATCTCCTCGGCCGCCGCGGTGATCTCGTTCATCGCCGTGACCAGCACGTTCAGGTTGTTCTTGATGTTGTTGAAGTCGCCGTTATAGCTGTCGGTGATCTGCGGCGGCACATCGCCCTTGGAGATCTTGTCGACATACTCCGCCGCCACGTTCAAAGGACCGATCACCGCGTCCAGCGTCTCGTTCACGCCCTGCACGACCTTGCGATAGTCGCCTTGGTGCTTGCTGGCGTCGGCGCGCGTGGCCAGCTTGCCCTCCACCGCCGCCTGGGCCAGCATCGCGGCATCGGCTACAAGAGCGTCGATCGAACTCATCGTCCGGACCAGCGAGGGCACCAGCGTGTCTTTCTCCGAGCGCTTGCCGATCTTCTGCAGGCTGAGCAGTTCTTCCCGGTATTCTCCCTCTCCGATCATGTCAATCACGCTGATCGCGTGCCGGAAGCGCTCCAGAGCGCCATTGGTCGCCTTGGCAGCCTCGGCGAAGATCCCCTGGTAAGAGCCTTCCACGCGGACCGAACAATCGTTCACCGCCAGCCGCTGCAAGACCATGTTGGCCTCTACCAGCCCGCCCAGCCCGTCGATGCACGCGTTGAGGTTGTTCTTGAGAATGTTGAAGTCGCCGTTGTAGGTGTCGGTGATCTTGGCCGGAATATCGCCCCGGCTGATCCGGTCGACGTAGTTGGCGGCCACATTCAACGGCGTGATCACGCAGTCCAGCATCTCGTTAACGCCCTCGATCATCTCCCGGTAAACGCCGTCGAACTCGCTTGCCTTGCCGCGCTCCGACAGACGGCCTTCGGTGGCCGCCGTGACCAGGCGCATGATCTCTTGCAAGACCAGATCCGAGCCGTCTTCCTTGGCTTTGGCCGGATGCGCCTTGAAACTCACGCGGTCGAGGACGCCCTGCTCATTTCCATTGTGACCATTCCCATTGTGGCTGTTCCCATTTCCACTTCCAGAGCCCGTGTCACGCCGCTTCCGGCCTTCGCTTACCAATGCAGTTGGCATGAAATCCGCCCCTTCCTTTCGCTTGCATCCGCTCTCTTCATTACCAGGGCCCGTTGTTTTTCGACAGGCCGTAAACCGGAGGAGCGCGCGATGCAGCAGGTTGAATCGTTATTGACGGGCGCTGGCGTTCAGGCCAGCACCGACGATGCTTTAGAAAGCTCTTTGCGGCGCGGCGTCGCTCCTTCCGCCGCCCGGCCTTGCCGCCGTGCCAGGGAGCGTGCGCGTCCCGCGCGATGCGGAGCGCACCGCGTCCGCCGCCAGACGCTCCGGATCGAGGATCAGGGCCACCATTCCATTGCCCAGAATGGTGGCTCCGCTGACCACCTGCACATACCGGTAGACACGGCCCAGGTTTTTGATCACCGTCTGGCAGTCGCCCAGCACCTGGTCCAAGACAAAGCCGTACCGGCCCCCTTCGGTCTCGACCACCATGATCTGTTCGATCTCCGGCCGGGCCGTGTGAATGCTGAAGTACTGGCGCAGGCAGATGTAAGGCACAATCGCTCCGCGCACGTTGGCCACCTGCTTGCCGTTGGCCCTCTCGATGTCCTCGCCGGTCAGCTCCATGCATTCCAGGATGTTGGCCAAAGGAAGCACGAAAAACGCCTCCCCCACGCTCACCAGCAGGCCGTCGATGATGGCCAGCGTGAGCGGCAGGCGCAGCGTTACGCTGGTGCCCTCGCCGGGCTTGCTGACGACCTCGATGGTGCCCCGCAGGCTATCCACTCTCTGCCGGACCACATCCATGCCCACGCCGCGGCCGCTCACATCGGTAACCTGCTTGGCGGTCGAAAATCCGGGCTCGAACAGCAGCGCGAAGGTCTCGGCCTCGGTGAGCTGTGCGTCGGCGGCTACCAGCCCACGCTCTACGGCCTTGCCGCGCACCGCCTCGGCGTCGATGCCCCCGCCGTCGTCCGAGACCCCGATCAGCACGCTGGCTCCGGAGTGCCGCGCCGACAGATGGATCGACGCCGTGGCCTGCTTGCCGCGCGCGTCGCGCTTATCCGGCGCCTCAATGCCGTGGTCCATGCTGTTGCGGATCAGGTGCATCAGGGGATCGCCCAACTGATCGATTACGGTCTTGTCCAGTTCCGTCTCGGCGCCCTCGATGGTCAGCTCGACATTCTTGCCCAGATCGCGCGCCAGATCGTGCACCAGGCGGCGGAATTTCTCGAAGGTCGACCGGATGGGCATCATGCGGATGGTCATCGAGTTCTCGCGCAAGGACGAAGTCAGCCGCTCGATCTCCTCCGAGACCGAGGCAATCTCCGGATCTTCGCTGCGCGCCGCCAGTTCGCTCAGCCGGGCCTGCACGGTAACCAGTTCGCCCACCAGATCGACGAACTGGTCCAGCTTGGTGGCCGGCACGCGCAGACTCGAGGCATTGTCGGGCTTATCGTAGTTGCGCCGGCCTCCGGAGGCGGCGCGTTTATCATCGAGCGCCTGGGCCGTCAGCTCGGCCTCGGTCGGCGGCGCTCCATCCGCGGCTGGCCGGGCGGCGGCGGCAACCTGCGCGGCGGCCTCGCCAGCCAGCATTGAGGCCGGCTCGATGGTCAACTCGCAGCTGTCCTCGACAAAAATGAATACATCGCGAATCGCATCGAGCCCCGCCGCGGTCGCCAGCATCATCTCCCAACTGATGTAGCAGCGCTCCGGGTCCAGCTCCGCCAGGGGCGGAATCGCCGCCATCGAGGCCCTCACCGCCAGCCCGCCCATCTGCCTCAGCTCGCGCAGAAGCAGCAGCGGATTGGTGCCGTTCAGCATGAAATCCGGTCCGGGAGCAAAGTGAATCGTCCACTCCCGCACCGGGCCGCCGGCTTCTGAATTCATCCCAGAGCCGGAACCGGAAGCCGTGGCTTGGGAGGCAGTTTCGGCGCTGGAGCCGCCCGCCGCGCTCTTTCCTTTTTCCGGCGGCCTCTCCGCGATCCCGGCCAGGCTGCGCACCTTGGCCAGAATCTCCGCGCAGGCGGCCGGATCAGCCGCCGTCTCACCCGTCTCCTCGATCATCGCCCGAATCTGGTCGAGCGCCGAGAGCGTCAGGTCGATCAGCTCCGAGCCAATCTGCAACCGTCCGTTGCGCACCTCATCGAAGGCCGTCTCCAGATTGTGGGTAAAGGCGGCCATGCTCTCGAAGCCGAACATGGCCCCCGAGCCCTTGATGGTGTGCAGGCCGCGGAAGACCCGGCCCACCAGCTCCTGATCGCCACGGTTGTCGTTCAGTTCCAGCAGCGCCGACTCCAGATCGACCAGAATCTCGCGCGCCTCTTCCCGAAAACTCTGCTTGAAGATGTCGGCATTGACCTCATTCGACAAGAAACACCCCGCTAGGCCTAACCGGCCCCTTGAAAAACTTGCATCAGATCGAGACCGGCGTCGGCAAGCGCGGCGGAGACCTCTCCGGGTGCCTGCCCGACCAGCGAAAAACCGGCGCCGGCCTTTTTTGCCTCGCGCCCGGCAGCCCAGAGCAGCTCGACGGCCGTCACATCCAGACCGGTCGCCTTGTCCAGCTTGTCCAGCGAGACCTGCACCTCGCCGGGGCCCCCCAGCGCCTTCAGCAGCGTCTCTTTCAGTTCCGCGGCCGAGGCGATGTCGATGGCGCCCTCCAGGTGAATCACGCTCAGCGATTCCGTTTGCTCCAAAGTGATGGACACGCCTGACTCCTTTCCCGGTGAAGCAAATTTCCCGGTGAAGCAAATCCTCCCCGGTAACGCAAAACCTGCCGGCGAGGTAAAATCCCAGCTACCAAACCCCTCTGCTTGCCCCACGCCGGACTGATCGCTCGGGCCCCGTCAGCTTGCGCGAAACCCGAGTCAGCCGAACGGCAGCCCTGTCATCCCAACGGCGGCCCCATTGCCAGGCAGGCCAGCGCCTGCTTTTCCGCACCGCAACACTTACCCCATCGGCCCCTACGGAGCAATTTATGAGGGGTATTTGCGCAAATCGCTTAAGAATGCTCTCAGAAACCATCCCGCCTCCTTTGGCTTCCTCCAGAAAATTTCTGTGCCGAAAAGATTTAGAATGGACACAATAGAAAATTGCCTTGCGCCGGAAACCGGCGGGAAAGTTTGCCCACATCTCTATGCAGCGCTGGTCCAAGCTCTTCATTCCCACTCTTCGCGAGGCCCCGGCAGACGCCGAAGTGGCCAGCCACAAGTTCCTCGTCCGCTCCGGCTACATTCGCCAACTGGGGGCGGGCATCTACAGCTACCTTTTCCTCGGCAACCGCGCGATCAACAAGATCATCGCCATTGTGCGCGAGGAGATGGACCAGATCGGCCAGGAGTTCTACCTGCCCGCCCTGCTTCCCAAGGAGCCGTGGGAACTGAGCGGCCGCTGGACCGGGATGGGCGACAATATGTTCCGCCTGAAGGACCGCAAGGGCGCCGAGCTCTGCCTGGGCATGACCCACGAAGAGATCATGACCACCCTGGCCGCGAACGAGCTGCGCAGCTACAAGCAATTGCCGCAGATCTGGTACCAGATACAGACCAAGTTCCGCGATGAACCGCGTCCCAAATCGGGCCTGCTCCGGGTGCGCCAGTTCACGATGAAGGACAGCTACTCCTTCGACATGGATAAGGCCGGCCTCGACAAGAGCTTTGAGCTGCACGACGCCGTCTACCGCCGGATCTTCACCCGCTGCGGGCTGAAGTTTGTCGCCGTCGAGGCCGATTCCGGCTCGATGGGCGGCTCGCAATCGCAGGAGTTCANNTCTACACCGACGCCGGCGAGGATCTGATCGCCAGTTGCCCGGTCTGCGGCTACGCGGCCAATCTGGAGAAGGCCACTTCGCGGCTGGAGCCCATCTTGGAGCACGTCGGGCCTCTTGCTGATACTGAACTCGTACACACGCCGAATCAGCGAACGATCGATGAAGTCGGCGCTTACCTGCACGTAGGTCCTCAGTTTCAGATCAAGACAATGGCTTACGTCGCTGAGGGATTCGCCCCTGACGTGGCCATGCCGATTCCGAATCCGTCAGACGTTACTTTCGTAGCCCTTTTCCTCCGGGGAGATCACACCGTCAACGAAGCCAAACTTCAGGCTGTTGTTGGTAAATCACTCCCAGACTCCTTCTTGCGCCTCGCGACGAGCGAGGAGATCGAATCCTTCTTTGGTTGCAAGCCCGGTTTCCTTGGGCCTATAGGCCTGCCACATAGATGGAAAGACAGGGCCCCTCTCGTGATTCTCGATGTGGCTCTCGACGGTCGCCGGGAGCTTGTTGCTGGAGCAAATAAAGAGGAGTATCACTTCCGCAATGTCACTCCCGCCCGAGACATCAAACCCACCCTCCTCGCCGACATTCGCAGCGTCAACGAAGGCGAAAACTGCCCGAAAGAGGGCTGCAACGGCCAGTTGCTCGTCNNTCGGCCACATCTTCAAGCTCGGCTACAAGTACACTGAATCGATGGGCGCGCGCGTGCTCGATGTGAACGGCAAGGAAGTGACGCCCATCATGGGCAGCTACGGCATCGGCATCGAGCGCATTCTCACCGCCGCCATCGAGCAATCGAACGATCAGAACGGCTTCTGGCTGCCGGCCTCGATCGCCCCTTTCACGGTGGTCGTCGCGGTGACCGACATGCGCGACGAACTGCTCGTGGAAACCGGCGAAAAGCTGGCCTCGGCTCTGGAAGCCGCCGGACTCGACGTGCTGCTTGATGACCGGAAGGAACGCGCCGGCGTCAAATTCAAGGACGCGGATCTGGTGGGCATTCCCTACCGCATCAACGTGGGCAAGAAGGCCGCCGAGGGCAAGGTGGAGCTGGTAACCCGCGCGACCTCCACTAGCGTCGATGTGGCGTTGGGCGACGTGGTGGCGCTGGTCAAGGAGCGCGTCGCCGAAGATGCGCTGTTGACGGCGGTTGAGGCGTGAAATAGCTATTAGCTATTAGCTTCTAACTGCTAGCTCTCTGACCGCTTGTTATTGTACCCACTGTGGGTGCCCCATCCTTGCGGCGTACTTGTTCTTGCCGCAAGGGTGGGAAAGCACAAATTTACGCGGTCAGAGACCTAGAAGTTAGTAGCTAGAAGCTGCATCACGAAGCTGAATTACAAGGAGCGGCGATGGCGTTGAAGATCAGAATTCCAGGGCCCGCGAGAGAGCATCCTTTCTCTAAAGCGGTCTTGCGCGTGGGACTGACCGGACTGGCGGTGGTCGCGCTGCTGTTTTTGCTGGTCTTCGGCTTCCTCTACATCAAGTACAGGCGCGTGGTGGACGAGCGCCTGCAGCAGCCGCTCTTTGCCTCGACGGCCAGAATCTATGCCGCGCCGCGCGAGGTGCGTCCGGGGCAAAAACTCTCCATCGGGCTGATCGCCAACGAGTTGCGCGAGGCCGGCTACTCGGTTGATGGCGTCGGCCATGCCTCTCAGTTGGGAACCTTTTCAGAAGGCGCGCTGACCATCACCGTGCGGCCCGGCCCTGAGTCTTATCACACCGAGGACAGCGCCACCATCCGCGTCACCGGCGGGGTGGTGCAGTCGATCGCCGACGACCGCGGGCAGCCGCTGACCAGCTATGAACTCGAGCCTCTGCTGATTACCGGCCTGAGCGACGACGCCAGCCGCAGCAAGCGCCGCCTGCTCACCTACAGCGAGATTCCGCCCAATCTGGTCCAGGCGGTGCTGGGCATCGAGGACCGCCGCTTCTTCGAGCACAACGGCGTCAACTTCTGGCGCCTGGGCGAGGCCGCGGCCCAGGACATCTTCACCGGCCACAAGGAGCAGGGCGGCTCCACGCTCACCATGCAACTCGCGCGCGGCTTTTTCCTCTCGCCGGAGAAAACCTGGAAGCGCAAGGTAATCGAGGTCATCATCACCTTCCAGCTCGAAAACCGCTTTTCCAAGCAGCAGATCTTCGAGATGTACGCCAACCAGATCAACCTGGGCCAGCGCGGCAGCTTCTCGATTGACGGCTTTGGCGAGGCCGCGCAGGCCTACTTCGGCAAGGACGCCAGCCAGCTCAACCTGGCCGAATGCGCGATGCTGGCGGGCATGATTCAGCGGCCCAACTACTTCAACCCCTATCGCCATCCCGACCGCACCATCGAGCGGCGCAACCTGGTGCTGGACTCGATGGTGGAAACCGGAGCCATCACCAAGAACCAGGCCGAGAGCGCCAAGCAGGAGCAGTTGCACCTGTCGGTGGTCAGCGTGGACGCCAGCGACGCTCCCTACTTTGTCGATCTGGTGCATGAGCAACTACTGCAAAGGCTGGGAGACCGCGACTTCAACCGCGAGGGGCTGCGCATCTACACCTCGCTCGACCCGGACCTGCAGCGGGCGGCGGCCGCGGCCGTCGCATCCACCATGCACGTGATCGACGAGCAGGTGGACAAGCTGCACGCGCACCGCAAACCGGGCGAGACTTACCAGTACCCGCAGGTGGCGCTGGTGGCGCTGAATCCGCACACCGGCCAGGTGCTGGCGCTGATCGGCGGCCGCAGCTACGGCGCCTCGCAGTTGAACCACGCGGTGGCCAAGCGGCCCACCGGCTCCATCTTCAAGCCGTTCGTCTACGCGGCGGCCTTTGCGACGGCCGCCGAGGGCGCCGTCCTGCCTGGGCAAAACGGCCTCTTTTCGCCCGTGACCATGCTGAGCGACGAGCAGACCACCTATGACGTGGGCGGCCAGGCGTACACGCCACGCAACTTCGAGGGCGAGTACCACGGCCAGGTGACGGCCCGCTACGCCCTGATGCGCTCGCTGAACAACGCCACCATCGGCCTGGCCGGCATGGTGGGATTCGACCGCGTGGCGGCCCTGGCCCGCGACGCCGGCATCAAGAGCGCGCGCGGCACGCCGGCGGTGGCCATCGGCGCCTATGACGCCACGCCGCTCGACATGGCCGGAGCCTACACGGCCTTCGCCAACCACGGCCTGTACCTGGACCCCTGGATGCTGGCCAGCATTCGCACCCTCACGGGCGATGTCGTCACCGACTACTCGCCCGCCTCCATGCAGGTTCTGGACCCGCGCGTGGCCTACCTCACCACCAGCCTGATGGAGGCCGTGCTGCGGGGCAACGGGACCGGCGCCGGGGTGCGCGGCATGGGATTCACGGCTCCGGCCGCCGGCAAAACCGGCACCAGCCACGACGCATGGTTTGCCGGCTTCACCTCGAATCTGCTGTGCGTCGTCTGGGTGGGCAACGACGACTATAGCGACGTGAAGATCGAAGGCGCCCGCGCCGCCGCGCCCATCTGGGCGGCCTTCATGAAGAGGGCCGTGCAACTGCCGCAGTACTCCGACACCAACGCGTTCACGCCCCCCCAGGGCGTGCAGATTGTGAGCATCGACACCGCCACCAACCTGCTCAGCGACGACACCTGCCCGGACAGCTACAATGCGGCCTTCCTGGACGGAACCGCGCCCACGGAGGCCTGCGACCACGCGACCGATCACCGCAACCTGCTGCAAAAGATATTCGGCCTGGACAAGAGCGAGAATTAGAGCATTTCACACCTGGTGCAATGTCCTGGGCTCCCCACCCTCACCTGGCCTAATGTCCTGAGCTCCCACCCTCGCCTGTCATTCTGAGCGAGGCGCAGCAAAGTCGAAGAAGCTGCGTTCTGTTCCCTTTCCAGGGTGGAATGGCTGTGTGCCCCGTCCGCACTGGTGCAATGTTCTGGGTGCCCCACCCTCGCCGCGCCTTTGTTTTTGCGGCTAGGGTGGGAGTGCACCAAGCCCGCATTACTGTAATCCCGCATTACCGTAACAGTGAAAATGCTCTATCCAGAGCGATTCTCCGCTTGCTGTAGCGGTAAACCACTGACGCCGGCCCTGATTTACTGCTGTTGCAATCCGCCGCTCTCTTACTTGCCTTCAGGAAAATCCGCGCCCACGGTCACGCTCTCCCAGTCGGCAATCTCCTTTTGCCTGATCGCCAGCTTTTCACGCAAACGCTGGAGCGCGTTCTTGCCCAGCAGCAAGTGCACGGGCGGCTGGGGCGAGTCGGCCACCGCGATGATGGCCTCGACGGCCTTCTGCGGGTCACCCTGCTGCTTGCCGGACTGGGATTTGAAATACTCCCGGGCCTTGCCTGCCGTCTCGGTGTACTCCGGCAGCTCTTTCGCGGCAAGTTTTCCCGAACGGCCCAAAAAATCCGTCCTGAAGGGGCCTGGCTCGACAATCGTGACGTGCACCCCCAGGGGCTTCAACTCTCCGGCAAGCGCTTCGCTGAAGCCTTCGACAGCAAACTTCGTGGTGGCATACAATCCCCAGCCCGGCGAGCCGACCAGCCCGGCAATCGAAGAGAGGTTGAAGATGTGTCCGCTGCGGCGCTCGCGCAGATGGGGCAAAAAGGCTTTGGTGGTGCGTATGAGGCCATAAATGTTGGTCTGGAACATCGGGTCGAACTCTTTTTCGGAGACCTCCTCGATGGCTCCGGTCACGCCGTAACCGGCATTGTTTACAACCACATCGACGTGGCCAAAGGCGGCGATGGCCTGCCGCGCCACCGATTCAATCTGCTCGGGCTTGGTAACGTCGAGCGAGAAGGCGCGGACCCGGTCGGGGTACTGGCCCGTCAGGTCTTCAAGCTGAGAGACATTGCGCGCGGTGGCGATCACGCGCTCTCCGCGGCGCAGCAGCTCTTTGGCGAGCAGGTGGCCAAAACCGGTGGAGCTTCCCGTGATAAACCAGACGCGCGATGCTGTAGAATCCGTCATTGATTTTTCTCCTCTTGATTTTTGGTTGTGTTGGCCAGTTTCGATAGCGGTTTACCCGCTGCGAGAGAAGGAAATCTGCACTTCAAAGTGGATTTTCCTTGCGGGGTATAAGAAAAAGCGCCTGCCTTCCCTCTAAAACGCTGCGTAAACTGAAAAACCGCTCTAATCCCTACACTCGTTAAGTAGATGCGGCAGCAGCATGAACCGTCGCGGCATTCGTTGCGCTTGCCAGATAGTGGGACGCCGAGGGCCACCGCGATCAGCAGTGGATTCATGCGCGGCTTCATACGCAGCTTCGTGCGCCGCTTCATGGAAACAGCCGAATCGGTAGGAGTAAAGCTATTTCCCTGTTCCACCCACCGTCATCTTGTCCAGCTTGATGGTCGGCATTCCGACGCCGACCGGGACACTCTGGCCGTCTTTGCCGCAGGTGCCGATGCCCTCGTCGAGCTTCAAATCGTGGCCGACCATGGAGACGTGCCTCAGTGCCTCGGGGCCGTTGCCGATCAAGGTCGCATCGCGCACCGGGACGGTCACCTTGCCGTCTTCGATCAGGTAGGCCTCGGAGGCCGAGAAGACAAACTTGCCGTTGGTGATGTCCACCTGTCCGCCGCCGAAGTTGACGGCATAGAGGCCGCGCTTGACCGAGCGCAGAATGTCGGCGGGGTCGTCGTCTCCGGCCAGCATATAGGTGTTGGTCATGCGCGGCATGGGGATCGACTGATAGCTTTCGCGGCGGCCGGAGCCCGTTTGGGCCGCGCCCATCAGCCGGGCCGAGAGCTTGTCGGTGAGGTAGCCGCGCAGAATGCCGTTTTCAATCAGCACCGTCTCTTGCGTCGCCGTGCCCTCGTCGTCCACGTTGAGCGAGCCTCTGCGGCCCGCGATCGTCCCGTTGTCCACCACGGTGACCTTGGGGCTGGCGACCTGCTGGCCGATCAGCCCAGCAAAGGCCGAGGTCTTCTTGCGGTTGAAGTCGGCCTCCAGGCCGTGACCCACCGCTTCATGGAGCAGAATCCCCGGCCAGCCGGGGCCGAGAACCACCTCCATCTCGCCAGCCGGAGCCGGTATGGCGCCCAGTTGCAGAATTGCTCCGCGCGCGGCCTCGCGGGCCAGGGTCTCCGGGCTTTTTGAGCCGGTGAACTGCTCCAATCCGGCTCTTCCGCCGCCGCCCGCCGTGCCCTTGGTGGTGTTGGCGCCCTCTTTGGCGATGACGAAGACGTTGAGCCGGCAGAGGGGCTGAGTGTCCGAGGCGAAGGCGCCGTCGGAGGCGGCAATCAGAATGCGCTTCAGCTCCTCGGCGTAGCTTGCGCGGACCTGCACGATGCGCGGGTCATAAGCACGGGCTGCGCGGTCGGCGCGCAGAATCAGTTCCAGCCGCGCGGCCAGGTCGCGGTCGTAGCCGCCCAGTGGAACCGGGTAGAGGTTGGCGACGGGCGTTTCGATGAAGCCCTGCACGGACTGGGTGGCCGGCCCGGAGGCGATCAGCGCCGCGGTGCGCGCGGCGTGCAGCAGGCGCTCGGGGCTGAGGTTGTCGGTGTAGGCGTAGCCGGTGCGGTCGCCCGAGAGAACGCGAATGCCGCAGCCGGCGCTGACGCCTTGCGAGGCGGATTTGACGATCTGTTCATCGACGCCCAGCGCGGTGGCCGTCACCGACTCGAAGTAGAGGTCGGCAAAGTCGCCGCCCGCCGAGAGCGCCTCGCCCAGGCAGCGCTCCAGCAGCCGCTCGGTAATGCCGAATTTTTCAAAAAAGTAGCGTTTCTGACTCGGAGGTGGGGATGCGGCCGGTATGTTCATCTTATTTTTCAGTTTACGCCCATTTCTGTTTTGTCCCGAGCAGCCGCCGGACCCGTTCCTGTTTTGATTCCTGTCGATTTAGGCTCTAACACCAGCGCCGTCATCATGTAACATTCAAGGCATGAAGAAAATTCTTGCTGCCGCACTCCTACTGATGGTGTTTGCCAGCCCGGCGTTCGCCGCCTCGAGGCATTACCATCACCACCATCACCATCACCATCACCGTAACTACTAGAGCGGTTTCCGGCCCCCAAGCGGCTTAGCCGCCGGGGCCGGGCAACTCCACAGAGTTTTATTCCCGCAGCCAAACGGAATCGCGGCGTAACAGGGAACGGTTTATACCATGACAGAGCTGGACGAGCTCCGGTTTCCGATCGGCCGCTTCAGCCCCCCGGCCAGCACCCTCCCCGGTGTGCGCGCGGCGCACATGCAGACGCTGCGCCTGCTGCCTGATCGCCTGAGGGCCGCTGTCGCCGACTTGGACGATCTTCAGCTCAACACGCCCTACCGCGAAGACGGCTGGACGGTGCGCCAGGTGGTTCACCACATCGCCGACAGCCATGCCAACGCCTACATCCGCTTCAAATTGGCGCTCACCGAGGATTGGCCCGCCATCAAGACTTACGATGAGGCCGCCTGGGCCAACCTTCCCGACAGCCGCTGGCTGCCCGTTGACGGCTCCCTGGCCTTCGTCGAGGCGCTGCATGGCCGCTGGGTAGCGCTGCTGGAAACGCTCACCGACGATGACTTCCGCAAGGGCTACACCCACCCTGAATTGGGCCGCCAGAATCTGGCCAAGGCGCTGGCCATATACGACTGGCACTCGCGCCACCACACCGCGCACATCACCAGCCTGCGCGCGCGCCAGGGCTGGTAAAGGCCCGGATGGCCACGGGCGTTGATGCGGCCTCTGCCGGGCAGGAAGTAACCCGGCTGGCCCAAACGATTGAAGCCTACCTGGCGGAACATCCCGCCGCCGCGCTGCTTGAAGATGGCCGTGTGCTCTTCGACCTGCGCTCCGCGCGCTACGCGGTGAGCGAGTCGCATGGGCGGTGCCTCTTGCAACTGTGGAGCGAAGAGCGCAACCTGATCCGCACCGTGGTCGGGGTTGTTGAGCGGGCGCAATGCCTGCGTCTGGCCACCCGCCGCATGGGCGCGGCCAAGCCCCAGACCCTGGAACTGGTTCCCCCCAGCGACCGCCGCACCCCCACCGCCCGCGAGGCCGCCCGCCGCAATTACCAGCGGCTGCTGGAGCGCGTTCTGACCCGCCAGTTCATCGGCTCCAAGGTCGATGGCCTGCGCTCGGCGATGGACCTAGAGCATAGCTTTGGGCCGGCTTACGTGCGCGGGCGGCTGCTGCGCGGTACGGCCGCTGACGCGGTGATTGGCGTCAGCAGTGCCGAGTCGGGATCGATCGTGGACGGCATTCTGACACTGGGAATCCTCTGGCTGGACCACTGTCGGCAGAAGGGCGACGGACGGCGCCACTTTGGCGGGTTGAAGGTCGTTGTGCCGGCCGGGGCGTGGCGAACGACGGCCGAGCGCATGGCCTGGCTGAACCACGCCGCCGCCGATTTCCAGCTTTTCACCCTCGACGAGCGCAGCGAAGAGCTGGCCGCGGTGGACTTTCGCGACACCGGCAACTTGGCGTCAAGGCTGGTTCACGCTTTTTCGGCCGCTACGGCCATCGAGCGCGCGCAAGCCGGAATCGACCGGCTTTTTACGCTGATTCCGCCCGCCGCCAGGGAGCGGGTCGAGATCCTGCCCCGCTCGGCCACCGAGGTTGGCCTCGTGCTGCATGGCCTGGAGTTTGCGCGGGTGCGGCAGGGCTTTGCCGCCAACACATTTGCCCGCGAGGAGGAGATCAGCTTCGGCGCGGGAGCCAATGAGACGCCGCTCACGCCGGAAAACGAGCCGCTCTGCCGCGATCTCTTCACGCGGCTCTTCCTGAGCCGCCACGGCGACGGCACGCACACCGATCCGCTCTTCCGCCTGCAACCGGAACGCTGGCTCGAATCCCGGCTGCGCGGCGAGATCGTCGAGTTGCTGCCGGGATTGCGCGGCGATCTGCTTTACACGCAGGTTCCGGCGCTGACGACCGGCGACCGGGGGCTGCTGGACCTGCTGACGCTGGACCGCAACGGGCGGCTGACGGTGATCGAGTTGAAGGCCGACGAGGATCTGCACCTGCCCTTGCAGGCGCTGGACTACTGGATTCGCGTCCGCGCGCTGAACCACGACCGGCAGCCAGCGGCGGGCAATGAGGGCGGCCGGCCGCTTTCGGCCTTCGAGCGCCAGGGCTACTTCGCCGGCGCGGAGGTTTCGCCGCTTGCGCCGCGTCTGCTCTTGGCCGCCCCGGCGCTGCGCATTCACCCCGCCAACGAGCCGGTTCTGCGCTACTTTTCGCCGCAGGTCGAGTGGGAACTGATCGCGCTCACCGAACATTGGCGGCGGGAGGTGAAGGTCGTTTTCCGCAAGCGCAGCAGCGACAGCCGGAAGTAGCTGCGGCACGGTCCAAGGCCGGCTGGCTCCATTCCTGGCTCACCCAGCCTTCCGTTCCGGCTTCAGCTCATTTTCACTTCACAAGCTGGCATTACAGCTCATTGAAGGCGGCTTTTTTGAGAAAAATCCACTTAGCCGCATGGTTTCTGTGTCGCGCAGAAGTGGAAATCCTCCAGCCGCGCCTCGAACTGGCGGTTGAAGCGGATCAGGGCAATCCACTGGCCGTGGTCCTGTCGTTTCCACACTAAATCCCCGTGCAATTCGAGAGCGATCTCCTCCGGCGGCAGGTCGTGGTGGAGGCCGAAGTAGCGCTCGTCGACGGCTTCGTTCCAGGGGCCGAAACTCGGGGGTCCGAAACTCCAGTGTCCTAGGTTCAGGGACAGCGAGGGAGGATCGTACTTGGTCGAAAAAACCAGGGCGGCGGAGTACTTTTCCGGCTCCTCGGCGGCGCGGGCGATCTGAGCGGGGGTAAAGTCTTCCAGCCGGTAAACCTCGTAGGGCTGCTTCAGGTAGCCGAGCTCGGGACGGGTCAACTCGTCGGTAACGGGCCAGGCCGAGAGCACAGTCGCGCCAGGATAGAGCCTTTCAAGCTGACGAATGCCCGCCTGGTGGAGTCGAATGACGCGGGCATAGGCCAGGTTGTCCTCCGGGGCAAAACGATAGGGCGGATTGACGAAAAGCCCCACGAAGAAGGCCGCGGCGGAAAGAGCGGCCAGCGCCTGCCAGAAGCGCGCCCGGCGATAAAGTGTGGAGACGGCCAGCAGCAGCACCAGCGGGTACATCGGCAGCAGGTAGCGAGTGAGCAGCGCCCCGCCCAGCACGCTGAAGAGCACGGCGTTGGCCAGGAGCAGAAGGAGAATGCGGCGCAGCGCGGCGGGCGCAATGGCGGGACGGCCCGGCTTGCCGCCTTCAGGTTTGCCGCCTTCGGGCCTGTCTGCGCCTGAACTGTCGGCGTTGCGGTCGCTGGCGTCAGAATCGTTGGCGGTGCGGCCGTCAGCGTCAGAATCGCCAGAACCGTCGGCGGCGGGGCCATCGGCTCCGGCGCCGGCAAGAACAGGACGGGGGTTGAACAGCAGGGCGGCGATGGCCATTCCCACCGGCACAAAAAGGTTCATCTGCGCGGTCAGGTGCAGGACGCGGTAGCCGAAGGCGGCCAGTATGCGCAGGGGCTCCAGGTTGGCCTGGGCGTTGTAGCGCAGGAACTCGGGATTGCCGAAGAGGAAGCCGGTTTTGCTGTAGTGGTAGGCGTACCAGGCGGCCAGGGGCAGCGCGCAACTGGCCAGCCAGGCGGCCTCGCGAACCAGACGCAAGCGAGCCAGCCGAGGAGCGCGAAGGCTCTCGATCAAGCTGACGGCGGCCAGGGTGAGCGGAATGGCGATGGCCGTTTCCTTCGACAGCACGGCCAAAGCAAACCACAGGGCGGCGGCCCAGGGCTTGCGGAGCGCCGCTTGGCTCTGACCGGGCTTCCAGCTCTGGCCTGGCTCCTGGTTCTGGCCGGGTCTTCGATCCGGTCCGGGCAGCGCCCCAGGCAGGACATAGACCAGTCCCCACAGCGTGCAGGCGGCGGCGAAGATGTCGGCGTGGGCCAGGGTGCTCTGGGCAAACCAGATGGGGTAGAGGGCGGTGAGCGCGACGGTCCAGAAGGCCACGGCGGGGAAGCCGGTCAAGCGCATGGCCAGCCGCCAGACCGCCGTCAGGCCAAAGGAGGCCGCGGCCAGCACGGCCACCCGCGTGACCAGGGGACAAAAGCTGAAGACCTTCCACCAGAGCGCCAGGTAAATGCTGGGCAGCGGCGGATGGGCGTTGGTCAGCGTGGTGATGGGAATCAGCGAACCGGTGCGGAAGAAGTCCCAGGCCGCGGGAATATAGTAGCCGGCCTCGTCCCAGTAGTAGGGAAGGCCGAGCAGGGTGAAGTGGCTCACGAAGAGCGCCACGAAGACCGCCGGGAAGACCATCCAGGCGGGCAGGGGCGCGTCCAGCCGCGGCGCGAAGAGTTTTTTTGAGCGCAAGCCTTCGTTCCTCGCCCTAGTTGACCGGCCCCTGCGGGAAGTTGTGGCCCTGCGGCTCCAGATTGAGTGTGCCGAAGGCCTGCTCGTACTGCGCCAGATGCTGCCCCAGCATATTCCACAGGACCTTGGCCTGCTGCGGACTGAGAAAAATCGCATTGTGGTTGTTGATGATGATCTCCTCAGGGCTGTCGTTGGAGACCAGGCCGAAGACCAGCTTGAAGTCCAGGACGCTCATGCGCACCTGGACGCTGTTGGCGTAGGACTCGCGGTAGTCGGGGGCCTGGACGAGGGTCATTTGCGGCTGTTGCGCGGATGGGCTCATGGTCTCTCCAGATTAACCCAGCAGGGGCGGGGTGGCGCTAAAGCAGTTCTCCAATTGCTGTACACCGAAACCGCGCACTCAAGTGGCTTTTTCCTTAAGGAAAAGCCACCTTGCACAGCGTTGGCAAGGGTAGATGAATTGGAGAACTGCTCTAATCAAGAGCCGGTCAGCCGGGGCGAGCAGGTGAAGAGGTCTGGTGCGGAAGGCGGGACTTGAACCCGCAAGCCTTTCGGCGCTAGCTCCTAAGGCTAGTGTGTTTGCCATTTCACCACTTCCGCAAAGCATAAACCGCAGAGCGTCAACGATTTCCCAGGGTGTAAACGAATCAGTCCACACGGCTCGGCTCTGTTGATCCCGCGCAACCTGCTACCGGCAACTTTTCTGCTGCCAGTCAATGGCGCGTTGCCCTCTGAACGGCCCGGCAGCTGACGAAACTGAGCGGCCGTCTCACAAACCGAACGGCCGTCTACAGACGAACTCAGCCGCAGTCTGCAAACCGGCGCGAACAAGGACAAGTTTAGAGGCTACGGCGCTCCGGCTGCAATGCCCCCATGAACTTTTGCCTGCGTGGGAGTTCAAGCTGGCACCGGTAGGCTGACATTTGCGCCGCCCTGATTCCTATTCCCTATTCCCTAGTCCCTGTCCCCTTCACATCTTTTCCAGGTGCCGGAAGCCTGCGGTGCCGACCAGCATCAGGGAAAAGAGCATGAAGTTGTAGCAGGCGTGGACGACCACGCTGGCAGCCAGGGAACGGGTAATGAGACGCACCGCGCAGAGCACCAGGCTGACCGCGATCAGCAGCAGAAATGGGCCCAGCGCGTGGCCCTGCTGTTCGGCATGAACCAGGGCGAAGGGCAGGCTGGTGGCAATGGAGGCGATCACCATCGCGGGGATGGACCACTGGGGATGGCCGTTCTGGTCGAGTGGGCGGGGAGGTTTGCCGGTGAAGCGTTCGGCAATCCAGTCGCAGGCCGTGGCGAGAGCGGGAAGCAGGAAGCCGCGAAAGGCGATCTCCTCAAAAAAAGGCGCAAGCGTAATCGCGAAGCCGAACATCAACCACGCCGCGCCGGGAGTGCGAAAAATCTCCTCGATGGGCGCATTGGGTGGTCCAGGCAGCAGCGTTTCGTCAAGCGCGGCGAGCACAAAACAGCCTACCGAAATGGCCGGCAGTCTCCAGCCGATGCGAAGAGCCGTCGCGCCGCTCCAGTGAATGCCGGCAAAGAAGCTCTGGTCCCAGAACAGCGGAAAAACCATCAGGCTGAGGGCCAGGGTAACCAGATAGATGGCCGCCTCCTCGCCAAGAATGAGACGGATGTTGGTGGCCGCTTGTTTTGCGGAGAAACCGCTCAGAAGATGGAAGTGCGAGGCCATCATCAGCAGCAGCGTGGCGCAGACCAATCCTAAAAGCGTGAGCGCCACCAGCAGGCAGAGGTGCCCCAGGTGGGGAATGCGCGCGGGCGGAGTGGTTTCAGGCTGCGCCCAGAACTGAAACAGGACGGGCGGCTCATCGGCGCTCCTCCAGTCCAGCGGCTGAGCCTGCTCTGGCAGGAGGGGCAGGTTCTGCTCCGGCTCGCGTGGCGCCGGATCGAGGTCGTTCATGGCAGCACCGTCTTCTTTTTGCGGGTTGCGGATTTCCGGGTTGGGGATTTCTTGGGGGCGGTCTTCTTTGGGGCCGCGCGCTTGCGCGTGGCGGGTTTAGTCGGCTGGGGTTGAGGGTCGCTGGTGGGCGCGGTGGAATCCCCGGTCTCCGCGGTGGAATCCCCGGTATCGGGGGCGAGAGCTGGGGCATCCGGCTCAGGAGCAGACTCTGGAGCACTCAACTCACTCCACTGCTTAGGAACGGGTTGGCCGTTTGGAACAGTTCCTGACAAAGGCAGCGAGTTAGCCCCCGCTTTGCGGGGACCGCAAGCTGGCGAGCTGGCGCTGGTGTAGTAGCGGGCGAGAAACTGGCCGGTGTAAGAACCGGGAGTGGCGGCAATCTCCTCCGGGCGGCCTTCGGCGACAATGCGGCCGCCGTCTTCGCCGCCCTCGGGACCGAGGTCGAGAATCCAGTCGGCGTTGCGGATCACATCCAGATTGTGCTCGATGATGATGACCGAGTTACCCAGGTCGGCAAGCCGGTGGAGGACTTCGAGCAGCTTGCGCACATCGTCGAAGTGCAGGCCGGTGGTGGGCTCGTCGAGCAGATAGAGGGTGCGGCCGGTTTGCCGCTTGGAAAGCTCGCGCGCCAGCTTCATGCGCTGCGCCTCGCCTCCCGAGAGCGTGGTCGCGCTCTGGCCGAGATGGACGTAGCCCAGGCCGACATCAACCAGGGTTTGCAGCTTCTGGCGCACCTGCGGCACGTCGGCCAGCACTGGGAGCGCCTCTTCGATGGTCAGTTCGAGAATGTCGGCGATGGAATGCGAGTGAAACTTTACGGCCAGCGTTTCCTGGTTGTAGCGGCGCCCGTTGCAGACCTCGCACTCGACGAAGACGTCGGGCATGAAATTCATTTCGATGCGGCGCTGACCGTCGCCCTGGCAGGCCTCGCAGCGGCCGCCGCTGACGTTGAAGCTGAAGCGGCCGGGCTTGTAGCCGCGCTCGCGGGCCTCGGGCAGCCGGGCGAAAAGGTCGCGGATAGGCGAGAAGACCTGCGTATAGGTGGCCGGATTGGAGCGCGGGGTGCGGCCGATGGGGGACTGGTCGATACGGACGACTTTGTCGATCTGTCCGGCGCCGGTGAGCGACTCGTGCGCGCCCGGCTCCTCGCGCGAACCGTAGAGGGTCTGGGCCAGCGAGCGATAGAGAATGTCGTTGATGAGCGTGCTTTTGCCCGAGCCGCTGACGCCGGTGACCACGGTCATCACGCCCAGCGGAATACGGACGTTCACGTCCTGCAGGTTGTGTTCGCGCGCGCCGGTGATGGTGAGCCAGTTGCCGGTAAGGGGACGCGGCTGCTCGCGGTGGAGCATGGTGGCCGCGCCGGAGAGGTAGCGGCCGGTGAGCGACTCGGGGCAGGCCATGATCTCGGCCGGCGTGCCCTGGGCGACGACCTGGCCGCCCAAACGGCCCGCGCCGGGGCCAAGGTCGAGGACGTAGTCGGCATGGCGGATGGTCTCCTCGTCGTGCTCGACGACCAGCACTGTGTTGCCCAGGTCGCGCAACTTTTCCAGGGCCTGAATGAGCCGGTTGTTGTCGCGCTGGTGGAGCCCGATCGAGGGCTCATCCAGAACGTAGAGCACGCCGCGCAGCCGCGAGCCGATCTGCGTGGCCAGGCGGATGCGCTGACCCTCGCCGCCGGAGAGCGTGGCGGCGTTGCGGTCCAGGGCGAGGTAGGTGAGGCCGACGGCGCAGAGGAACTCCAGCCGCTCGACGACCTCGCCGCGAATGCGTTCGGCAATGAGCGCCTCGCGCGCCGTGAAACTGAGATTGATGGCCGCCGAGAGCGCGCGGTTGAGCGGCAGCGCGGTGAAGTCGGCAATCGAGAGGCCACCGATCTTGACCGCCAGCGACTCCGGGCGCAGGCGCTTGCCGCGACAGACCGGGCAGGGCGTGGCCGACATGTAGTTCATCATGTACTCGCGGTAGCTGTCGCCGCGGGCCTCATCGATCGAATCGCGCAAAAAACTCAAAATTCCGTGAAAGCCGGTCCGGGGAGCCTCGTTTTTGGGCGGGCCGTAGACCAGAACGTGCTGCTGGCGGACGGGCAGGTCTTCAAAGGGCAGCTTCAGGTCAATGTCGTAACGGTCGGCGGCCAGGTGGACGAGCTTGAGCAGGTACTGCGAACTGGAGCCGGGACCGAGGCCGCCATCGAGCAAGGGTTTCGACCAGTCGGTAATGACCTTCGCCGGATCGAGATCGTAAAGCGAGCCCAGGCCGTGGCACTCCGGGCAGGCGCCGAAGGCGGAGTTGAAGCTGAAGCTGCGCGGCTCCAGTTTGGGCACATCGAGGCCGCAGTCGGGGCAGGCCATCGAGGAGGAGAACAACTGCTCCTCGCCTCCGGCGGCGGCCACCAGCGCCAGTCCATTGGCCAATTGCAGGGCCTTGGTCACGGCCAGGTCGAGGCGCTTTTCCACCGAGGGCTTGGCAGGCTTGCCAGCCGATGGGTGAGCCGCCGGAATCGTCTGCGGAGCGGAGGGATTCTTGAGCAGAATGCGGTCGATGACCGCCTCGATGGTGTGGTTTTTGCGACGGTCGAGGTTCAGCGGCTCGGAGAGGTCGTGCAACTCGCCGTCCACGCGGGCGCGAAAGCCCTGCCGGTCAAGCTGGTCGAGCAGTTCCCTGAACTCGCCCTTGCGCCCGCGGACGACGGGCGCCATCACGGTGACGCGCTCACCCTGACCGAGTTCGAGAATGCGCTGGACAATCTGGTCGGCCGTCTGGCGGGCGATGGGCCTTCCGCAGTTGGGACAGTGCGGCGTGCCCACCGAGGCGTAAAGCAGGCGCAGGTAATCGTAGATTTCGGTGATGGTGCCGACCGTCGAGCGCGGACTGCGGCTGGTGGTCTTCTGCTCGATCGAGATGGCCGGGCTCAAGCCCTCGATCGAATCCACGTCGGGCCGCTCGATCTGGTCGAGAAACTGCCGCGCATAGGCCGAGAGCGTCTCCACGTAGCGCCGCTGCCCCTCGGCGTAGATCGTGTCGAAGGCGAGCGACGACTTGCCCGAGCCGGACAGGCCGGTGACCACCGTGAGCGTGTTGCGGGGGATGCGCACGTTGATGTTGCGTAAATTGTGCTGGCGCGCCCCGCGCACCGTGATGTGAGTGATGGGCATGATGAGGCAATGGATGAGCGGCGGGCAGTTCCAAAATGGGCAATGCGATTTTCAAATTGCAGTGCCCTGGGGGTATTCTATTAGTCAATAGAAATCGTGGTCAACGCGACGTATTCTTCTGCAACAATCGCAGACAATGTTTCCTAAGCGAATAAGGCGTTTTTTTGGCGCCTGCGCTCAGGGGAATGCAGTGTGAATACGGCGCATTCCAGGCCTTAGAGGAGAAGTCAGGGTGGGTTCAATGGCGGATTTATTGAATTTTGCAATGTTGATTTGTGCGTCGGTGGGTTCGATGGCCTTTGGAATCCTGGCGGCTTATGGGATTCTTCGCGTGAGCTTTGCGCTGATGCGCCTGCAGCCGCGGCCGGTGGCCGTCAAGGCACGGCCGGAAGTGGCGCAAGTACTGTAAAAATAGGGTCCAGGGTTCAGGGGTCAGTTTGAGGCTTTCCGGCCCATCCAATAGAAGGCGATGACGCTGAGAATAAAGGCGACTGCAGCGATCAAAAACGATAGACCGATCCGTTTCGCCCTGTGTAGCTTACAGCATTATCTTATGCTGCACACTCAGCCGTTCAAGAAGCGGCTCTCTGTTTACGGGTTCCTGACCCCTGAACCCTGCCCCCTGAACCCTGTTCCCTGCCCTAGTTTTGTGAATTCTCAGGCGGCTGGCCCTGCGGTTGTCCCTGCTGCTGGCGCTGCTGCATCTCCTGCATGATCTGCTGCGGGCTGCGTGGCTGCCCGCCGGGCGCAAAGCCGGGCCGGGCGGGCGGGGCTGCCGGCGGCTCTTCAGTGTCGGCGTCATCATCGTTGTCATCGGCGTTGGCTGGGGCGCTGCCAGCCGCCGGTGAACTGCTCCCGGCATGGGGAGAAGTGAGCACGATCTTGCGCGGAGTTCCCTGACCCTGATCGCCGATCATCATGACGTTGTAGCCGGAGCCCTGCAAAAGCCGCGAGAGCACCTCGCGCGCCGGGCCGGGACCGTAGGCGCCAAAAACCCGCTGGTCGGCGCCCAATCCCTCCACCTTGGCGCCGGTGGCGGCGGCTATATCGCTCAAAATCTGCTCCAGGCTGGAGTTGGCAGCCTCGATGCGCAAACCCTGGCTGTCCCATGTGACCGTGGCTTGGCCGGCCTTCTCGTTGGCCGGCCACTTGGGGAGCTCCGGCGCTGGAGGCGCCGCCGGAGCGGGAGCAGCCGGAGCAGCCGTGGCCTGCGTTTTGCCCTGCGCCTTGACCTGCGGCGCCTTGACCGCGGCGTGACGCTTGCGCGCATGAACCGGCTTGTGCGTTGAAGCCGGCTGGTGAGCGGCAGCCGACGCCGGCGCGGCCAGCGCTTGCGCCCCACCCATTTGCGTCCTGCTCACTTGCGCCCCACCCATTTGCGTTCCACCAAGGGCCACGGCGAGAAGCAGCGCCAGCGGGACGAATGAGCTTCCGCGAAGAATCCCGAGCGAAACCGGCGAGTTGTGCGGGAGGATGGTGCGCATGGAAATCAGCTCCTGATCTCGGCAATGGGCCCCGGCAATGGGGCCCAGCCGTGGGGCCCGCAATAGGTTCTGACGATGGATTCCTGGCAGCAGGCCCGATTGCGGCTTTCGAGCGCCTACCGCGCGTCCGAACGCTGCCTTCCGTGGCTTCTGGCTCCAATTGCCCGGGCTCCAAGTTGCTCCGGGCTCCAATCCGATCCGCCTCCGGCTCAGAACCTGGCCTGCGCGCCTGACCCTGCGCGCCTGGACGCGGCCTTCCATCGCCGCTTTACTGTACTAGACTAACAGTGGCTCGCGGACGCTCATCCAGAGCTTTCGCACGCCGGAAAGGGCTGGGGGAGATGCGCCTCTGCTACAAGGGCTGGACCTGGAAGGGTTTGGCGATGGGTTTGGCCGCGCCAGCGGCGCTGTTGGTCTTGCTGGCCGCGCCGGCCTGGGTTCGCGCCACAACTTGCACCACGCAGGCCGAGTTGCTGCCGCAGGATCGCGCTGCGCTGGCTTCAGCTGCGGGACGGCTGGCCGAGGCCGTGGCGGCAGAGGATTTCCCCGCTCTGAAGGCCGCTCTGCTGTCCGCCGTGGCCTCGGATTGGGAGGAAATTCACCAGGCGGTGGAGGCCGCGGCGCCGCTCGTGAAGGGCGGACGGATGCAACTGCGGAGCCTCTATCTGCTGGACGCCAGCAGCCTGGCCGCGCCCGCCGACACGCAGTTTTTCTGTTCCAATTCCTCCGGCTCGCTGACCGTGAGCCTGACCATGAAGGCGCTGCCGCCGGGCCGCTACGCGGTGGTGCTGGCCGATGCGGCCGGAGCGCCGCTGGGCGGGCAGTTGGCCTTCATCCTGGCTTGGGACGGAAGCGGCTCAACCTGGAAGCTGGGCGGCCTGACGGTGCGCCCCGGCGTCCTCGATGGCCATGACGGCCTGTGGTGGTGGACGCGAGCCCGCGAGTTGGCCAGAATGAACCAGCCAGGAACCGGCCAGTCCGAAACCGATGCAGCCAGCACCAATTCGGCCAAGACCAACTCATGGAGCGCCTGGTACGCCTACGAAGCGGCGCGGCGGCTGCTCGTACCGGTGGATTTTCTATCCTCGCCGAACCTGGAAAAACTGGACGCGGAGCAGGCGCAGATCAGAAATTCTCCGCATGACGCCTTCCCCCTGACACTCGCCGATGGCCCGCGCACCTGGAAGATCGACGCCATGCGCCTGGACCCGACGCTGCTGCACGCCGACCTGGGCGTGGTCTACGAATCGACCGGAGTCACCGATCCGGCCGCCCAGCGCACCGAGGCCGTGGCCGTGCTGAGTTCACTGCTGAAGGCCCAGCCAGGGCTGCGGGAGAACTTTCACGGCCTGTGGGCTTACGCCATGAAGAACGGCAAACGAACCCCGGTCATCGAGCTGCCCATGGCGCAGATTCCGTAAACAGTGGTCAGGGATCAGGGGGCAGGGGGCAGGGAAAAGCAGCCGACGGCGCGCCTCACTCCTGTTTGACGGTCAGTGGCTGAGTCTGGAAATCCGCGAAAACAAAGCCGTCGCGCTCGACGACCTCTCCAGCCTCCAGATTGACTGGAGCGGCGAACATCGGTCCGTCGTAGGCGCAGGTATGAAATTCGCCGCGCTCCGCGCAGGGATCGATCTCCGGCGGCAGATCATTGAGCAGCGCGGCATCGAACTCGCGGCCGGCAAACGAGCCGGGCAGCTTCCGCGGATCGACGCAGACCACCTTGGCGCGCAGGCCGCCGGCGATCATCTCTCGCGCCAGAATATCCGTTGGAATCTCCCAGAGGGGAAACAGCGGTTCCAGCCCGGTCGGCTTCAATTGAGTCTCGCGATAGGCGCGAATATCCGGCAAAAACAGATCGCCGAAGGCAACCGCATTAATCCGTTCGCGAATGGCGCGCTCACAGACCTCGCTCATCAACTGCTCATAAGCTTCATTCGAACACGGCCAAGGCAGCGGCACAACCCACAGCGGCAGTTGCGCCGCCTCGGCCTGAGCCTCCAGAACGGAGCGGCGCGTGCTGTGCATGGCCACGCGCTGGAATTCGCTGTTCAGTGTGGTCAGCAGACCCACCAGTTCGATGCCGGGCTGCCGGCGCAGGACGTGGAGCGCCCAGGCGCTATCCTTGCCGCTGCTCCAGGACAACAAAACGCGTTTCATCTGTCCATCATAACCGCCAGCTGAAGTGCTCGCCGCTGTCCGCCTGCCGAGTGGTGGCCGACGATGAGGCATTCTTCCGCAGGCGCGCAACTACTCTCGCGGCAAAGCGTTGAAGCCACTAACGGGCCGAAACAGAACGGTTCCGGAAGCTCCAATCGGTTTCAAAAAATCTTGCCGGCTCAGGAAAACTCGAACCGGAAACTCAAACCCTGAAGAATCTCAGACCCTGGAGGAGTTGAATCGTCGTGAAAAAGATTGCATTGGCAGCGTTGCTGGCTTTTACTCTGCTTCCCGCGGCTTCATTTGCGCAGGTGGTGATTCGCGTGGGGCCGCCGGCTCCCGTCTATGAGCGTCCCGGTCCGCCTCCGGAGCGAGGATTCGTGTGGATCGACGGCTACCAGAGCTGGGCAGGCGACCACTACGTCTGGGTTCCCGGCGGCTGGGAGCGTCCACCCCATCCCGGCGCGCGCTGGGTTGCCCACAAGTGGGTCCATCGCCACGGGCAGTGGGTGATGGTCGAAGGCCACTGGCGGTAAAACCATTTCAAGGCCGCTCTCATTTCGAAGCCGCATCCCCGCGGACAGAAGAACTCCAGTGGCTTTTCCCGCCAGGGAAAAGCCACTGGAGCGGCAGCTTGCAATTGAAATTCGTCCCCCAGCGGTACTCCTCGCGGCGCCCGCCGCACTCCAAAAAAACCAGGCGCGTTCCTCCGCTGTGAAATCGGCGGCAGAGAGGCCTTAATGCCGGAAGTGGCGCATCCCGGTGAAGACCATCGCCATGCCCAGCTTGTCGGCCGCGGCGATAACCTCTTCGTCGCGCACCGAGCCTCCGGGCTGGATGACGGCGGTCGCGCCGGCCCCGGCTACGGCTTCCAGGCCATCGGGGAAGGGGAAAAATGCGTCCGAGGCGGCGACGCAGCCCTTCAGCGGCAGCACGGCCTTCATGGCGCCGAAGCGGGCGGCGTCCACGCGGCTCATCTGGCCCGCACCCACGCCCAGGGTCTGGCCGTCACGGGCGTAGACGATGGCGTTCGATTTGACGTGCTTGCAGACGCGCCAGGCAAAGAGCAAGCTGCGCAGTTCCTCAGCCGTGGGCGGACGCCAGGTGACGACCTTCAGCCCCGGATCGAGGGCCGTTGCGTCGATGCGGCCGGTATCGGCCTCCTGCAGGAGCAATCCACCGGAGACATTTTTAACCACAAACCTGGGCGCCGCGGCTTGCACCACGACCAGGCGCAGGTTCTTCTTGGCGCTGAAGCGCTCGCGGGCCTCGGGCGAAAAGCCGGGGGCGGCAATCGCCTCGACGAAGAGCTTGGCGATCTCGGCCGCGGCCTCGCCGTCCACCTCGCGGTTGACGCCGATGACCCCGCCAAAGGCCGAGACCGGGTCGCAGGCCAGCGCCTTCGTATAAGCCTCAAGAAGGTTCGCGCCGGTGGCCGCGCCGCAGGGGTTGGTGTGCTTCATGATGATCACGGCGGCCGGATCAGACTCGCCGGTGGGAAATTCCTGCGCCAACTCCCAACAGGCGTCCAGATCGACGAGGTTGTTGAAGCTCAGCTCTTTTCCCTGGAGTTGGCGAGCCCCGGCTAGCCCCAAGCCAGAGCCATCGGCATAAAGCGCGGCGCGCTGGTGGGGATTTTCGCCGTAGCGCAAGGACTGCGCCAGCGGGAGGTTGATGCGCAGCGTCGAGGGAAGGCTGGGCACCTGCGGTGCGGCAGACGCTGAAGGCTCGGGAGCTTCAGCGATAAGGTCCAGCGTGTTGGCGATGGCCGCGTCGTATGCCGCCGTGGTCGAGAAGGCCTGCCGGGCCAGCCGCCAGCGCGTCTCCCGGCTCAGGGCTCCATCGTGGGCCTTCAACTCTTCGGTCAGGGCCGGGTAATCGGCGACGCGGGTCACGATGGCCACGTCCTCGAAGTTCTTGGCCGCCGAACGCACCATCGACGGGCCGCCAATGTCAATGTTTTCAATCAGATGACCAAAGGCGACGCCAGCCTGCGCCGCGGTCTTCTCAAAGGCGTAGAGGTTGACCACCACCATGTCGATGGGCTCGATGCCGTGAGCCGCGACGGCCGCCTCATGCTCCTTGTTGCCGCGAATGTAGAGCAGGCCGCCATGGACGCGCGGGTGCAGGGTCTTCACGCGGCCGTCCAGCATCTCGGGAAAGCCAGTCAGCTCGCTGATGTCCTTCACACTCAACCCGGCCTCGCGCAAGGCCCGCGCCGTTCCGCCGGTTGAAACCAGTTCCACGCCAAAGCCCGCCAGGGCCTGGGCAAACTCCACCAGGCCAGTCTTGTCGGTCACACTCAGCAACGCCCTTCGAATCCGCTTTTCCGCGCTCACCGCCATCCTCCCTTTTTCTCGCTTTTATCGCTATTTCTCGCCTTGATCGCCCATCCGCCGGCCTTGCGCAACCGTTCAAGACGGCTCCAAGCCGCCCCCCACCCACGCGGCAGAGGCTATTCGCACCAGGAATCCTGCTGCCGCGCCGGCAAGCTGCCGCCGCACCAGACTGGCGAAGTCCAAATTCCAACGACCGAAGGCTAAACTCCAGACTACATCGAATCGGAGGAGGGGAATCTCATAGCGCGGTCAAATCGTCTGCCGGCGGAAGAACCCGAAGAGTGAAAGCCGCGATTCACTCTCGCGGTGCGCGGCGCCCCATTGATGCATTAAAGTTGAAAGATGGGAAGCTACACCCCCGTCCCCGAACCCGAATATCTGCCTCCCGGCGCCGCATTCAATCCGCCACCGCCCCCGTTGCCGCCTCCGGTTAGCCGGCCGCGCTCCCGGTGGGCCGCCGCCCCGGCCACCTATCTGCTGGTGGGCGTCAACTGCCTGGTTTTTCTGGCCATGGTGGCGCACCACGTCAGCGCGGCCAGCCCCACCCTCGATCAACTGATGTACTGGGGCGCCGACAACGCTGGCGCCGTGCTGCTCCAGGGCCAATGGTGGCGCATCGTCACCGCCATGTTCGTGCATGTGGGCATTCTGCACCTGGCCACTAACATGTGGTGCCTGTGGAACCTGGGATTGCTGGCCGAGCCGCTGATGGGTTCTGCGGGGGTGCTGGCGGTCTACATCCTCACCGGGGCGGCGGGCAACCTGCTGTCCACCTTCGTCAACTGGATCTTCGCCTACCCGGACTGGGTGAAGTACCATGACTCGATGGCCGCCAGCCAGCTTCTCGGCCTCTTTCCGGCCGGCGCGGGAGCCTCAGGAGCGGTCTTCGGCATTGCCGGAGCGCTGATCGTGCTGCTCAAGTCGCAGCGGCTGCCGGTGCCTCCCTTCGAGCTGCGCAAGCTGCGCCGCACGGTGATCTACTTTGCCGCCATCAACCTGGTGATCGGCTTCTCGATCAGCTTCGGATCCAGCGTGATCGGCTCCGGGCTGCGCATCGACAACATGGCCCACCTGGGCGGCTTCACCTGCGGATTGCTCTTTGCGGCCCCGATGCTGCCCCGGCTCGGCTCGCCGAAGCAGCTTTTTGCCAACCGCTTGCGCATCTCCGTGGGAATGGTGGTAGGGATTCTGGTGCTCTTCGGCTTCTTCCTGGCTCAGTTGCCGCGGTAGGGCGGATTTTTGATCGCTTACCCGCAAAAGAGGGATTCAACCCTGCGGGTTTTTCGCCCTCAGCTCGGCCACAATCTCCGCTGCCGCCGCGCGAGCCTGATCGGCCCGGTCAGGCGGGAAGCTGATGGCCCCGACGCGGGCATGGCCGCCGCCGCCGTAACGCTCGCAGACCGCCGCCAGGTTCACCATTTTGGCCGGATCGGCCTTGGTCCAGGGATTCGAGCCGACGGCCACCTTGGTGCGGAAGCTGGACTTCGACAGGCTGATCGAATAGGTGGCCTGGGGATACAAATAATAAGGGATGAACTTGTTGTAGCCCTCCAGCGGATGATCGGTAATGTCAAAAAAGACCGTGCCGTCGCGCTCTTCGGCGCGGTTGCGGATCAACTCCAGCGACTGCCAGTGGCGTTCAAGCAGCGGCGGCAGCAAACCGGCCACAAAGGGCTGGCTCAGCACCTCGGCCAGCGGTAGCTCAGTCAGCAGCGGGATCAGCAGCGGAATGAAGGCCGGGTCTTGCGTCGACTCGATGATCAGCGTCAGCTTCATCGCCGGGGCGGCCATCTCGACGGCCGACTTCGCGCTCTCATACTTTGCCCCGTCCACAATGTTGGCCCAATAAATCAGCTCGGCGAGTGGCGCCGTGTCGAAGCCGAAGTGCGTGGCGGCGATGTGCGCCAGGAAGCTCGCGCAGGAGGTGTAGCTGGGATCGAAGAACTTGCGGCTGCCGCACTCCGGGTTCTGCTTGCAGTCGAGAAAGTGCTGCTGGTCCTGGGGCGTCAAAAAGGCCGACAGATGGTGGTCAAACCACCAGGTAATCCGCGGCGAGGCTGAGTACTTGAAATCGACGATGACGTTCTCGTCGCCGGTAAAGTCCTTCTCGTCAAAGAGCGCGCCCGTGCGGTGCACCAGGCCGTGGTACTCGTAACTGGCTCCCTGGGCGATGCACTCGCGATGAAATCGCGTAAACAGCGAGGCCGAACAGGCTCCGTCGAAGCATTTGTCGTGATAGAAGACGCGAACCCGCAAGGCCTGAACTCCCTGATGTGCTGAAGAATTGAACTGCCGAACTGTTAAGAATCAATGGAACGGCTGATTGTGTCAAGGCGGGATGAAACGGGATGAGCCGCAGCGGGCCTGACTGGCGCTGAAACCGGATTGATGACAGCAATGCGCCAAGTCTCCGCGCCGGGATGAAAATGCTGTAGCCGCGGAACTCTGCAAGGGGCAATTGCGTAGAGTATCTTTCCATCAGTGCCCTTCGGCACGCGAATTTATTTCTTTTTGAAGGAGACTCGATGGAGCTGGAGATTCCGCCCTCCCTGCCAGAGGAATCCAGAACTGGATCAGTTCCTGAAGCGCCCCCCGCGGCCGCCTCGGAGCCGGTCTTCGCGCCCGGCCTCGCGGAGCCGGGGGGCCTGCCCTGGGTCTTCAGCGGCAGCCAGGGGCTGCGCGCCGGCTGGTCGGTACTGCTCTTTGTTCTTCTGTTCAGTATTTTCAGCACCGCGGCTGGATTTGTATTTTTCCATCTCCATCTCATCGGCAAAAAGGAGGACTTTACTGCCACGGGAGCCTTCTTCGGAGAGCTGGTTGCTTTTCTGGCGATGGCCGGGGCCGCAGCGCTCGTGGCGCGCATCGAGGGCCGGGGAATTTTTGACTTCTACCTGACCGGACCGCGGCGCTTTCTTCACTTTCTCAGCGGCCTGGCGGCAGGCTTCGCGACTCTGTCGGCGCTGATTGGAACCCTCTACTGGGGCGGCTGGCTGCATTTTGGACCCATCGCGCTTTCTGGAGCGGCGATTTTCCAGTTTGGCGGATTGTGGGCCGCCGCGTTTCTGCTGGTGGGCTTTTTTGAGGAGGGCTGTTTCCGCTGCTATCTGCAATTTACCCTCACCCGCGGCATCAACTTCTGGTGGGCGCTCGCGGTCGTCGGAGCGCTCTGCCTGGATCTGCTGGTCGGAAGCAAGGGCAGCGGCCTCCGGGGGGTCTACGCCGCCGCCCTGCTGGGGCTTGCCCCTTGCTTGATACTCCACATTCGCAAAACGCCACGAAGTGGCTTCTGGCAGGCCTCCTGGGTCACCTCGACAGCCTTCGGCTTTATCCACATCACCAACAACGGTGAAAACTGGATCGGAATCTTTGCCGCAGCCTTCATCGGCTTCGTCTTCTGCGTCAGCATCTGGGTCACCGGCTCGGCCTGGTGGGCGATCGGCTGCCACGCCGCCTGGGATTGGACAGAAACCTTCTTCTATGGCGCCAGCGACAGCGGCATGCAGCCCACGGGACACTACCTGACCACCAGTCCCGCCGGCAACGCGCTGTGGAGCGGCGGCGCGGACGGCCCCGAGGGCAGCCTGCTGGTGCTGGGAATCACTTTACTGCTGCTGGTGGCGCTGGTCGTCATCTACGGACGCAAGCGGTCCGCAGCCCTGGCCACACCGGCTGCCAGGCAGGCTGCCGAGTAACTTCGGGCGCCGGCGCAGTCGCGGCGTTATTCTGTGCCCACGGCGTTATTCTGTGTACGTCCCGATGCTCAAGACTGAATCTCGACGAAATCCGGTGCCCGCGACGGCTGTTGCGCCTGCCGCTCAAGGCCGCCAACGCCGCTGGCCGCGGATTCTGTCCATCTCGGCGGGCCTGCTGCTGGCGCTGTTCATGACAGCCGCCGGCGCGGGCCTGCTGTGGCTGCGCGCCGCCGCCAACTCGGCGCTGCCGGTGCTGGACGGGGAGATTCATCTAACCGGGCCGGGCTTGAATGGAGCTGGCTCGAAGGAAGCTGGCTTGGCCCGAGCAAGCTTGGCCGAAACTGGTTCGACCGGGCAGGGTTTGAAGGGCCAGGCCGCGCCAGCGCTCTCGGCCCCGGTCATCGTTCGCCGCGACGCTCATGGCGTGCCCCACATCGAAGCAGCCACCGAGGACAGCCTCTTTCTGGCGCAGGGCTACGTGACCGCGCAGGACCGCCTGTGGCAGATGGACGCCTTCCGCCGCAACGCCAACGGCGAGCTGGCGGAGATTCTCGGCCCCGCGCTCATCGGCCACGACCGGGCGCAGCGGGTTTTGCAGATTCGGAATACAGCCCAACGCATCTACGCCAACCTGCCCGCCGGGGACCGTGCCCGCCTCGACGCCTACGCGCGCGGCGTGAATCTGTTCATCGCGCAGCATCAGGATTCGCTGCCGGCGGAGTTCAAGCTGCTCGGCTATCGCCCCTGGCCCTGGAGCGGCGTGGACTCGGTGAGCATCGGCCTGATGATGGCCCAAATGCTGGACACACACTGGGTGACGAAGCTCTCGCGGGAGATGATCGCCGCCCGGCTGCACAACCCGAAGCTGGAGGCCGACCTCTACCCCGCCGGCTCGTGGCGCGACCATCCGCCCACCGGCATTCCGCCACAACTTAGCCAGCCGCAGCCCGCGCCGCCTCCGGCCACCGGCGACGACGATGACGATGAGGACGACGACAGCAGCCAGGCCAGCGCCGCAACTCCGCAGATCACGGAAAGAAGCGCAGCTTTGAAAGGGCACGGCTTTAGCCGTGCCGATAGGCCGCTGAAAAGTGGCGCGACTTTAGCCGCCGAGGGAATGCCAATAGCCGAAAATGCATTCCCCCAGGGGCTAAAGCCCGGATTTCAATTTCGCCACCAAGCGGCACGGCTGAAGCCGCGCCCTTTCAAGACAGTTGCATTGCCGAGCCATGAGGATACCGCCGCCCTTCGCGCCCTGCTCGGGCTGCCCTCATGCATCGGCTGCGCACCCGGCTCCAACAACTGGGTCATCAGCGGAAAGCACACCGCCAGCGGCAAGCCGCTGCTCTCGAACGACATGCACCTGCCGCTCACTGAGCCGAACATCTGGTACATGGCCGACCTGAAAGCGAACGGCAGCCGCGAGGCGAACGGAGGCCACGGCGCGCCCGGCTATCACGCCGCCGGGGTCACGGCGCCGGGAATGCCCTTCGTAATCGCCGGACACAACGAGCACGTGGCCTGGGGATTTACCGCGCTCTACGCCGATGTTCAGGACCTCTATGTGGAGAAGCTGGACGGCAGGGGAAACTATCTTGCCCCTGGCGGCGCATGGAAGCCGCTCACCGTAGACCACGAGGTGATCCATGTGCGCGGCGGCAAGAACGTGGCGCTCGACGTGCAATTGACCGCTCACGGGCCGCTCGTGAACCCCCTCTTCACCCGCGAAAAGCGGCCCATCGCCCTGAAGTGGACGCTCTATGACCCGGCGCTGCATGCGCTGCCGCTCTATCAGCTCAACATCGCCTCCAACTGGGCGGAGTTTTCCGCGGCTCTCGCAACGTGGAGCTGGCCGACGCAGAATGTGGTCTACTCCGACGACCAGGGCCACATCGCCTATCACGCCATCGGCCGGGTTCCGCTGCGGCCCGGGGGCCTGATGGGCGTTCCCATCCAGACTGGCGGAGGTCAAAACGCGGCGCATGAGTGGCAGGGCTACATCCCCTTCGGCGCGATGCCCGGCGCGGTCGATCCGCCCTCGGGTTTTCTGGCCACCGCCAACTCCCGCGTCACCAGCGGCGCTTCGCCCAGTCCGCTGACGCTCGAATGGGCCGATCCCTACCGCATCGAACGCATTTACAAGGCTCTGGAAGGCCGCGATCAGCTTAAGCCCTCTGACCTCGTGGCCCTCCAGACCGACGTCTACAGCGAGGTCGATCAGGAGATGGGCCATCGTTTCGCCTACGCCATCGACCACACCCCCGGCGCGGACGCGCGGCTGCGCAAGGCCGCCAGCCTGATGCGCGCCTGGGACGGCCGCCTGACCGCCACTTCGGCCGCCGCTTCGCTGGTCACACAGGCCCGCCGCGCCCTCTGGCCGCTGATTCTGGAGCCCAAGCTGGGCGCCGACGCCAAACAGTACCGCTGGGCCGAGCAAAACTTCGCCGAGGAAGAGATCGTGATGCACGCGAGCAACGACTGGCTTCCGCCAGCCTACAAGAACTGGGACGCCCTGCTGAGCGACGCCGTCCGCAAGGGCATGGACGAGGGCAAAGCCCCCGCCGGCGTCGCCCGCTGGAGCTACGGAAGCTGGCACACGATCCAAATCGAGCACCCGCTGGCCCGGTTCCTGCCCTTTGCAAGCCGCCTGGCCGGAACCGGCCCGCAACCCCTCAGCGGCGACACGACGACCGTCAAGCAGGCGGGCCACTCGATCGGCCCCTCGCAGCGCTTCACCATGGATTGGAGCCAGATCGACGGCTCGACGGAGAACATCGTGCTGGGCGAGAGCGGCAACCCCCTCTCGCCCTACTTCCGCGATCAATGGAAGGACTGGTATGGCGGCACAACCTTCGCGCTGCCCTTCAGCGAATCCGCCGTAGCCGCCCAGACCCGCCACACGCTGCGGCTGCTGCCATGAAAAGACAGGGAACAGGGAACAGGGAACAGGGAACAGGGGCCGGCCGTGTGCCCCAGCTCTCGAATTCGAGACCTGGGAAAACAGCCTCCTGGAGCCGCTTCACCGGTCCCGCCGTCGTTCTGCTGGCTGCCGCCGTGGCCGTTGCGCCGCTGCTGGCGCACGGTCCCTCCTGCGGCCACGACTTCGACTTCCACCTGGTCTCCTGGTTCGATTGCCTGAACAGTTGGCGGCAGGGAATCCCCTACCCGCACTGGACCCCCAGCGCCAACTTCGGCGCCGGTGAGCCGCGCTTCGTTTTTTATCCGCCGCTGACCTGGATGCTGGGCGCGGCGCTGGGGCTGGTTCTTCCCTGGACGCTCGTTCCGGTGGCCCTGACCTTTCTGCTGCTGGCCTTGACGGGGCTGGCCACGCAGGCGCTGGCGCGTGAGATGCTCCCGGATTCGATTTCGGACGGCGCGGCCACCCTGGCCGGTTGCGCGGCACTCTACTCCGGCTACGCCCTCTTCACCGCTTACGAACGCACCGCCTTCGGCGAACTCGCCGGCGGCTTCTGGATTCCTCTTCTGCTGCTTTTTGCCCTGCGCGACGGCGGCTCAGACGCTCCGGGCCGGAAGTGCCCTCTTGCCCGGAAAATTCTGAACGGCTCCGCGTTGCCCCTGGCGCTGGTGGTGGCCGGCTGCTGGCTCTCGAATGCCCCGCTGGGGGTAATGGGCTGCTATCTGCTGGCCGCGGTCGCCGTTGCCGCCGCTCTGCTGGCCCAATCCTGGGCCCCGGTGCTGCGCGCCGCCCTCGCCGCCGCGCTGGGAATTGCGCTGTCCTCCCTCTACCTCATTCCCGCCGCCTGCGAGCAGCGCTGGGTTGACGTCCGGCAGGCCATCGACGATCCGGGCCTCTTGATCGAGAACAGTTGGCTCTTCGCGCGCCACGCCAGCCCCGCGCTCGCATTTCACGACGTCGAGTTGCACCGGGTCTCGCTGATCGCCGCCTCCATGATCGCCGTGGCACTGGTTTGCTTGCTGCTCTCTTGGTGGCGCGGCAAGCTGACCCTCAAGAATCAATCCCACCTCCTTCGCTGGTGGATTCCGCTGGCGCTGATTCCGTTTGCCGTCTTGTTTCTTCAGTTTCCCGTCTCGCTGCCGGCGTGGAATCTGCTGCCCAAACTGAGATTTTTGCAATTTCCCTGGCGCTGGCTGGTGGTGCTGGAAGCTCCATTGGCCATCTTCTTTGCCGCCGCCATCTGGCCAGGCAAGTCTGCGCGTCCCTGGCGGCGTGTGGCCGTCGCGGCCCTCTGCGCAGTTGGTTTTCTGGCTGTGACAGCCTTCACCGCACACAATTTCTTCCAAACCTGCGACGACGAAGACGCCGTCCCCTCGATGATCAGCGTCTACCGCACTGGCGCGGGCTTCGAGGGCACCGACGAGTACACCCCCCCCGGCGCCGGCAACGCTCTCGTCCCGACAGGACTGCCAGCGGCCTGTCTGACCGCCGATTCCGCCACGGTGCTGGGCGCGCTCCCGGACAACCAGAAAGGCCAGGAACAGGACGGCCAGGACTCAGGCGACGCCCACCCCATCTGGAAGCCCGCGCAGGGCAGTTGCGAGGCAATTCTGCGCTGGCAATCCGATCAGCCGGAGCACCAGCGCCTCCAGGCCCTCATCCCCCACGCCGGATTCCTGATTCTGCGCCTGTGCGCCTACCCGGCCTGGCGGATTACGGTCAACGGCCAGAGCCTCGCTTCCCTGCCCCGGCGCGACGATGGCCTGATCGCCGTCCCCGTGCCACAGGGGCCGATCGACCTCGCCGTCAACTGGACCACCACCCCGGATGTGATCGCCGGACGCTGGCTCAGCGCCCTGGCCGCGCTTTTGCTCGCCGGGCTTTGGCTGCTGGAGCGAAAATTGAGCCGCACTCGTTTATCATGAGAGCAATGCCAGTCGACGTAAAATCGCTGATTCAAGAAGGCGCGGAGCTGACCGACCGGACCCTGGATGAACTGCTTCCCAGCGCCGCGACCGTGCCCGCCTCGATCCACGGCGCCATGCGCCACTCCACCTTCGCCGGGGGCAAGCGGCTGAGGCCGGTGCTGGCCCATCAGGCCGCCATCTCCATCGCCGGGGTTTTGCCAGCGGGAATCGCCCGGCTGGGCGCGGCTCTGGAGATGCTCCACACCTACTCGCTGATCCACGATGACCTGCCGGCCCTGGACAACGACGACCTGCGCCGCGGCAAGCCCACCTGCCACAAGGCCTTCGGCGAGGCCATCGCCATCCTGGCCGGTGACGCGCTGCAAACCCGCGCCTTCGAGGTGCTGGCGGGCCTTGACGCGCCGCCCGCGGTCACAGTGCGGATCATCGGCCTCGTCGCCAACGCCGTCGGCACCGTCGAGGGCATGATTGGCGGCCAGGTGCTGGACATCGAGAGCGAACACCTGAAGCCCACGCCGGAGCTGGTCGACGCCATTCACCGCGCCAAGACCGGCGCGCTGATCCGGGTCAGCGTGGTGGCCGGCGGCGTCTACGCCGGCGCCACGGAGGACGACGTGGCCCGCCTGGACCTGTTCGGCCGCAAGGCTGGCGTGGCCTTTCAAATTGTCGATGATGTGCTGGATTTGACCGTCGATTCGGCTCACCTGGGCAAGACCGCGGGCAAGGATCAGGCCACCGAAAAGGCCACCTGGCCAGCCGTCTACGGCATTGAGCAGAGCCAGCGCGACGCCACCCGACTCATCGAGGAGGCCTTTGCCGCCCTCGCGCCCTACGGCAGCCGCGCCGACGGCTTGAAGGCCATCGCGCGCTATCTGGTCGAGCGAAAAAACTAGGAGCCGGTCAAGGAATTCATGTGGTGGGTGCCCCATACTTGCGACGTTCTTGTTTTTGTCGCAAGGGTGGGATTCCGGCAGCGATCGGCATAAAACCGGCTGCTAAGAAAAACCGCCCGATGGCCGGCAACCCGATGTGGCCGGCAAGCTGACTTTCACTTTGCCAAAACCCGCCGCAGAGCCTCGCGCTTGACGGCGACCTCGTTGACCGCATCCTGCACCTGACCGAGAACCTGCTGCGCCTGGTCAATGTAGCCGGGAAGCGCATTCCACCAGCAGCGCAGCGTCTCCGGCTGCTCGAGCATGGCCAGGGCCGTGCCCGAGGCGGCGGCCACCATTCCGGCGCGGCGCTTGCCGGAGAGCAGCAGCAAAGCGGCTGCGGCCAGCGTTCCACCCGCCACAAACCCAACCCAGCTCATGGTTTCGTGCTCCGGGGCGTTGCTTCTGCACTTCCGGGAGCCCGGTCGATCCGCGGAGTCACTTGCCGATCTGGAAAACGGAACAGCCTCCATCTTCTCTCCTTCCGTCCCGGACCTCGGTCACTCCAGTCGGGGAGACGGTGCATTCAGTATCGCTCTAAATTGCCAACTGTGCTCACGCGGGCAGGAATCTGCAGCCAAAGCAGACCTGCCTTCGACCGGGCAACCCCTATGGCCGAACAAATTGCCTTCAACAGCAAAGGTTTGCTCCGGCCAAGCGGCCCTCACTCCAGGTCGAACTCGCGCACCGGCTTGCCCTCGGGAGCGTCCTTGGCCTTGCGCAGAGCCTCGGCAAACTTCTTCTCAAAGAGGTCTTCCTTGTTCTTTTCCGCTTCGAGCGACTGGCGGAAGATCGATTCCTTGCGCTCATCGTGCTCGCGCATGGCCTGAGCCGCCGTCTCCAGATCCTCGAAGGTTCGCTTGCGCGCGGCTGGAGTGTGGCTCACCACCAGCCCGGTGGCCGCATCAACCTTCAGCATCGCCCCGCAATCCGGGCACGCAATCTCGAAAATTCTTTCCTTCGCCTTGGCCATTTTCTTTCTTGCAGAATTGTAAGCGCATCCGGGGCCAATTGCACAGGGGCTGGGAATCGCACCTCATCAGCGTGCGCGCCCCAGTGTATTTCAACTGCTTGGCGCGCCAGTCCTTCGACAGCGCTTCGGCCGCGCCGCCGAATCTTGACTCCTACCCCGGGCACTCGCGGCGCTCGACCAATTACACTTTGGGGGAGTGATTCGTTCCGCCCCATTTGCGCCCCAGCTCGACCTGAGCCCCCAGTTGGACCTCAGCTTTGACGAGCCGGGCCCTACGCGCCGCATCTGGCCGGTGCGCGAGCTGGTCGGCCAGGTCCGCGAACTGGTCGAGCAGGAGTGGGGCGATGTGTGGGTCGAGGGCGAAATCTCCAACTTCCGCCCCGCGCCCTCCGGCCACGTCTACTTCACGCTGAAGGACGCCGACGCCCAGCTCCCCATTGTTCTCTTCCGCCGTCAGGCCATGCTCTTGCGCTTTCGTCCCGAGGACGGCCTGCACGTGCTGGTGCGCGGCCGGGTCAGCGTTTACGAGCAGCGCGGCCAGATGCAACTGGTGGGCGAGACCATGGAACCGGTGGGCGCGGGCTCCTTGCAACTGGCCTTCGAGCAGCTCAAGGCGCGGCTCAAGGCCGAGGGCCTCTTCGACGCCGAGCGCAAGCGGCCCTTGCCCGCATTTCCGCGCACCGTGGGGATCGTCACCTCGCCCACCGGCGCGGTGATCCGCGATTTTTTGAACATTGTCTCTCGCCGCCACTCCGGCCTGAGCGTTCTGCTCTGCCCGGTCAGCGTGCAAGGCGATTCGGCGCCCTCCGAGATCGAAGGGGCGCTCGATGAACTGAACTCCTCCGGCCTCGTGGACGTGATCGTCCTCGCCCGCGGCGGAGGCTCGCTCGAAGACCTGGCCGCCT
>PMPH01000042.1 GCA_003161045.1 Acidobacteriaceae bacterium
GGCAGCGCGATGGCCTTAGTCCTATATCCATAGTTCACCGCGACGGCCTGGGCACTGTGCCTGGGCCGTCGTCGTTTACGAGAACGAAGGCCGTGGCAGACGACATCTAAATATGTGCGCTATCATGTGAGATAAATCACGTTTGCTCTTTGCGGAGCAATTCGCGATAGAATCTATATCACGAGAATGAGATTTTTCGCCAAATCTGTCGCCATAGTACTCAGCATCCTGCTGTGGGCGCTCCCTGTGCTCGCGGAGATCCCATGCGCTGGGAGCAGCTGCGCCGCAGATCACTGCGCGAGTTGCTGCCAGGGAATGGGTATGGACGAAGCGGCGATGAATGCGCCGGCGGCGATGGCGCTCACCTCGACTCCAACCGAGTTTTCTGCGCCCCTGTGCAACTGCGTTGCAAGCGGTGAAGTATCGGCGCCGGAGATGATCCAAGAGGCGCAGAAGCTCGCGGCGCCAGCTACATCCTCGGTGGATCTCGCATTGCTTCTGCCCGGTCTTTCGCAATTTGCGTCGGAGGGCTATCGAACGCCGCCTCTCCGTGCCTTCAGTTGCCGCTCCCAGTCCGTCCTCTGCACTTTTCAGATATGATCGCTCTCTCGATAGAAAAACTGCGGCTCCCGCAAGGGATCTGCTGATCTTTTCTCTAATCAATCGAAGAGCAAACCATGAAATCTCCGTGGCTATACGTCCTATTGGTGGCGTATTCGGCAACGCCGGGATGGGCGCAGCAAGGCAATGCCGCGCCGGAAACCGACGGCAATAGCGTCTCCGCTGACGCGCAGGTACTTCGCCTGGAAGATGTTGTTCGCGAAGCGCTCGAAAAAAGCCCGGATGCGGAAAGCGCCCTGCACGCAATCAAGGCGCTGCAGCACCGCGTTGCTCCGGCCGAAGCCCTGCCCGACCCCACGGTTGCAGTGGGATGGGCGGGCAATCCAGCGCCCTTCAGCATCATGGCGCGCGATGCGTCGAGCTATCGCGGCGTGACGGTCTCCGAACAGTTTCCCTTTCCCGGCAAACGAAAGGTGCAAGGGGCCATCGCGAGCAAGGATGTGGAAGCCGCGCAAGCCAATTATGAGGCTATTCGCCGCCGCCTAACGACCGAAGTCAAGGCCGCCTACTACGAGTACTTTTACGACGAAAAAGCCCTGCAGACAGCCAATCGCAACAAGGCGACGCTAGAGGAACTGGCGCAGATCGCCGCCGCCCAGTATCGCGCCGGCAAGGCCACGCAACCCGATGTGCTGCGCGCCCAGGTCGAGGTTTCGCTGCTGCTGGAAAAGATCATCGTGCTGGAGGCGCAGCGCTCCGCGGCACAGGCGCAGCTCAATGCGCAGATGCAGCGCGCCCCCGAGTCGCCTCTGCCGCCCACCGAAGAAGCTCAGCCAGTCGCGATACCATCCTCGCTCGATCAGCTTTACGCACTCGCGGCGGAAAACGATGCCGATGCGCAAGGCGATCAGAAGCAGATCGAACGCAACCGCCTGGCCGTGACGCTGGCGGAGAAGCAGCTCCGCCCCGATCTTGGCGTTAGCTATATGTTTCAGCAGCGCGCCGATCAGCCGGCCATGAACGGACTCACCTTCAGCGTAAACCTGCCTGTCTTTTCCAAATCAAAGCAGCATCAGGCGATCAGCGAGGCCAGCGAAAACCTGATCAGCGCCGGAAAGACGCGCGACGGGCGTTTGAACCAGGTACGCCTGACTGTGCGGCAGCAATATCTGGCGGCCAAGGCAGAGGAGAAGCTGATGAGCCTCTATACAAAGGGTGTGATTCCGCAGGGCTCGCTGGCGTTGGAGTCGTCGATGGCCTCGTATCAAACCGGCAAGATCGCCATTCAGCCGGTCATCGAGAACATCACCACTCTGCTTGATTATGAGACCGACTATTATCGCCAGCTAGCCGACTATCAAATCGCTCTGGCTCGTATCGAGAACCTGACCGGAACCGATGCCATGGTCAGCCCGAGCGCAACAGAGTCTGCGAACCAGCCAACCCCGGAGGAGAAGTGACCATGCGCCTGAATGCCGCCATGAATCAAAGAACTCTCGGCTTCGTCAAAAAAGGAATCGCTCTGGCGCTGCTTGGTATCGCGTTGGTTGCGGTCTATCTCGCCGCCACGCATCGCTGGCCGTTTGCTCATCCTGCGGCGCAGCAGGTTACTGCGAAAAGCAACGTCCTCTATTGGTACGATGCGATGAATCCGCAGAACCACTACAACAAACCCGGCAAGGCTCCGGATGGCATGGACCTCGTGCCAATGATGGCCACACCGCAATCACAGTCGAGTTCCTCAACTTCATCGGCCGATGAGCAGGGCGCGGCTCAACTGCCGCAGGGCGCAATTGTCGTGCCCGCAGAGAAGCAGACTCTTGCTGGAGTGCGCACCGCATTGGTGGAACGCAAGGCCCTGGCCCGCGAGATTCACACCACCGCCGAGATCGTAGCGGATGAAAGCCGAATCTCCCACTTGCATGTGAAGGTTTCAGGATTTATTGATCAGGTCTATGTCAATTCCATCGCTCAGTTGGTGCGCAAGGGGCAGCCGCTCTTCACCTTTTACAGTCCCGATCTGGTGGCCACTGAAGAAGAATACCTGATCGCCAAGCGCGGCGACAGCACGCTGGGCAGCGCGCCCTTCAAGGAGATCGCGCAAGGCGCGCAATCCCTGCTTGAATCTGCTCGCCAACGGCTTCGCTATTGGGATATCACCGAGGGGCAGATCCGCCAGCTCGATCAAAGCGGCAAGGCCATCCGCACGCTGACAATCTACTCGCCGGTCAGCGGATTCGTCACCGACCGCAAGCCCTTTCCGCAGGCTTCGATCACGCCCGATACCGAGATCTATACGATCTCCGATCTGTCGAGTGTCTGGGCTCTGGCCGACATTTATGAAAACGAAGTGCCCTGTGTTCGCGTTGGCCAGCGCGTTACTTTTACTTTGAGCTACTACCCCGGCAAGACCTACTCGGGAAATATTTCCTTCATCTATCCCACGGTCGATCCGCAGACGCGCACCGTCAAGGTTCGCGTGCAGNNTTTGTGGCGCAGGCGGGGGGCGTCTTTGTGCCGCGCAAGGTCACGCTGGGCGCTACCGTCGACGTCAGGTCGTGGTTCTTTCCGGATTGAAGGCGGGTGAAACGGTCGTGACTTCAGGAAATTTTCTGATCGATTCCGAGAGCCGCCTCAAAGGCGCGCAGAACCCTGCACAGCACGGAGGAGAGGCGCCATGATCGATAGAATCATCGAATTCAGCGACAAGAACAGGTACCTGATTCTGCTGCTTGCGGTGGGCGCGATCCTGCTGGGTTGGCGCTCGATGCGCGCGACCAAGCTGGATGCGATTCCCGATCTCTCTGAGACTCAGGTGATCGTCTACGCCAAGTGGGATCGCAGCCCGGAGATCATGGAGGATCAGGTCGCGTACCCCATCGCCTCGGCCTTGCTGGGACTTCCAAAGGTCAAGGACGTGCGCGCCTACTCCGACTTTGGATACTCCTACATCTATATCGTCTTCGAAGAAGGCACCGATATTTATTGGGCGCGCACACGCACGCTCGAGTACATGAATGCGATCACGCAGCGGCTGCCCAAGGGCGTGAACGTCGAACTAGCCAAGGACGTCACTGCGGTGGGATGGATCTATCAGTACGCGCTGGTCGATACCACCGGCCGTTATAGCATCGAGCAACTGCGTTCCTACCAGGACTGGTACATGCGTTATGCGCTGCAAACGGTTCCGGGCGTAGCCGAGGTTGCGCCGGTGGGCGGCTTTGTGCGCCAGTATCAGGTGAATGTCGATCCAAACAAACTACTGGCTTACCGCATTCCCATTCAGACGGTCAGCGATGCAGTGCAGAAATCCAATAACGATGTGGGCGGACGGCTGGTCGAGTTCACCGGGCGCGAATATATGGTGCGCGGGCGCGGCTACATTCGCTCGCTCGACGACATCAACAATATAGTCGTTTCTTACAATGCGCAGACCGGAACCCCNNTGCCGACCTCGACGGAAAAGGCGAAGCGGTAGGCGGTGTAGTCATCATGCGCTTCGGCGAGAACGCCGAGAAGGTCATTGAACGTACCAAGGAAAAGATCAAAGAGATCGAGCCGACGCTGCCCGCTGGCGTAAAGATTGTTCCTACCTACGATCGTTCCGAGTTGATCGATCGCGCGGTTGAGAATCTCAAGCGCACTCTGATCGAAGAGCTGGTGATCGTCAGCATCGTAGTGCTGATCTTTCTCTGGCACCTGCGCAGCGCGCTGGTTCCTATTCTGATTATTCCTGTCACCGTGATCCTGGCCTTCATCCCGATGCAGTTTTCAGGAATGACCGCCAACATTATGTCTCTGGGCGGCATCGCCGTGGCCATCGGAGCGCTGGTCGATGCATCGATTGTGCTCGTCGAACAGACGCACAAGAAGCTGGAGCAGTGGCAGGCGGCAGGCCGTCCCGGTCCCTCGCACGCCGTGGTGCTGGCGGCGGTCAAGGAGGTCGCTGGACCGAGCTTCTTTGCGCTGCTGGTCATTGCAGTGGGCTTTCTTCCCGTCTTTACCCTCGAAGGCCAGGAGGGCCGCCTCTTCAAGCCGCTGGCCTTCACCAAGAACTTTTCCATGGCGATTGCCGCGCTGCTGTCGATCACGCTGGCGCCCGCGCTGCTGCGCTTTCTCTTTTCGCGCATCGAGGGACTTCACTTCCGCCCGCGCTGGCTGGCCAGAATCGTCAACGCGATCTATGTTGGCAAGACCCACAGCGAGGAAGAGCATCCCATCAGCCGCCCGATGATGAAGCTCTATCATCCGGTGGTCGAATTCGCGCTCGATCATCGCTGGCTCACTGTTTCTTTGGCGCTGCTAGCGATGCTCCTCACCATCCCTGTCTACTTCAAGCTGGGCTCGGAGTTTATGCCCTCGCTCGATGAAGGAACGCTGCTCTATATGCCCTCGACGCTGCCCGGCATCTCGGTCGCCGAGGCGACGCGGCTGCTCGAAGAGCAAGACAAGATACTGAGCAGTTTTCCCGAAGTGGAGAGAGTCTTCGGCAAGGCTGGCCGCGCCGAGAGCGCCACCGATCCTGCGCCTTACTCGATGATGGAAACGACCGTCGTGCTCAAGACGCAAGATCAATGGCCTAGGCTGGAGCGCTGGTACACGAAGCAAATGCCGCAGTGGAGCTGGCCCGCACTGCGCACGATTTGGCCCGATCACATCAGCACGCAAGAGCTGATTTATGGCCCCGGAGGATTGAACGAAGCCCTGCAGATTCCCGGCGTTTCAAATGCGTGGACCATGCCCATCAAAGCGCGCACCGATATGCTTTCCACCGGCATTCGCACCCCGCTCGGCATCAAGGTGCAAGGCGCCGATCTCGGCCAGATTCAGCAGATCGGCGCGCAGATCGAAAGTGCTTTGAAGAATGTACCCGGCACCGCCAGCGCCTATGCTGAACGCACCAGCGGAGGATTCTTTCTCGACTTCGATCTCAAGCGCGATCAGTTGGCTCGCTATGGCCTGACTATTGACGATGCGGAAAACGTTGTCACTTCAGCGATTGGTGGCGATGCGATGACTACCACCATCGAGGGCCGGGAGCGCTATACGGTCAATGTGCGCTATCTGCGCGACTACCGCAGCGATATTGATTCTCTGCGGCGCGTGCTGGTGGCCACTCCCTCCGGAGCACAGATCCCGCTCGGGGAGATCGCCGATATCCGCATGAAGAGCGGGCCAGGAATGATCCGCGACGAAAACGGCC
>PMPH01000088.1 GCA_003161045.1 Acidobacteriaceae bacterium
TGCCCTCCGGCTCCATCAGGAAATCCACCCGCGCCAGGCCTGTCAGATCGCAGGCCTGGAAAGCGGCGACGGCCATCTGCTGAATCTGCTTCGACTCGGTCTTGCTCAGCTTGGCGGGAATCACTGGCACCGAACCCTCGGAGAGGTACTTTGCCTCGTAGTCGTAGAACTCCTTGCCGGGAACGATCTCGCCCACCACGCTCGCCTTGGGGTCGTCGTTGCCCAGCACGGCAACCTCGAACTCGCGGGCCTTGGATTTTTTCCCGCCCACGCCCTCTTCCACCACCAGCTTGCGGTCGTACTTGGCGGCCAGATCGAGCGCCGGCCCCAGTTCCTTGCGGTCATGAGCCTTCGAAATGCCCACCGACGAGCCCAGGTTGGCCGGCTTCACAAAAACCGGGTAGCGCAGCGCAGCCTCGATCCGGGCGACGGCCTTGCGCGGCGAGCTTTCCCACTCGGCCCTGAGCAGCGTTACGTGCCGGACCAAGGGAAGTTTGGACTGGGCAAAGAGCCGCTTCATTACGTCCTTGTCCATGCCCGCCGCCGAGCCCAGCACGCCGGAGCCGACGTAGGCGATCCCGGCCAGCTCGAAGAGCCCCTGGATGGTCCCATCCTCGCCAAAGGTTCCGTGCAGAATGGGAAAGACCACGTCCAGGCATTGGCTGTCCAGGCAAGACTGGCCGCTCTGTGCCGGGTCAGCCTCACCCGGGCTCAACTCTGCCGGTCCAGAGCCCTCCAGCAGCCCCTGCGCAGCCCCCGAGGTCAGCCAATGCCCGGCCTTGTTGATGCCAATCGGCACCACCTCGAACTTCCTGCGATCAATCGCCTTCAAAATCGAAGCCGCCGAGAGCAGCGAAACCTCATGCTCGCCGCTCCGCCCGCCAAAAAGAATCCCCACCCGCAGTTTTTTTGCCATTGCAGTTGATTTTAAACGCCCTCGCCTTCAATCGCGATGGGTAGCGCGCCGTGGGCGCAATGGCCCTGATGGCAAATCACTCCCACTCGATGGTGCCCGGCGGCTTGGAGGTGATGTCGTAGACCACGCGGTTGATCCCCCGCACCTCGTTGACGATGCGGCTGCTGATGCGCTTCAGCACCTCGCAGGGCAGCGGCGTCCAGTCGGCGGTCATGCCGTCCTCGGAGTGCACGGCGCGCACCGCGCAGGTGTAGGCGTAGGTCCGCTGGTCGCCCATCACGCCCACGCTCATCACCGGCAGTAGCACGGCAAAGCTCTGCCAGATCGAGGAATAAAGTCCGGCAGCCTTGATCTCGGCGACCACGATCTCGTCGGCCTCCTGAAGCAGCGCCACGCGCTCCGGCGTCACCTCGCCCAGAATGCGCACCGCCAAGCCCGGCCCTGGAAACGGCTGCCGGCCCAGAATCTCCTCCGGCATTCCCAGGTCGCGGCCGATGCGCCGGACCTCGTCCTTGAAGAGGTCGCGCAAGGGCTCGATCAGCTTCAGCTTCATCCCCAACGGCAATCCGCCCACATTGTGGTGGCTCTTGATCGTCTGGCTGGGGCCTTTGACGCTGCTGGACTCGATCACGTCCGGGTAAAGCGTTCCCTGCACCAGCCAGTCCACCCCGCCCGTCTGCTGGGCGATGCGGTTGGCCTCGTCGTCGAAGACGGCGATGAACTCGGCGCCAATCCGCTTGCGCTTGGTCTCCGGGTCGGTGACGCCGGCCAATTGATTGAGAAACCGCTCACTGGCGTCCACCGCGACCACGTTCAGGCCCAGTTTGTCGCGCATATTCTTCTGGACAGTCTCGAATTCATTCTTGCGCAGGACGCCGTTGTTGACGAAGATGCAGGTCAACTGGCTGCCGATGGCCCTGTGCACCAGCACGGCGGCCACCGACGAATCCACGCCGCCGGAAAGCCCGCAGATGACGTGGCCCTTGCCGACCTTCTCGCGGATCGCGGTTACAGTTGTTTCAATGAAGTGCGCCGGGGTCCAGTCGCCGCGCGCGCCGCAGATGGCAAAGACAAAATTCTTGATCAGTTGCGGCCCCAGCGGCGTGTGGTGCACCTCGGGGTGAAACTGCACGGCCCAGATGCGGCGCTCCTCGTTGGCAATCCCTGCCAACGCATTGTCCGTGACCGCGGTGCGATGGAAGCCGGCGGGCAGCTCGAGAGCCTCGTCGCCGTGGCTCATCCAGACGGCCAGCGTGGGTGGAAGCCCGGCGAACAATGGCGTCGAGCCGTCCTCGATGGCGACCTCGGCGTGGCCGTACTCGCGCTTGTCCGCCGAGCGCACCTTGCCGCCCAGATGATGTACGATGAACTGCAATCCGTAGCAGATGCCGAGCACCGGCACGCCCAGTTCGAGCAGTTTGGGGTCGGCCGCCGGAGCGTCCGCGTCGTAAACCGACGAGGGCCCGCCGGAGAGCACAATCCCCAGCGGCCGGAGCGCCTGAATCTCACTGAGCGGCGCCGTGCAGGGCAGCACCACGGAAAAGACGTTCTGTTCGCGGATGCGCCGCGCAATCAGTTGCGTGTACTGCGAACCAAAATCGAGAATGACGATCGTTTGAGTGAGCACGATTCAAGTGTGGCAGGGGCACGGGCCGGATGTAAAGACAGCCTTGCAATATCAGTTTTCCGGCGACCATGCAACAATAACGGGTATAGTATTTTGGACTGGAGCCGTATTTTCATGACCGTCGAAGAAATCCGTCAAGTGTTGGAAGGCCTGCTCGCCCCCGAGATGCGGGAGATCCATTCCCGCCTGGATGCCATGGAAGAAATCAGCCGCGTACGCTACGAGAGCATTGCACAGCGCCTCGACCACATTCAGCAGTCCTTCGCCTTCGACAAGCGCATCTCCGACCTCGAAGCCAGCAAGAGACGCTCGGCCCAGTAAACCTCTGTACCGGCTTCATCCGCATGGCGGGGCCATCCGAAGAAGCGGACAAGCCGGCAAGGGGGCTGGTTCCGCATCTGGGCTGGCCCGCGCACTATGGCCCGCTTACCGTAAATGGATGAGGCGCCCTCCGAGGCTTGCCGGTTCGATCGGTTCGCCCGTCTCCCCCGCCCTTGCATGGTATGCTGCGCTGGGATGGTCAGGGCTGAATCCCCGGCCTGCTATAGTTCCACTCGCTGAACGGGTTTTTAAGAGGCTCGCTCAAGATGCTCGTCGAACTGCGCGCGGAAAACTACGCCGTCATCGATCACGCCATCGCCGTCTTCGGCCCTGGGCTGAACCTGCTCACGGGCGAGACTGGCGCGGGCAAATCCATCCTAGTGGACGCATTGGCTCTTCTCATGGGGGGTAAAAGCTCGGCAGAGCTGGTCCGCCATGGCGCCGACAAGGCCATCCTCTCCTGCGTCTTCGAGTCCACCCCCAGCTCCGAGGCGATCCTCGAAGAAAACGGCATCGACTCGGGCGGCGGCGAGGTCATCCTGCGCCGCGAAATCCTCTCCACCGGCAAGGGCCGCGTCTTCGTCAACAACCAGCCGGCCACCGTCGCCGTCCTCCGTCAGCTCGCCCCCGAACTGGCGTTGGTCCACGCGCAGAGCGAAACCCGTTCCAGCTTCGACCAGGCCCAGCAGCGCGCCCTGCTCGACCGCTTCGGCGGCCTTTCAACCGAAGCCGTCTCCGAGGCCCACCTGAGCTGGCGCGCCGCTTCCGCCAGACTCGACGAACTCGTCCAGGGCGAGCAGGACCGCCTGCGCATGGTCGATCTGTGGAGCTATCAGCAGAAGGAGATCGAGGCCGCGCATCTCGTCGCCGGCGAGGACGAGGCTCTGGAGACCGAAAAACGCGTCCTGGCCAACTCCGAAAAGCTCTACGCCGCCGCCATGGGAGCCTTCGATCAGCTTTATGAAGGCGGCGCATCGGCCGAGGGCGCCCTGCGCTCCGCCCTGCGCAACGTCGAGGAGCTGGCCCACTACGACGCGCGCTTCACTGAGGCCGCGCAGCAGCTTACCGCGGCCCGCGCCACCATCGGCGACCTCAGCGCCAGCCTGCGCGACTACGCCGAGAGAATCGACGCCTCGCCCGAGCGGCTGGCCGAGATAGAAGACCGCCTGGCCCTGATCGACCGCCTCAAGCGCAAGTACGGCCAGACAGTCGCCGAGGTCATCGCCTTTGGCGAGGACGCGGCCCGCAAGCTGGCCGAGGTCGAGGACCGCGAAGAAATCCTCAAGGCGCTCGGCAAGGCTCTCGACGAGGCCGCCACGGCCTATCGCGCCGCCGCCTCTGCGCTCAGCGCCGAGCGCCAGGCCGCCGCCGTCAAGTTGGCCAGGCTGGCCGAGGCCCAGATCAACTCGCTGGCCATGAAGGTCCGCTTCGAGGTGGTGGTGCGCCCGGCAGGGGAAACTGTGCAAGCTGCGGGAGCATCCAGGCTATTCGCCGATGAACCCAAGGCTTTGAAAGGCCACGGGAACGCCTCCGATGAGGCCACTGTTTTGAAAGGGAACGGCTTCAGCCGTGCCGCAAATGGCGCAAAAACGGGAAGGGCTTTAGCCCCTGAGGGAAGTGCGGAATTGAAGGGTACGGGCTTTAGCCCGTACATTGGCTCAGCCAATTCAGCCGGGGCTTTAGCCCCCGAGGGGAATCTCTTCGAGGATTCAACCGCCCACTGGACCGCGCACGGCTGGGATCAAGTCGAGTACCGCATCTCGACCAACCCCGGCGAACCCCTCAAGCCCCTCGACGAGATCGCATCGGGCGGCGAAATGAGCCGCGTGATGCTGGCCCTCAAAGTCAGCGTAGAAGAGGGCGCGGCGAAGCCGAAGAAGAAGACGCCCACCCCCCGGACCCTGGTCTTCGACGAGATCGACATCGGCACTGGCGGCCGCGCCGCCGAGGCCGTCGGCCAGAAGCTCAAATCCCTTAGCCGCGGCCAGCAGGTCCTGTGTGTGACGCATCTTCCTCAAATTGCCGCCTTCGCCGACCAGCACTTTCTGATCGACAAGCGCGAATCCGGCGGCCGCACCAAGACCCAGGTTCGCCTGCTCGACGATCAGGCCCGCACCCACGAAGTCGCCCGCATGGTCTCCGGCGCAACAGTGACAGAAACCAGCCTCCAGCACGCTGCCCAGATGATCGCCGCCAGCCGGTAAGATCGAATGCCAATCGATTTTTCACTCTTGACGTCTTATACCATAGTAGGCATAATCGATAAATGAGGCAAAAACTCCGGCAGTTGCGCTGGATCGGTTCGTCCAAGAAAGACTTGCTGGCCATGCCGGATGAGGTGCAGCAGGGCTTTGGCTTTGCCTTGTATAACGCCCAGATCGGTTTGCTACACCCCGATGCAAAGCCGCTCAAGGGATTCGGCTCGGCGGGAATTCTGGAGATTGTGGAAGATTGGCGAGGCAACGCCTACCGGGCGGTCTATACGGTTCGCTTTGCGCAAGCGGTTTACGTCTTGCACTGCTTCCAGAAGAAATCGAAACACGGAATCGAGACTCCCAGCGCAAATATGGATCTGATTCGTAGGCGATTGAAGGAAGCCGAGGCACTGGCGAGAGGAGTTGAGCAATGAATAATTCCGAAGAGAGCACAAATGTATACGAGCAGTTGGGCTTTCCCGACGCCGAAGAGATGCTGGTCAAAGCACAGTTGGTCGCGAAGATCGGCGAGATTCTGCGCGAGCGTGGATGGAGCCAGCAGCAAGCGGCGAAGGTGTTGGGCCTGACTCAGCCCAAGCTCTCCAAGATGCTGCGCGGACAATTTCGCGGCGTCAGCGAGATGAAGATGATGGACTGTCTGCTCCGTCTCGGACGTACCGTCAAGATCGTGGTGGGACCCGGGACCGAGAGCACTGAAGACCGCATCGAAGTGGTGGCGGCGTAGAAGCCGGACGCACCAGCCCCGTCTTTAAAACCTGACGCGAAGATTCGCTTCTGTCCGGGGCGGGTTTCGGCCATCAGGAAGCGATGCCGGCGAAGTAATCGGCGACCTGCTGCCAGTTGTCGACGCGGATGAAGCCGGTAGCGGTGAGGTTGCGCGGCGCGGTGTAGAGCAGGCCCTGGCCCTGGAAGCGAAGAAGGTTTTTGGGCAGGTCGTCGATGAGATAGTCGGCGCGCAGAATGCTCTTGTCGCCGCAGAAGACGTAATGTGTGGGCGGAATGAAGGGGAAGTGGCGCTGCAGCCAGCGGTACTTGGGGCCGAGCGAGTTGGGCACGGCCATGGCTTGGGTGGCGATGAAGATTTCAAAGCGCGCGGAGAGGCTCTGGAGCACCTGCTGCGCGCCGGGGATCAGGGCCAGATCCTCGAAGAAGTCTTCTGCGTCCAGAAAGTCGCGAAGCTGCTGCTGGCGGTCCTGGGGCGCAACCTCCCACAGCCCCTTGCCGGCCAGGTCTTCGGGGGTAACCTCCTCGTCGAAGGTCTGGTTGTAGCGGCGGATGTGCTCACCCAGAGTGTCCGCCATGACCTCGTCCATATCCACACAGATGCGCTGCAAGCGTTCCCCCTCCCCGTTGCTGTTTTTAGGGTTTCCGTTATTTTTCAGGATTGCCGCAACCATTCAGGATTGTGACCGCCGTCCCGTTTGGCTGCCACTCAAGGCTGCCGCGCGGCTTGAGTAAAATCGCCGCTGCTTGCCGCTGCCGTACAAGATTGCCGTTGCCGCTCAGGCTGGCCGCCGTTCAAAACTGCCTCAACCACTCAGCGTTGCCGCCGCCCAAGAAAAGGTTAGCAGGGAAAGGGAGGGGAGCTCTACTCCTCCTCCGGCGCGGGTTTGGAGGATTTGCGCTTGGGCTTGGCCGCTTGCTGCTGCACAGTGTCGGCGGCCGGCGCCATTGACGGGTCCCAGTAGAGCAGGCGGGAGCAACTGTCGCAGGTGAGCAGCTCGCCCTCGCGGAGCTGGTTCCAGGTCTGGGGGCGGACGCCCATGCGGCAGCTGGTGCACTGCTGATTTTCCGCCCTCGCCAGTCCCGTGCCGCGAGAGGCGCAGAGGCGGTCGAAGCGCGTGAGCCACTCGGGGGCGATGAGCGGACGGAGGGCCTCGCGCTGGGCGGTGAGCGTGGCCAGATCGCGGTCGTACTCGGCCTGGCGGAGGGCGACGCGTTCGCGGGTCTTGTCCAACGCGGAGGCGAGCAACTCGATCCGGGCGCGGATGGCGGCCAGCGCAGACTCCTGGGCCTCGGAGCGTTCCAGGCTGGCAAATTCCTCATTCTCCAGGCGTTCGGCCTCGGCCTCGGCAAAGCTGACCTCATGCTCCATGGCTGCGGCTTGGGCGGGGGTGGTGATGGAGTCCTGCTGGGCGCGATAGCGGGCGGCTTTTTTGCGGTGGGCGTCAATCTCGCGATCGAGGCGGGTGCGGAGCGAGTCCTCGCGGCTGAGGACGTCGGAGGCCTCTGCCGCCTGACGCTCGGCCGTGGCCAGCGCGGCCTCGGCCTGGGCGATTTCCGCCGGCAAAACGCACGCGGCCTGGGTAAGCCGGGTACGTTCCAGTTCCACCGCTTGCAGCTTTACGAGGTTTTCAATGTGCTCTTGCATCCGTGCATTGAAGTCTACGGCATTTACCACCCATTAAGAAAATGGGGTGATGCAATCCCACGGCGAGGAGAGCCAATCGGGAGGCGGGTTTGACGCGAGAGCAGGCGGGCATCGCCGCGAGCCTTTGCGATCAGCTAACAGGCCTTTGGTGCAGTGGCTCGGCTGCATGACCGGCGGCTTCGCGGTGCGGATCGCCCAATTCACGCGGGCTCTGCCGTTTGCCTCGGGCACGGAGCAGTTGCACCGTCCCGCAGTTGGAACATCGCCAGGGGAAAAAGCCAAACAGTGGAGCTAGCCTTGTGCGCAGGAATCCTTCCCTCTTGATTCGGCGCATTCTTTGGCTCTGGCATTTCGAACACACCATGAGCATTCTCTCCATCAAATCAAAAGATAAGGCCTCGTTGGCCCATTATATCTCGTATCGGCATCTCGTATCGGCCAAAAATATTTATGCATCAACTGCTTTCGCGTTGAAAGAACTTGATGGGAACCGGCCGTCCAAGAAACGTGTACCCTGAAGACTGGAGTATGTCGATGCGTTGGATCACGGTTCTGGTTTGTTCAGTGGCGCTGGCAGGAGGGGTAGCCTCCGCAGCCGCGCACGCCAAACCCGTCAAGGCTTCGTCCTCAACGAACGCCACGCACCTGACGCTCCCCCCTGTGCCCAGAGAACTGTTGCCGAAGACGCTTGCCGGATGGGTGGCTATAGCGCCGCCGGCCAAGCTGGCTGAGGCGGCCCAGGCCGATCCGGCCAATGCGGCGTCCCTCAGGGAATACGACTTTACCGGCGCCGCGGTGGCCGCCTACAAGCGGGACGGCGAGACGCTGAAGCTGCGCGCGCTGCGCTTTCACGACGCCAGCGGAGCCTACGGGGCCTACACCTTCTATCGCCAGAGCGGCTGGCCCAGGGAGGAGATCGGCACGGGAGCCACATCGGACCACAACCGGGTGCTCTTCTGGGTGGGCAACACCGTGGTGGATGCGAATTTTTCTCACATTGGCGCCATGTCGGCCGCGGAGTTGCGCGAGCTGGCCGGCCGGCTGCCCGCGCCCGAGGGCGGAGCGGCGCTGGCGCCTCCCATCCTGGCCAACCTGCCCAAGGCCAATCTCGCGGGGCAGACCACGCACTATGCGCTGGGACCGGCGGGCTATGCTGGCGGGGGCGGAGTGCTGCCGCCGGAGCTGGTGGGCTTCGATCGCGGAGCCGAGGCCGTGACCGCCAGCTATACGCTGCGCTCGGGCCCGGCCACACTGACCATCATCGACTATCCCACGCCGCAGTTGGCCGCCGCGCAAGAGACCAGGATTCGCAGCTACATCGACGCGGGCAAACAGGCAAAACAGGCTCAGGTTGCCTGGCCCAAGCCGCTTCAGGACTCTGACCTGGCTTCTCTCGAGGTGCGCCGCAGCGGTCCGCTGGTGGCCCTGGTCAGCGGTGACGCCATCCCCGAGGAGAGCCACAGTCTGCTGGCCACAGTGCACTACGAACCCAATCTGATGTCGATTCCGCAGCCAACCGAATCCGAGATAGCGAAGACCGGCAAGCTGCTGATGGGCATCGCCGGCCTGGTGATCATCGGAGCCGGAGCCGCCATTCTGCTGGGCATTTTTCTGGGCGGCTTCAGGGCCCTCTACCGCGTGGCGCGGGGCAAACCGGCCTCCTCGGTCTACGATACGGAGTTCATCAGCCTGCACCTGCGCGACTGAGGGAAGAAAAATTCCACTCCTGAATTTGCGGCCGCATCCGAAGAATTAATGGAACGGTAAAATCTGTGGAAAACTGGGCGTAAACCCGAGAAAACTCACTGAAAAGACGGAGTTTTACTAGAGTGGAAAAGCGAACACACGCCGAAGAGCGTTTCGCGTCTATTCCAGTGGTAATCTGCCAAACAATTGATTCAAAAAGGCTTCTATCTTTTTAGATTTCTTCTTGACACTCCCCTCCCCCGCCCCTACTATGCAGCNNAGCTGCCCTGTTGCCGGGCGGCTCCTTCCGTTTTTTGGGGCAGACTGGAAGGCTCTCCTCTGCTTGCCAATCTCAGCGTTGGCCAAGCCCGCAAGCATGAACTCTTCAACGGCCAGTGGGGCACACTTTTTCGCAATCTGATTTCATCGCCCTCTGACGACCGGGCGCGCCCGTCTGCCGCGCCAAGATCGCGAGCGGATTCCGCACGGGCAGTTTGCGCCTGGCTAGTCGCCTGCGAGGCAGGGGCCGCGGGCCGGTTTCCGCCACAAGAACCCGCCTGGAATAACCGGCCTGGGACGTCTATTGACCAACTTGACCAATCGCCAGGATCAGCGCACAATCGAAGCTGTTGAGGGAGCGATGGAGCCGGCCATGGCGAACACACAGGTGAATTTATACGAAGCCAAGACGCACCTTTCCAGCTTGGTGGAGCGGGCCGCGAAGGGTGAGGAGATTGTGATTGCCAAGGCGGGAAAGCCGATGGCGCGGCTATTGCCGATGACCGCCGAGGAGATGGCTCCACAGCCGCTGCGGAAGTTTGGGCAAAATCTGCTGGGAATCACCTACATCGCCGATGACTTTGACGCTCCGCTGCCCGAGGATGTGCTCCGGGATTTCGGGCTATAGAAGATGAAACTGCTGCTGGATACGCACGCCTTCTTGTGGTGGGATGCAAACGATGCTCGTTTGCCCGCTGCCCTTTGTTCGGCAATTGCCTCGCCTCGGAATCAGGTCTTCATCAGCGCGGTGACGGTTTGGGAGATTGCCATCAAACGGGCTTCGGGAAAGTTGATCTTCGGACAAGCCGTCGGCAAGGCCATCGAGGAACACGGATTTGTGCCGTTGCCCATTACCGTCGAGCAGGCAGAATGGGCGGGAGGTCTTCCGCAGTTGCATCGCGACCCCTTTGACCGGCTGCTGGTGGCTCAGGCGCAGCTTGAGGGATTGATTCTTGTCACCGTGGACGAGCAGATTTTGCGCTACCAGGTTCCACACTTGTAGTTCATCTGCAACTCTGGCTCCCGGTTCAGCTCTCCTGTTCTCTGCTCCTTATTCCCTATTCCCTGCCCTACGTGATGTCCTCGGTGTCGTAGACCGATTCGCCGCGTTTTTTGGGGACGCCGTGGACGCTGGCCAGCAGGTCTTCGACGACGTCTTCCAACTGACGCTGGCTTTCGATCACGTCGCTCATGCTCTTCAGGTCGTCGGGCTCGATCACCCGTTCAACCAGGGCGACGGCGTGGCACTGGGCGACATGGTCGAGGTTCAAGCCCTCGGGGGTTTTGGCTTTGATGCTGACCTGGTCGATGCCGAGATTCAGCAGGTCGGCGACGCGGGCGCGCATCTGGCCGGCGATGGGGCCGATCTTGGGCGCGGCCAGAATCAGCGTAGTATCCACGTTCACAATGCGGAAGTCGGCGTGTTCAAGCTCTTCCATGGCCAGGTTGAGGAAGATGGCCGAGTCGGCGTCCTTCCAGCGCGGGTCGCCCGGCGGGAAGAAGCTGCCGATGTCGCCGGCGGCCACGGCGCCCAGCAGAGCGTCCGTGAGGGCATGCAGGAGCACATCGCCGTCGGAGTGGCCGGCCAGGCCCTCCGGGTGGTCAAGCGAGAGTCCGCCAAGGCGCAGCGGCACGCCCGCCTTGAATACGTGTGAGTCCCAGCCAAATCCGATTCGTGTTTCCATGGTCACCGTGCCTGCCGTTGGAATCTGATTCCAAAAATGGTGCCGCCCAGCCGAAACCCGGCGAGTCTTGCCTTGAAGGGTGCGGGCTTAAACCCGTACATCTGAGGAGCAAAAAGGAAGGTGGGCTTTAGTCCCTAAGGGAATGTATCTTGCCCTATTTACCTTCCCTCAATAGCTAAAGCCGCAACTCCAACATTCTGCTGATGGACGGGTTAAAGCCCTTTCCTTTCAATCTCTTCGGTCTATTTTTCTTTCGCCTGCCCCTGGCGCGCGAGCTGGTGCAGATAGAACTCGGCCAACTCGAGGTCGCCCGGCTGGGTAATCTTCAGATTAACCGGAGAGCCGTGCACGACGGCGACCGGATGGCCGGCGCGCTCGACGACCGAGGCCTCGTCGGTGCCGATAAAGCCGTCCGCCAGGGCTTCGGCAAAGGCGCTCTGCAGCAGGCCATAGCGGAAGCCCTGCGGCGTCTGCGCCAGCACCACGAACTCGCGCGGAATGGTCGAGGTAATCAACGCCCCGTGGGCGGTCCGCTCAACCTGCTTGATGGTGTCGACGGCTGGCAACCCTACGATGGCCGCTCCGTGCTCGATGACCGCGTCGATGGTCCGCTCGATGGTGGCCGCGTCAATCAGCGGACGCACCGCGTCGTGCACCAGGACGATATCGTCTGCCTCGGCGGGTAAAGCGGCCAGCCCGTGCGCCACCGACTCCTGGCGGTTATTGCCACCTTCGACCACGCGGACCCGGTCGGCAAAGCCGTACTCGGCGGCCTGGGCCTGCACGCGCTCGATCTCGCTCTTGCGTACGGCCACATAAATCGCCGTAATCCGGGGCACCGAAGCAAAGGCGCGCAACGAATGCACCAGGATGGGAACCCCATCGAGGGCGAGAAACTGCTTGGGCTGCGGACCGGCCATCCGGGTTCCCAGCCCCGCGGCGGGAAGAATCGCGAATACTTGCATAACGGGTGGAGTATACAACGAACGGGCATTGCATGGTGCGGAGTTTCGATGAGTTACCTGAAAGAGTGCCTGTTAGAGTTCATGGTTTCCCGTTCTTTTCGCAAAAAACCGGAACAAACAGCGGAGAAAGCCGCGGTTCCCTGGATTTGAAGGGCCGGAACGCCGCGTCCTCATGGAAGCTTTTCCGGCCAGGCGCCGCATCGCCGCCTTATCATTTTGGGATGCGCCCGAACCGGCCCCCGACGCTCACCATCGACGCGACGCTGCTCAAGGCGGGGCTGCGCTTGGCCGTGGGTCTCTCCGGAGGCGCCGACTCGGTGGCCCTGCTGCGCACACTGGCCGCGCGCGGCAAGGAGTTGGGGTTGGTGCTTCACGCCGCCCACTTGCACCACGGCCTACGCGGCGAGGAGGCTGACGGCGACCTGGCCTTTGCCCGCACACTGGCGGCCGAACTCGGCCTTCCCTTCCACGAGGCGCGGGTGGACACCGCAGCCGAAGCGCGCGCCCGGCTCGAAGCCGGCCAAACTGGACCGGGCAAGTCCGCTGAAACCATTGAGGAGGCCGCGCGCCGCCTGCGCTACGGCTGGTTCCGGCAACTGATGGCCTCGGGCGAGGTCGAGGCGGTGGCCACGGCCCACACCCGCGACGACCAGGCCGAGACCGTACTGGCCAAATTCCTGCGCGGAGCCTGGACCGAGGGCTTGAGCGGCATTCATCCGGTGGTCGAGTTTCCCGAGGGCCGCATTCTGCGCCCGCTGCTCACGAGCACGCGGGCCGAGGTCGAGCTTTATCTGGGCTCGCTGGGCCAGAACTGGCGTGAGGACTCCTCCAATCACCATCTCACCTTCACCCGCAATCGCATCCGCCACGAGCTGCTGCCGCTTTTGGAGAGCTGGAATCCGCGCCTGCGCGAGCACCTGGCGCAGATGGCCTCGCTGGCCCGCGACGAGGAGGCCTGTTGGCAGGCTGAGTTGGCCCGCCTGGGGCCGCAGTTGCTTCTGCCTGGCCGCCCGGTAAGGGGCGGAGGACGCGCCGCGGGCGATCTTCTGGCGCCGTCTCTGTCGATCGACGTCACCCGCCTGGCCGCGCTCGCTCCGGCCCTCCAGCGCCGCCTCTTGCGCTACGCGGCGGAAGAGTTGGGCGTGGCCGTGGATTTTCCCGCGACGGAGGCCTTGCGCACCCTGGCTCTGACAGGCCGCGCAGGCCAGAAGCGGGAGCTGGCCCAGGGATTGCGCGCCGAGCGAACGCCGAGGGAGTTGCGGCTGGCGATTTTGCCCGTCGCGCCAGTTGGCGGGGCTGTCGCCGCAGCCGCTCCCGAATACACGGTGACCATTCCCGGCGAGGTGACGGCTCCGGCCTTCGTGCTGCGGCTGCGAATCGAAGCTGACGCACCCTCCGGGTTGGCTGAGAGCCCGTCACCTGCTCCCCGCCGGACGGCCACGCTGCGCAACTGGCGGCCCGGCGACCGCGTCCGGCTACGCTACTCTGCCAGCCCGCGCAAAGTGAAGGAAGTCCTGGAGCGCCTGCGGGTTACCGGCTCCAGCCGCGCCCTTTGGCCGGTCCTCGAACTCGATGGCCGCATCGTCTGGATGCAGGGAGCCGAAGTGGAGCCTGTGCCGGGTATTTGCATCACGGCAACCAGCCAGGAGAGCTTCGGCGCAGCGCTTCCCCCGATGGGAATTTCTTCCGGCGGTTGATCTCCTCGATGCCGTCGCGGGACCGGCCCGCAACGGAACCGGCCCGCAAATTGCTATAAGTTTTCTTGCCCTGGGAGTACAATCGGAGTTACTGCTCGTCCGGGCGGCGGAGAAGCTGTGTCTGCCGTGAAGGGTTGGTGTACCCGCCGTTAGGAGCTGGCTTACTTTCTGTGACTTTGAGCAAGGCGCCAGCGTCTAAAGGGTGATGTAGTCGGTGCTGAAGGCGGCTTAACGGCTTCTTCAACGCCGGAAAAGAGGAATCCTGGTGAATTCGACCGTCAAAACGATCATGTTCTGGGTTTTTATCCTCATCTGTCTCATGCTGCTTTGGGGCGTGGTGCAGAGAGGCGCCAACATGAGCAAGGATACGGAAATTTCCTACTCTGACCTGTACAACGACGTGAAGCAGGGGCTGGTGCTTGACGCGGATATCCAGGGCGGCGATCTGCACGGTCATTTGAAGGCCACGCCCAAGGAAGAGTTCCACACCCGTGTCGGTGATCAGTACCAAGATCTTGAATCGGCGATGCTGGCCTCCGGCACTCGCTTCTCCAAGAAGGAACAGCAGAACAACATTCTGCTTCCGCTGCTGATCAACGTCGGCCCCTTTCTGCTGCTGGGCGTGGTCTGGTTTATCTTCATGCGCCAGATGCAGTCGGGCGGCAACAAGGCGATGTCGTTCGGCAAGAGCCGGGCGCGCCTGCTTTCGATGCAGCAGAAGAAGATTAACTTCAAGGACGTGGCCGGCGTGGACGAGGCCAAGGAAGAGCTGAAGGAGATCATCGACTACCTGCGCGAGCCGGCAAGGTTTCAGAAGCTTGGCGGACGCATTCCCAAGGGCGTGCTGCTGGTGGGGCCTCCGGGAACCGGCAAGACGCTGCTGGCGAGAGCCGTGGCCGGCGAGGCGAACGTGCCGTTCTTCTCCATCTCCGGCTCCGATTTCGTTGAAATGTTCGTCGGCGTGGGCGCCAGCCGCGTCCGCGACCTCTTCGAGCAGGGCAAGAAGAATGCCCCCTGCATCATCTTCATCGACGAGATCGACGCCGTGGGCCGCCATCGCGGCGCGGGTTTGGGCGGCGGGCACGATGAGCGCGAGCAGACGCTCAACCAGTTGCTGGTCGAGATGGACGGCTTTGAGTCGAACGACGGCGTGATCCTGGTGGCAGCCACCAACCGCCCCGACGTGCTCGACCCGGCGCTCTTGCGCCCCGGGCGCTTCGACCGCCGCGTGGTGGTAGGCCTGCCCGACATTCGCGGCCGTGAAGAGATTCTGCAGGTTCATATCAAGAAGGTTCCGGTTTCAGAGGACACCAACCTGAATGTGCTGGCTCGCGGAACGCCCGGCTTCAGCGGCGCCGACCTGGCTAATATGGTCAACGAGGCCGCGCTGAGCGCCGCGCGCATGAACCGCAAACAGGTCACCATGTACGACTTCGAACTGGCCAAGGACAAGGTGCTGATGGGCGCCGAGCGCAAGTCCATGCTACTGACCGACGAGGAGAAGCGGGTCACCGCCTATCACGAGTCCGGCCATGCGCTGGTCTCGTTCCTGCGCGAGCACTCCGACCCCATCCACAAGGTCACCATCATTCCTCGCGGCATGGCGCTGGGCGTCACCATCTTCCTGCCCGACGACCGCCACAACTACACCCGCGAGTACCTGGGGACCCGGCTGGCGACGGCCTACGGCGGACGCGTGGCCGAGGAGGTCTTCCTCAATCAGATGTCCACCGGCGCGGGCAGCGACATCGAGAGCGCCACGGACCTTGCCCGGCGCATGGTCTGCGAGTACGGCATGAGCCGCCTCGGCCCGCTCACCTTTGGCAAGAAGGAGGAGCAGATCTTCCTCGGCCGCGAGATTGCACAGCACCGCGACTTCAGCGAGGAGACGGCGCGGCAGATTGATCTCGAAGTGCGTCGCCTGATCGACGAGGCCTACCAGTCGGCTCATACGCTGGTTGAGGCCAATGCCGACGCCATGCACCGCCTGGCAGCAGCCCTTCTGGAGCGCGAGACCATCGACGCCGAAGAGGTGAGGCTGCTGATCGAAGGCAAGGAACTGCCTCCGATGCGCTCCAATCTGGCCACTCCCTCGGACACTGGCGGCGGCGATGTGCAGCAGGTGCTCAAACCGGAGAGCCGCGGTCCGGGCTTCCCCGAAGGCTCGCCTTCACCGGCCTAACGGCAAGCCGCTTTCTTACCAACAAAAAGGGCCACTCCATGTGAGTGGCCCTTTTCCTTTGCAAAATGGATTAACGTAGCCCTTTTGAGTGCATTGAGAGGTGGCTTTTACTTCCACCCCAGCGACGAAGACCTGTAGCCGGGAACCCCGGAAAGGAAAAAGCCACTTGAGTGCGAGGTTTCGGTCTACAGCAATTCCGAAAATGCTCTATTTGCAAAACTTCCGCGGCATTTTGGTTCCTGCCCTTTACCTAATGCCCGCTAAGCAGCTTCTCCCTGCGAACCAGGTCGCCTGCTCAGAAAAGCCGCATCTCAGGCCGCCGCAAGAGCTATGCATGAAGTAAAAATGCTCTATCGCCGCGTGCGCCGGAGCCGGACTGAAGCATTTTGCCGCCCCTGATGCAAAATCTATTGTTGCTGTCGGCCGCAAAGTTCACTTTTACGAGCAAACTCCGCTTCAACCCTCTTCCGGGCTTTAAAAGAACCTGTAGCCGACGCCCATGCTGGCGCCGTAAGGCTTGATCGTGGAGTTGCCCCACGCCGGCCAGTCCTGGTACTCAACGTCCACGGCGCGGAAGCTGAGTTTTTTAGTCAGTTGCACGTCCATGCCGCCACCGAAGGCAATGGTGGAGAAGGTGCCGTGATCGCCCTGGGGGTCAAAGTTCATCTTCGAAAAGCCGTACAGCGCCTTGCCATAGACGGTCGCCTTCCAGAAGTGGTAAACCGGAAGCCGCGGGCCGATCAGGTAGTTGTCCTGGTGAATGTCTTCGTACTTGTTGAAGCGCTGCCACCGCCCCTCGGCCTCGATCTGCACCCAGCGGCTCAGCTTGAAGTCCACATAAGCGCCCGCGCCGAACAGGCCCTGGTTGCTGGCCTGCGCCACGGGGTACTCGACGTCGTAGCGATTCGGATACGTCCAATCACCCTTGAAGTCCGGCTGGAAGAGGGAGACCATCCCGCCAGCGGTAAGCGAAAGCTGGCGCGCGGTGGCCGAGGGAACCACTTGCGCGTGGGCTGAAACAGCGCTGGCGGCAAGCAGAAGCGAAAGGAAAAGGGCGCGGGAGAGTCTCATTTTCAAATATCGGCTCAGTTTGGTCGAATGTTTACTGTTTTGGTCGAAAGTCCACTACCGGGGGGAAAACTGCAATCAAGTGCGGTTTGAAACTTACGGACCGGAAGGCACCGCAAGGCGGATTCCGGTCCGTAATTCTGTAGGGCTACTGCGTTGGCGGCTGCGATGTGCCCGTGGACTGCTGGGGCGCGGCATCGGGAGTGGCAGGCTGCGCATCGGCCGGAGCTGAGCTGGGGCTTGCTGCAGTACCCGATTCAGGACTCGATGCGGGAGCCGTACCCGGCTCCGGTTGAGCGGCTGGCTGGGCCGCATCAGGCTGAGACGTTTCAGGCTGGGCGGCATCTGGCTGAGCAGTGGCAGCCGCCGGGGCAGACGTCCCGGCAGGAGGCGTCAACCGCGAGGCGTCATAGCGCTGCAGTTTGAAGAAGATCGGCGTCACCTCCAGCGGCATCTTGTCGCGGGGGTTCATGTAGGCGTAGATCTTGGCGTTGAGCTGGTGCACCCGGTCGTCCCAGGGATCGGTCTTGAGCCAACTGCCCAAGGGCAGCGCCGCACGCTGGGTGAGGTCGTCCCAGTTCAGCTTGGGCGCCATCTTCTGCAGATCGGCCATCCACGGGGTTCCGTCTGCTCTGAGCAGCGAGTCGCCGAGCCGGGGCGTGTTCAACGCCTTCAGCTCCTTTTCCCGATCGACCAACTGCGCGTAATAAAGGCCCGCGGAGGGCAGTTTGTCCTTGTACATGGAGTTTCCCAGGTACTCCATGGCCCGCTTGGCGGCCTCGGCGTTGTCATGGTCGGTGTGGTACATGTCGATGCGCTGGAAGGTCGCCTCGTCGGGGAACATCAGCCGGTCGTTGAAGGCATAGCGGGTATCGATGTGGTGGCCCATCGCGATATGGGCCAGTTCCATTGACACCACCGAGGCAATTGCTTCCTCGCTGGGCAGCGTATCGATGAGCCCCTTGCTGATCAGGATGGTGTTACCAACGGTGGTGGCTTCCACCGTATCGGTCAGCAGGACGCGCGTATGCACCTGGTCGGTAAAGACCAGATTATTGGGCACTTGCAGGTTGATCACGATCTGATCCAGCACCGTGTTCTCATAGCCGCCGGGGGTCAGCGGCGCCACCAGGCCGGCCTCCACCAGACGGTCGATCACGTTGTTTTCCGCCTGCGTGACCCAGGCGCGGGTGGCCTGCAGCGGCCCCACGTCCTGCGAGTCGTCGCTCTTGTCGACCGCGTCTTCCACCTTCATGCTCACGTTCTCGCTCTCCCGCGTGGGCAGCTTGAGCGAGTAGCCCCAGAAGTGCGTCTGGGCCTTCAAACCGACGGCTTTTTCAGCCCCGGTCCGGCTGGTTTCTTCCACATATACGGCCACCGGGAGCCAGATTCCCGGCTGCACGTTCATCCGCCAACTGTCGAAGTGGAAGAAGTAGCGCGAGTCGTCCTCGCTCCGGGGGCCGGTGTAGGTGCCGTTGAAGCGGACGATGTTGCCATCCTCATCTTCGACCCAGATGCGGCCATAGAAACGGCCCATGCCGGCAACCTTGGGGTGCACGTCGTAGACCCAGGTGCGCACTCCTCCCAGAAACTCCCGCCGCACATAGCTGAAGACATAGTGCTGGTTATCGAAGCTGTGCGGGTCCACGAACATCATCTCGGTGAAACCCAATGGGTTATAGGTAAAATGCGTGTCCAGCTTCAGCATTTTGGTCAAACTGGCGATAGAGGCCAGCGAGTCCTTGAAGAAACCGTGATTTGCGGCGCCGCGCGGCTGGTAGGCGTCGTCAAAGAAGCCCTTGCCGAAGTCGATGCGGCTGAGTGTGTACTCGTCCGAAACCGGAACCTGGTAGAGCTTCTGGTCGGGCCGGGTGTTCTGTATGTAGGTCTCCACCAAAGGCGTGCGCTTCTGAATGTTGCCGATCAGCACCTTTTCGCGGCCGATGGCCTTCTCCACCAGCGCGGCCTGCTCCGGTGTGAGTTGGTGCGCCAGTGCGTACTTGGGTTCCTTCTTTTTTGCGTGTGCGCAGGCGACACTCAGAATAATGAATAGGAAGGCGAGGGAGATCTTCCGAAACGTCATGTCATGCTCCTAAGCTGGGTTCTAGTAAGTCTTTCCTTGACCGATTGCACGGCGGGGGCGATTCCGTTCTGGCGTACCATTTCGATGTTACACGCCCACTCTTGCCCCACGCCCCGGTGGCAGAAGCACAGCCACCGCTTTTTTTGTGTGCAACCGCGATACTATGCCAACTGAAACGTGATCGTGATGTTGGTTGTCATGTCCACCGCCTGGCCGTTGCGCGTGGCCGGATGGAAGCGAATCTGTTGCGCCACCCGGCGCGCCTCTTCATCCAGGCCATAGCCCAGTCCATGCATGACGCCCCGAATCACAACCTGGCCGTTGGCTGTAAAGGTTACCCGCAGAATCACATCGCCCTGCACCTTGAGCTGCCTGGCCTCGCTGGTATATTGCACGGTCGGCTTGGAGAGGACCTCCAGGTTGGTGGATTTCGGCTCAGCCGTCGTCCGCAAAGCCGCCACCTGGACGGTGGGAGCGCTGGGAATGCCAGCCGAGGCCACCTTGCCGAGGCTTGGGCCCACGCGTGCGGTCCCGGTTCCGCCGGGAATGCCCGCCGAGGCCACCTTGCCCACGACACCGGCATTCGAGCCAGACCTGGTTCCATTGCCGAAACCTGTCGAACCCACGCGCCCGTGAGGCGCGACGGCCGGACCCCGCATTCCACCGTAAGGGTTGCCGATGGCCGCCACGGTGGCCGGACGCGAGGCGTTCGGGTTGGGCGTGACGCCGAAGGTCTGGCCAAAATGCACCGGGGCCGTCGAGAGCTTGACGTGGCTGTCTTGCGCCGGCATAGCCGCGGCGGCCAGCGCTGACTTGGGCTGCGGCGCCAGAATCACCGCCGGCCTGCCCGCCTTGATGGCCGGCGCCGACAGCTTGGCTTCCATCTGAATCGGCTTCAGCTCCGGTTTGGGCTCCGGTTTGGGCAGATTGATCTTCGGCGCCTCAAATTTCACCCGGGGCAGCTTGGGCGGCGGCGGTGGAGATATCTTCACCTTTGGCGTTGGCGGAGGCTCTTTGGCCGACAGGATCAACATCGTTTCTTCGTACCGGTGCTGACTGATTGTCTGCCTGGCCATCGCACCGACATAGAGAATTGTGATCAGGATCATCCCGTTGATCACCGTACTGGTGATCACCGAGGCGGGATTGCGCTCGGGCTGGGGGAGTAATCCGAAAGTGGCCTGTCCTGAATAGGATTTCATCAGCATAGTCTCATTCCTCGCTCACGGCCATGGAGACAGCGCAACCCTGCTCCCGCAATGCGGAAACCGGCGGAAGTTAAAGATTGCGGCGCCTCCATCGAGCGGGCAGCTTCGATCTCCCGCCGGGGGCCATGCACAGCTTTACAAGATATATCGGTCGTCTGGAGCAAAACCTCAGCCATCGCCCACCCTCGCGCGGCAGGCGCAACTCGCGATCGAATTTGCCGCGCCCTGAAGAATCGCTCCCGGCAAGATGCGTCCGCCCCGCCTTCGGCAGCTAGGCCAAGGGCAAATTGCTGACGCGTATCTCCAACAAAATAAAAAGAGGACACTCTGTTCATGCTTCTCGCAGGTGACGTAGCAAAACCGGCGCAACCGCAACCAGACACTGCTTCACGAAGCTCTGAGCTACACGGACTGCCGGCCGATTGAACCCCAGGCACTTGAGCACTCCTAACCGCGTCCAGGGTATCGAACAAAAAATACAATCCCTCGCCGTGCATAGGGATAATCACTATTCGCCCTGCACAAGACTACGCCTCATATGGTAGTACTTTGCGCCGGTGCGGGCCGTATAGGAACCTTTGATGATACTCCGCCTTTATTTTGGCGGTTTGAAGGCAGCCGACGCGAGGCCGGTACAGCTCTGCCTTCTGTAATAGACTTTAGTTTATACCGAAGTGCGCGGGAATGGTGGCAGTTTTTTATGCGAATACTGATTACTGGCGGTGCGGGGTACATTGGCGGCACAGTCGCCGGATTGCTGTCCGAAAATGGGAATCAGGTCGTGGTTTTTGACAACCTGAGCCATGGACGACGCGACCTTTTGCCCCCCGGCGTGGAATTTGTCGAAGGTGAGTTGGCCGACCGGCCCGCTCTTGAAGGCCTTTTTACCTCGGCCAAAACCCAGGGAAGGCCCTTTGACGGCGTCCTTCACTTTGCCGCCCTGATCGAGGCCGGCGAGTCGATGCTCCATCCCGAGCAGTTTTTCCGCAACAACACGGCCTCAACCCTCGCCCTGCTCGAGGCCATCCTTGCCCACGGCCCACGGCGGCTGGTCTTCAGTTCCACAGCGGCCGTCTACGGGGAGCCAGAAGTGGTTCCAATCAAAGAAGATGCGCGGCTGCTCCCGACCAACGCCTACGGCGAGTCGAAGCTGCTGGGGGAGCGGATGCTCGGCTGGATGCACCGCATTCACGGCCTGCGTTCGGCGGCGCTGCGCTACTTTAACGTGGCCGGCGCTCCCGAAGGCCCCGGCGGCATTACCCGCGGCGAGGCTCACGATCCCGAGACGCACCTGATTCCGCTGATTCTCGATGTCGCCCTCGGCCGCCGCAACTCGATTTGCATCTTCGGCGACGACTATCCCACCCCCGACGGCACCTGCATCCGCGACTACATCCACGTCTCCGACCTGGCCGAAGCCCACCTCTTGGCCCTCAAGGCGCTGGAAACTCCGGCAGCCGCCGAGGCCCGCTTGATCTTCAACCTCGGCAACGGCCAGGGCTTCAGCGTGCGCGAGGTGATCGAGTCGGCGCGCCGCGTCACCGGCCACCCCATCCCGGCCGAGGTCCACCCCCGCCGAGCGGGCGACCCCGCGGTTCTGGTCGCCAGTTCGGAGAAGGCCATTCGCGAACTTGGCTGGAGGCCCCGCTACGCACAGCTTGACGAGATTCTGCGCACGGCCTGGATCTGGCACCAGAAGCGCTACGCCAGAGCAGGAAGTTTCGCGGCTGACTGACAGCAAGCAAGTGCTGACGGATGTGGGCGTCGCCGGAAGTGAGCCTGGCAGTGGGCTGTGGAAGTGGGCTCTGGCAGTGGTGGCACTCACGTAAAGTGAGCGTTGCCGGAAGTAGCGCTGGTGTGAATTGCAGCAGCGTTGCAGGAAGAGAGCGCTGCCAGGAAATTCGCTCGGCGCAGTTTGACCGGGACCGCGAATCCCCTTATGATAATCAGGTTGGCCTTGGTGACCGGCTCACTGCCGCGTCTCCTGCCGATAGGGTTATAGGTTGGCCCGTGCGTACTTGTTGCCCACTCGTTCAATGGTAGGACAGCTGCCTCTGGAGCAGCATATTGGGGTTCGAATCCCTAGTGGGCAGCCAAATAACCTAAATAAAATCAGCAATATAGAAACCAAATGCACCAACTGCAGCTAACCTTTTAGCCTCTGTTTAGCCTCTGTCAACACTATGTCAACAATTTTCCACAGCGCCATCTGGCGATCACGCCGCTGCGGATGAAGGCCGCTATCCTCTTGCTTTGCGCCTCTGGCTCCCAGAAATTGGTTGCCATTTCACTCCGGTCACGGCCACGGCACGGGCGCAAATCGGCAGAGTATGCTGACAGCGTATGCGCAAACGAAGAGAGGAACGGCGGGTCGCCCCGCCGTTCCTCTCTGGTTGCTTCCGATAGTGGTTCAGTTCCTGTGAGCTATGACGCCTTGGCAGCTCTTTCCACGTGTTTGTGGCCGCTGTGCTCGCCGCGCGGCAGGGCAACCAACTCCGCCCCAACGCCTTCGGCGATGGCCTTCATCTCCACCATTCTCAGGTGCTGTCCGTAGACTTTGAGGTCGGCGTTGCTGACTGCCACCAGAATGTAACGTGGCGTTTCAGAACCGTCGACGCAGTTGTTCCGTTCCCGGTAGAAGATCTTTCCAGTTCCTGTCATAAGGGTGCCTCCTTATCCGTTGTCCTCCCTAATGGAGGGTGAATACCGTCATTATACCACATAACGATACGGATCAAGGCTTTTTAAGACCTTATGCCCGGATAATGGTCCCGACCTTTTCTCCCCTGATTGCCTGGGCCAAGGTGCCGCGCTTGTGCCCGTTGACGATCCGTATCTCCTTGACGGACTTCGTGTCACGCAGCAGATAGAGCATCTTCCGCTCCATGACCATGTCCTCCATGTCCATTTGAATCANNTCGGTATAGAGGCCGTCCACGTTTTTGAGGAGAATGCAGCTCCGGGCTCCGAGCACCTCGGCCATCAGCAGCGCCCCGGTGTCGGTACGGTGCGGCGGAATCAGGCCGGTTTCCGGCGGATGTTCGTACAGTCCGTAGGGCGGGGTGCCGTGGATCACCGGCAACAAGCCGAGGTGGAGCAGGGTGGGCAGATCGAGCAGATCGCCGGTCTTCACCCGCGAGCCTCCCCACTTGGAGAGCAGCAGCGTAACGATTTCAGCATTCTGTTCGCTGATCTTCGCCGCCAGCTCGGCGAGGACGCCGGTGGGCATGCCGAGGTCGATGCCGATATCCAGGATGTGCCGGACCCTTACGCCGCCGCCGGTGACAGCCAGAATCTTGTACTGCTTGGAAAGCTCGCCGATTTCCTCCATCAGGGGGAGGACCACCTCGCGGCCAAAGTCGATAATGCCGTGCCCGCCTATCTTGACGACATTGAGGTCGGGGACCAACCGCAGCGGGACTATGCCTGCGTGCCTCTGCATAAGCCCCTTGCGGACCAGGGTCTCACCTTTCAGCTTCGATTCCAGTTCGTGCCGTGGTGACATATTCGTCATTCTCCTATCGGGAAACATTACTTTCGCACTATAGCGCAAGAACAAGAAAGAACGGGGGATCTGGCCAGCAGTTGAGCCCTGCTAACGCTTCTGGCCGGCGCCGTGGCCGTGCTTCCGGTCCCCCATGCCCTTGCCACCACCGTGTTTCTGTCCGCTGGCTTCATGGCCACCGATCACCCGGTACGCTTTGGTCCAGACAAGCGTCGCAGCCTTGCGCATATGAGCGAAGGGACGGCGCTCTTTGCCTACTGCGACCCAACGGCCGTAGTGGTATTGCACTGGCAGGATTGCCTGGCCGGCCCAGAAGCGTGGCCTCGGCCACCCTTTGGTGGTAATCAACGTCTCGGGAGAGAGCACGGTCGCATTGTGATCGAGTGGAACTGGGTAAATGCCTCGGGCCTGGAGCGCGGCCACAGAGATGGGATCGGGCAAATCCCGCAAACCGCCGCCATACTCCAGGAAACGCCCCGACCAGCCACAGGAGGTGAGGCCCACGGCGGCCGTTGCGCCGATAATGCCGTCGTTCGTGCCACCATGACCCGACAAATGAATTCCGGCCTCGGCCGTCACCGCCTTAGCCTCCTCCTGTGTGCGGACAGAACGGGTGCAAGCCAGGGCAAACTCGATCACCCGAGACATATCGGCATCTTCGCGCGCCACGCACAGCCCAGGATCGCTGCCGGGACTGGCGAATTCGGCAATGTGCTGGGCGGCGAGTTCAATGAGCCGGGGAAGCAAAGCTGCTTCCGCTTCGACCACGGCGCAGGCAGGACTATTATGCGAGGTATATGGAATGCGATCGTCCACCAAGAGTTGATGGCGCAGGACACCCCAGAGCCGGGCCTCCGGTGGCAGTTTCTCTTCGTACATTCTCACCAGGCGTCCGGTACCGATAGGCGCGCCTAGTACATCCGTGTCATCGAAGCCAACAAATATCTTCATGGGGTTCAGATCCTGAGTTGCAGCTCTCCTGCAAGAGCTTAGCAGATATTCGCATCGAAGCAAAAATAGACCCATCGTAATCGCCAACAGAATCAATAGTTTACTTAAATAGACCCGCCTTCCAATTCAAACGCTCCTCAGTCAAAACGGTTGATCCTCTTTCAAAATTCTGCGATTTCCCCTCGCGCTTGCGAAGAATTTCAGCCAGATTTTCAGCGTTTTGCCGTGGCGCAAAGCATCAGCACGGTAAACAGCAGCGGCAGGTAGAGGACGCTGACCTTGAGCAGGTCGCGGGCCAGCCCGCGGCTTTCATCCTCCGTGACGGCGCGGAGAATGCGGGCGAAGCGAATGGTATAGCCCAGGTAAACCAGGCCCAGTGCGGCGGCCAGTACGGCGTACGTTGCCCCGGCCAGACCCTGTGCCCAGGGCGCCAGGCTGACGGGGATCAGGACAACGGAGAAAAACAGCGCCTCGGCCACCGTGGAGCGGCCGCTGGGATCAACGACAGACAAAACGCGGATGCCGGCGCGGGCGTAATCGTCGCGGTAAAGCCAGGCAATGGACATCAAGTGAGGAAACTGCCAGACAAAGAGGATGGCGAATAGAGCCACGGCCGGCCACTCGATGCGGCCGCGGGCCGCGGTCCAGCCGAGCACAGGGCCCATCGCGCCGGGAAATGCGCCGATGAAGGTGGCCAGGGCGGTAACGCGCTTGAGCGGCGTGTAGACGGCCACGTACGTGAAGGCGGTCAGCAATGCCAGGGCCGCGGTGAGCAGGTTGGTGGTGAGCGTCAGCCAGAGCGCGCCTAGAGCCAGCGTGCCCAGGCCGGCCACTACACCCTGGGCCAGCGAAAAGCGGCCGGCGGCTACCGGGCGGCCAGCGGTGCGCTTCATGCGTGCGTCGATCTGGTGTTCGAAGGCCTCATTCAAGGCGCCCGCTCCGGCAGAGACCAGGCCGATGCCGAGCAGGGCACACAGCAAGCCGCCGGTCAGGATGGAGGCGCCGGGCCCCGTCGATCCCGGATATAAACCGCCGCTGCGCGGTGAAAAGCCACCGCTGCCCAAGTAAAAACCTGCCCCGCCGGTGACCAGCACCAGGGCGACGACCCTGAGTTTGAAGAGTTCGCAGAGATCGCGGATGAGTGTGGCCGCGACGCTGGAGCGGAGCGCGCCCATGCGCGCGGCTCCTAAGCCTGAATCGAAACAGGAATCCGGTTCAGCGTTCTCCGCGGGGGACGCGGCGAACTCTGCGGGGACAGCGGCCTGGGGGACGGGTGCCATCGGGATGAGCGCGGACCTCAGCGGTTGTACCGGGAAGCCATAGCTGCCGGAAGCCTGTTCTGATAATAGCAAGCGGAGAAGTTCCAACTGGGTGGTACGAAGAGCGCTGCAACGCCTTGCAACAGCTCAGTTTTTCAGGGAAGCGCGAAGGGATTCTCGATCCGAATCCCGGCAATTGTCTGGCCGGGATTCAGATCCTCGGAGTAAATCCGGTTCGCGCCACTCTTGATGGCCGCGGCGATAAACAGCGCGTCCCAGAAGCTGATCTTGGCCTCGTCCTCAATGCGGAAGGCCCGCTTGATCTCCTCCGGGGTAGTTTCTACGCACCAGTAGGCGAAGTCTTCGACGATGGCTCGCGCCACGTCTTTCGGCAACGGAGAGGCCAGTTTACGCGTCACCGTAACGTAGAATTCCTGCAAGACCTGCAGGCTCACGGCTCCGGCACGCTCCTGCCTGAGGCGCAGCAGTATCTCTTGCGCCCTCTGCCGCTTCTGTCCCGCGTCGATGTCGTGGGCGTAGACCAGAAGATTTGTATCGACGAAGACCTTAGCGCTCATGCAGCGCGTCCCGATCCAATTTAGGGATTTCGCCCATATGGAATCCTTTTTCCATGCGAGCAAAGGCTCTCCGCATGGCGCGTTCGTACTCGTCCTCGGTCTCGACAAGCTGCTCAATCTGGCTGGTGAGCAGGCCGCTGATGGAGGTGGAACGCTGGGCGGCCAAAACGCGCGCCTTTTGAATCGTTTGCCGGCTCAGGCGCAGGGTGATGTTCTGTTTTTCGTTGAGCGCGGGCATGGAATGCGCATCTCCTCTTTACGTGGTATACGTGTAGCACGTTTTGCACGTGAATTGCAAGATGGAGGAGAGACATAGGCGGTTTTGACCAGCCAAGGCGCCATTTTCCCAAACAAAACAAGGGGACTTCCGCTATTCGCGAAGTCCCCTTGCCTGGTGGCCGGCAAACCAGTTGACAACCGTCAGCCGTCAACTGCTCCCTAATCCCTAATCTCTCTTCCCTGCCCTTTACTGCTTGCCGAAGCGGTAGCCGATGCCGAGGGTAAAGCCAAGGCTGTTCTGCGTGGTCGAGCCGAAACAGGTGAGGAAGTACTCGGGGACGACGCGCACGGCGACATTGGGAGTCAGATTGTACTCGCCGACAATGCCGGCGCTGGCCGCAAAAGTATCTCCGTCCGGCCAGAGGCCGAGCGAAGTCGAGAGAGCTTCATTGTGGTTTGTGTCGCTGGAAAAGATTCCATGCTCCACTCCGCCCATGACGCGGCCGGAGATGGAGTACTTTGGCTGCATATAAAAGCGATAGGTAGGTCCCGCCAGAACGGCAATCTGGCTGATGGCCGGGTTGGTGATGGCGCTATTGGTCGGCGAGTTGTTGTACACGTAAGCGGTGCCGTAATAGCCGCGGCCATCGACGGTCACGCCCAGCCGCTGATTGAGGTAGCGGGTGACGCCAATGTCCCAGGCGTACTCGGTGGCGTGTTCCAGCGCCGGGCCGTGGGGCACGGCGGGGCTGGTGGTGGCGGGTGTCCCAGCTCCAGGCACAAAGCGCAGGTAGCCCATGCCGACGTACGCTTCATAGGTGTGATCGTAGGCCTGATGAAGGGCCGTGGCGCGGCGCTGTTCGCGGCGGGCGCGGATGCGGGCCTCGACGCTCATCTGGCCTTGCGACAGCTCCTGGGCCTGAAACTGGGCGGCGGGCTGCTCGGCCTGCGTTAGGGTTTGGCTCGCATCTGAAGCCGAATCCGCGGGGTTGCTGCTCGAATTCGAGCTTTGGGCCAGAGCGGCGGTGGCGGCGGCCAGACCTAGCGCCAGCAAAAGGGCAAGACGGCGAGAAGAAGACATCGGTTTCGAGTTACCTCCACGGGAGTGTGGAAGCAAGCCGCCGATCCATGCAGGCAGCGCTCCCCCCAATTGGTATTAAACCACCTTGGGGGGAGCTTTGGGATTGAGCCGGCGCGGAATTGAGCGCAGGACCGGCAGATCATAGCGGTTCTGCAATTGCTGTGCCCCGAAACCAGTTCCGCCGATTGGCTTTACCTCAAGAAACAGCCGCCCTGCACGACTTTGGCAAGAGCAAATAAATGGGAGAACCACGCCGGGCCGGATGCCCTACTTGATGGCGCTAAGATCCGCCTGAAGCTGCTGGAGGTCGAAGCCGCTGGGTGCGCCCTGCGCGGCGATCCAATCGGGCGAGAGCAGCGCGTGGGCCTCGTCGCAATAGGCTTGCCAGAAGGCGGTGGTCATCTTCTTCAACTGCCCCCAGGTGACGCAGGTGAAGCCGTCGGCGTCGTAAGCGCAGACGTTGACGCAGTGGCCGCCCCATGAACCTGCCTGCGAGTTGCCGCTGCCATCGTCCGGAACCACGTCCCATACGTCCTGTTTCTGGGCCGTCACGGGCAACGAGAGGCCGATGTAGACCCCGCCAAAAAGATTGATGGCCTGCTGGACCTCGGTCAGGTTGCTCACTTTGGGATCGGCGAAGGCCAGCAACTGGTGGCCGTCGAGTCCGTTCTTGCGCCAGTCGTTGAGCACGTCCAACTCGACGCCGCCCGCATCCGTGTCCGGGTCGCTGGGATCGTACCCGTCCCACTGCTCGTAGGCCGCGAGAATAGCGCTATCGGGCACAGTTGCCTCGCTGCCCGTGTTGGCGGTCCAGACCTGCACCGCGTGGCCGCAGCCGGCGATGGTGCAGTCGCCCAGCGTGTCATTCTCCATCATGCCCCAGGAGGTGATGCCCTTGCTCCAATCGGCGGCGGGTGGGGGCGGAGGCAGTTCCGGCGTCAAATACTTTGCCAGTTGCAGCGTCCGCGTGTCCGTCTTGATGGCCTTGCGGCCCAGTTTCATCATCGAGTGATCTGCCATGGGAGAGCTCCTTTTTGTTCGTGGGAGATGGCCGCCACCAGCAATTGCCGGTGCGACGCGGGCCAAACAGGGACGAATTCCGCGCCCCTGTTCCGCAAATCTTTCCTAGAGCGGTTCTCCGGTTGCTTTAGAGGGAAACCATCACCGCTGAGTGGCTTTTTCCTTAATTCCTTAAGAAAAAGCCACCTTACACAATTTTTGAAACTCCACATTAACTGGAGAACCGCTCTAAGTCTCCTTATAGTGGAATCGCCACTAAATTCTGCAGGTAAATTTCGCATAGAAAGCCGCACATTGCTCTACGATGGAGGGCAGCGAAGGCTGGAGGGGGAAGATGGGACGGGTTCTCGTGGGAGTTCTGCTGGGGATTGTGCTGGTGCCGGCGGCCCTGCTGGGGTGGCTGCGGTTTGGCAAAGTGCCGGTAGCGGTGGCCGATCCACCCCTGCCGCAGGAGCAACTGCTGACCGGAATGCCGCTCCATGCGCGCATCAGCCGCGAGATGATGAAGTCTCCGGTCATTCAGCCCGATGAGGAGAGCCTGGTGGCGGGAGCGCACCTCTACAGCGAAAAATGCGCGGCTTGCCATGGATTTCACGGCAAACCCTCCGCATGGGGCGCGCATATGTTTCCCGATGCGCCGCCGCTGTGGGAAAAGCATCAAAATAATGATACGGTCGGCGTGAGCGACGATCCGTCCGGCGAGACGTACTGGAAGGTGTCCAACGGCATCCGGCTAACGGGTATGCCGGCCTTTAAAAGCGTACTGACCGATACTCAAATCTGGCAGGTGAGCCTGCTGGTGGCCAACGCCGACAAGCCGCTGCCGCCCGAGGCGGTCGAGATTCTGCGCGGTCAGCCGCCTGCGCCGGTGACGGCTGATGCGGAGAACCCGAATCGGGAGACGAAGAAGTAGCGCGGGGTGGGCCGCTGTTGCGCAGTCTCGGCCCGGCTGGGTTTCCCACCCTTCCCGCGTCCTTTGCGGGAAGGCTGGGAAATGAGCGGCTCGGCCTGAGTAGGCTGGAAAGGAATCGACCAATGAGTGTACGCGAGGCGCTGCGCAAGGGCTTTCATCTCCTCCTGCTGAGCTTTGGCGTCTCCGCACCGGTGCAGAAGCCACAGCCCGGCGTCAAACCCGCCGCAAAGCCCGGCTCCGGCAAGCCCTAACCGGCAAGCTGAGAATTGCCAGAACCAAGAAACCGGGTGCCCCATCCTCGCCGCGTCATTCTGAGCGAAGCGCCGCGGAGTCGAAAGCCTGCCCTGAGCAAAGCCGAAGGGAACCTGCGTTTTGACTCGTTGCGGCTAGGCTCGGAAACCGTATTGCTAGAATCGACAGTAGGCCCAAGCCTACGCGCCCGAACCCATGCCCATGACACGCCAGCAGGCTCTCGACTTTTTCCACTCCCCGGACCTGATCGGCCTAGGCTTCGAGGCCGATGCCGTGCGCCGACGCCTGCATCCGGAGGGCGTGGTCACCTACATCATCGATCGCAACATCAACTACACCAACTTCTGCACCGAGCACTGCTCCTTCTGCGCCTTCTACCGGCCGCTGCCCAGGCCGGGCAAGACGGACCCGCGCGCCGCCGAGGGCTACATTCTGGATTTTGAGACGATTTATGAAAAGATCGCCGAGACGGTCGCCGTCGGCGGCACCGGCGTGCTGATGCAGGGCGGCGTTCATCCCGATCTGAAGATCGACTGGTTCGAGCGGCTCTTCAGCGGCATCAAACAGCGCTTCCCGCAAATCTGGCTGCATTGCCTGACGGCCTCGGAGATCCTGGCCATCGCCAAGTATTCCGGCCTGACGCTGCGCGAGACCATTCTCCGGCTGAGGGACGCGGGCCTGGATTCGATTCCCGGCGGCGGCGCGGAGATTCTCGACGACGACGTGCGCCGGCGCGTGGCGCGCCTGAAGTGCAACACCGGGGACTGGCTCAGCGTCCACCGCACCGCTCACCAGTTGGGGATGCGCACCACGGCCACGATGATGTTCGGCGTGGGCGAGACGATTGAACAGCGCATCAACCACTTTGAAGTGGTGCGGCAGTTACAGGAGGAGACCGGCGGCTTCACGGCCTTCATCCCCTGGAGCTTCCAGCCCGGCCACACGGCCATGGGCGGCCGCGGCTGGGAAGAGGCGACTTCGGTCGAGTACCTCAAAACGCTGGCTATCTCACGGCTCTATCTCGATAACTTCGAAAATGTGCAGGCCAGTTGGGTGACGCAGGGATTGAAGGTCATGGAGTTAGCCCTTTTCTTCGGCGCCAACGACGTCGGCTCGGTAATGCTGGAGGAAAACGTCGTCAAGGCCGCCGGAACGAGTAACTGCACGACGGAAGAAGAGCTTCGCCGCATCATCCGCGACGCGGGCTTCAAGCCGGTGCAGCGGGACACGCTGTATAGGACGATGTTTTTGAGCTGACAGCTAAAAAACCACCCCAACCTTAGCCGGCCAGGAAGATTGTAGCTATTATGCTGGCGATCTTTTCGAAATCGAACTCATTCTCTGCACGCAAGACGATGCGCGCTGCCCCTGCGCCAATTGCTCTTCCAGCCTGCGGTATAAGGCGGCGCGGGTCAGATCATGACGCCTCTGCGGCAGCTTCGAATGGGCAATCTGGGCGGTTGCGCCGCGGCCTGATTGCGGCTGATACGGTCAGGAGTCCCCGAGTGCGGAGGAGATGGTAGCATGAATCTATTCTTCGTGCTACTCTAAAACTTCCCTCGGAATTATCTGGGAAGCCGGCAGTTATCGCGGGAGTGCGCATGGGCGTTTTGAGCAGAATCGGCATTGCTCTGGATTCGGAGCTTCTCAAGCGGTTTGACCGCTTGATTGGGCGGCAGGGCTACACCAACCGTTCCGAGGCCTTCCGGGATCTGATCCGCGACCGGCTGGTGAGTGAGCAGACCGCGACGCCAGAGGCGGTTGTGGTGGGCACGATCACGCTGATCTTCGAACACCACGCCTACGGCATCACCGAAAAACTGACCGAATTGCAGCACGCGCACCACGAGCTGGTGGTCTCGACCAGCCACGCGCACCTGGACCACGATTCCTGCCTTGAAGTGCTGATCGTGCACGGCAAATCAGCCCAGGTGGCCCAGTTTGCCGACCAGTTGATCGGCCTGAAGGGCGTGCAGCATGGGCGGCTGGTGATGACCGTGCCAGCGCATGCGACCGAGCACACGCACAATGGCGAGCACAGCCATGGCAGCGAGGGCGAGCACGGACACACGCACAGCCACGCACACTGAGATTCACAAAAACAACCAGTAAAGGAAGAATTATGCAAGGAAGAATCACGGAATCCGGTAGCACGAATGCTGAATTCGTAATACTTATACTCTTCCTTCTGGCCTTCCCTTTTGGGCTTGCGGCGCAAACCGGCGCGGCGCGCATCAACGGCACGGTACTCGATCCGGCAGGGCGAACGGTAGCGGGGGCGCGCGTCGAGTTCGATTCCGCCTCCGGCGCACGGCTGACCACTGCCACTGGAGCCGACGGCGGCTTTACGATCGCGCTGCCCGCCTGGGGCGCGTACACGGCGCGCGTCGAGGTGCAAGGCTTTACCCCGGTCGTGCGCAAGGTTGAACTGAGCGCGGCCACCGCGAGCCTGACGCTGCGCCTGGTGCAGGTGACCGCGGCGGCCGAAGAGGTGGTCGTCAACGGCGACGTCAGCGAGATTGCCATCGACGCTCCCGACCCATCGCAGAAGGTGCTGGTGCGCGAGCAGTTGTTGGACGCCAATCCGGGACGCCCGGGAGCGCCGATCTCGATTCCAGGCCTGCCCATCGAGACCGCGGCCGGCGGCATCAAGGCGCCGCAGTACTTTGCGCCCGGCGTGATGGCCGACCACGGCGAGCCGATCGCGCAGTACATCGCGGTGGGCGGCTATCTGGTGACCAACAACCTCTCCGCCAACGCCCACGGCAACGGCTACTCCGACCCCAACATCTACGTCTCCGGCGCGCTCGCCGGCGTGACGACCGACGGCGGCGCCTTCAACGTGCTCGAAGGCAATCACGCCCTCAACCTGGCGGCGACCTATATGCCCCGGCAGCAGATGACGAACTTTGTCACCCTCACCGGCGACTACCGCGACATCGATATGACAGCCGGATTTGCCCCCAAGAATGCGGCTAAGCGGGAGTGGGTGGCTCTGGAGGCCAATTACGGCAACGGCCTACTGAAGGACATGGAACACCGGCAGATGTACAAGTTGAACGCGCAGCGCGTCTTCGATGTTGGCAAGCACGAGATTACGCTCTACGGCATCGCCTATTGGGGCGTCTCGCATGAGGGGAACCTGGTTCCCATCGGCTATGGCCAGGATTTGAACGACACGCTCGACCCGCGGCAGAAAGACCAGACGCACACCGCGCTCGTGGCCGTCGACGACCGCTGGAAGCTTGGAAGCAAAGACGAGGTGGCCTTCTCCGGATTCGCTCGCACCTACAATCTGGCGCTGTTTTCGAACTTCGGTGAGGGGCTGATCCGGCAGAGCGAGTTCCGCACCGTGGAAGGAGTGCAGGCGCGCGAAACCCACACCTTTACGCCGTGGCTGCAAGGCATGACCGGCCTCGACTACCACGAGGACGACATTCACAACGACGATCTGGACCACTATCCGCTGGTCAATCCGAAGATCTATGGCTCCTTCGTCAAAGTATTGTCCAGCAACATCACCATCCGCGATCTGACCCCTTACGCGGCCGTGCATGGCGACCTGGGCAAGCACGTGCGCTTCTACGGCGGCCTAAGGCCGGACGTGATCGAGTTGAAAAACGACAACCAGATGGTTTCCGCCGATTCGTTTGATATATGGAGCACGTTTCTGGCCCCCAAGGCCACCTTGGCCTGGACACCGGGAACGGGTTCGGCCCACTGGCTGCCCTCGGCTTCGTTCAGCTTAGGGCAGGCCTTCTTTACTCAGGATCCGCGCATCTCCGTGAAAGGCACAACCTCAGGCCCAACCGGAGCGGCGGCTTTGCCTTCGCCCTTCGAGCGCTCACACTCCATGCAGTTGGTGCTGGAAAAAGAGTTCTCGGGCACCGACGTGCGCGTGACGGTGGCCCGGACGACGACCACAGAGACCTTGGGCAAGATCGACCCCGACAACGGCGCGCCCTTTGACCTGGGACCGGGCAACCTCAAGTTCCTGACCGCCAACGTACGCCATCAATTCAGCGGCTACGGAAGTGTGCAAGCGGTCTTCTCCAAAGCCGATGCGCGGGTGTTGAACGAGTTTTCTTCCGATCCCGGATGGAACCCTAATGTCAGTTCCGGATGGAACCCCACGGTGGAGTGCCCGCGCACCATCTTCGACGGCCTGGTCACGCTGGACAAGCTGCCTCTGGGCTTGCATATGCGCGGCGAGTACGAGTATGTGGGCCACAAAATACTCGACGCAGCCAACAGCCAGGACGGCGAAAAACAACTCGAGGCCATTCCGGTGGACGAGACGCGGCTGGCGGTGGTGCGCAGGTTCCTGAATGGACAACTGGAGGTGGGCGCGAACGGAATGCTGGCCCGAGGCTACACCGGCCAGACCACCGAGACCATTGCACCTCTGGCCTCAGGCGCGCCGTGGCAGGTGGGAGATGGGATTCCGAGTTGCCCGGCGGGGTCGGGGCCGAGCGGTGCCCCTAATGACTTCGACTGCGGGTCATCCGTAGGTACAGAGTGGCCCGTCGGCATCCGCATGGTCTCGTTCATAGGCGGATCGATCTCGTGGCGGTTTGGAGCGGAAGAGTAGGGTTGCTGCCGCGGCGATTGCATTGCCTGGAAACAGAAGGTGCGAAACCGCGCAAGGCCGTCAGGCCGGGACGAAGATCCCAGTCTGACGGCCTTGCCTTCAATGCTTCCTGTCTGTTTCGCGCAGTTCCAGAGCGGCGAGAAACAGAGCCGGCAGCGAGCGGGCGCGCTTACGCGGCCGCTTCGCCACCTTCTTGCTTCTTGGATTCTTCGAGCTGCTTTTCCAGTTCGGCGCGCTTCTTGGCCTTGAGGTCGTCGCGCTTCTGGCGCTTGGCGTCAAGCTGCTTTTCGGCGCCTAGCAGTTCGATGAAGGCCTTTTCGCCGCCATCGCCCTTGCGAAAGCCAGTGCGCACGATGCGCAGATAGCCGCCCTGACGGTCGCCGTAGCGCGGAGCCACGGTTTCAAAGAGCCGCGTAACGGCCTTGTCGGTCATGAGATAGCTGAGGGCCTGACGGCGTGAGTGCAGATCGCCCTTCTTGCCCAGTGTGATCATTTTTTCCACTTGCGGACGAACTGCCTTGGCCTTGGCCACGGTGGTCTCAACGCGATCTTCGATGATGACGGAGGTGGTCAGATTGCGCAAAAGGGCGCGGCGGTGGCTGGTATTGCGTCCGAGCTTGTTTCCTGCATTGCGATGGCGCATGATGCAACTCTCTTTCAGGAAATTTCTTGTCCGCCGGCAGTGGGCGGCAAACTGCGTACTGGCAACGGGCCGGATTCTACCCCGGCCCGCTGCTGTCCGGCGTTAAAAATTCTCGCTCTCGGTAGGCAGCATCAGGTCGACCGAATCCAGCGGCTCGTCCTCGTCGTCGTAGTGGCCATAGCTGGCGGCCAGGGCGGCGGCGGGCGGAATGCTGGTGGGTCCGGGGACCGCGTTGCCTTGCTCGTCGATCTTCATGCCCAGCGAGAGGCCCATCTGGGCAAGGATTTCCTTGATCTCGTTCAGGCTCTTGCGGCCGAAGTTCTTGGTCTTGAGCATCTCGGCTTCGGTCTTCTGCACCAGCTCGCCGATGGTCTGGATGTTAGCGTTCTTCAGGCAGTTGTAACTGCGAACCGACAGCTCCAGCTCTTCGACCGAGCGGTTGAGGTGGTCGTTGCGCAGCATGATCCGGCCTTCCTCGCCGCGCCCCTCGGTCTCCATCTCCTCCTCGAAGTTGATGAAGATGTTCATGTGGTCCTTGAGCAGCTTGGCGGCCAGACCGACGGCGTCAGCGGGCAGTACGGCCCCATTGGTCCACACCTCCAAGGTCAGCTTGTCGTAGTCGGTAATCTGACCCAGACGGGCAGCTTCTACCACGTAATTCACGCGCCGCACCGGCGAGTGAACCGAGTCGACGGGGATGAAGCCAATGCCCAGATCGGCGTCGAAGTTCTTGTCGGCGGAGATATAGCCGCGTCCGCGCTTGAGGCGCATCTCCATGTCCAGCTTGCCGCCTTCGGAAACCGTGGCGATATAGACGTTTTTGTCCAGGATTTCGACGTCGCCGTCGGCTTCAATCATTCCCGAAGTGACCACGCCGGGCTGGTCGGCGCGCAAATAGAGCGCCTTCGGACCCTCGCCCGCCAGCTTGAAGGGAACCTGCTTGAGGTTCAAGATGATGTCGGTGGCATCCTCGACCACGCCGGTGATGGACTGGAACTCGTGCAGTACGCCCTCGATGCGAATCGCGGTGACCGCGGCGCCCTCGATCGAACTGAGCAGGGTGCGGCGCAAGGCGTTGCCGATGGTGGTGCCAAAGCCGCGCTCAAAGGGCTGGGCGCTGAACTTGCCGAAGATGTTGGTGAGCGTCTCGGCATCGACTGCCAGGCGCTTCGGTTTCTGAAATCCTCTCCAAAGCATATACGTCTCTCGTTTCCCGCGCGGCTGGATGCGTCGCGATGCATTTTGCGGCGGCCGCGCAAGTTCTCCTTCTGTTGGAATGAGGGACTAGGGACTAGGGACTAGGGACTAGCAGGCGTTGAACTGTGCCGGCTTTCTAGTCCCTAGTCCCTTTGTCCCTTAGTCCCTGTACTACTTACTTCGAGTACAGTTCGACGATCAGCTGCTCGTTGACGGGCAGGTTCACATCCTTGCGCTGAGGCAGGGAGAGCACACGGCCCGAGAAGTTCTCAAAGTTCACTTCCAGCCATGCGGGCACGGGATTCTGCGCGGCGTATTGCGCCCCCTGCTCGACGATGATCAGCTTCTTGGCGGCTTCGCAGATGGCAATCTCGTCGCCCACCTTGACCTGATAGGAAGGAATGTTGACCTTGCGGCCGTTGACCGTAACATGGCCGTGACGGACCACCTGGCGGGCCTGGCGGCGCGAGATGGCGAAGCCCAGACGGAAGGCCACGTTATCCAGACGGCGCTCCAGTTGCTGAATCAGCAACTCGCCGGTGACGCCAGCGGCGCGGTTGGCCTTCTCGTAGTACTCGCGGAACTGGCTCTCCAGCGTGAAGTACATACGCTTGGCCTTCTGCTTTTCATGCAGTTGCAGGCCGTAGC
>PMPH01000013.1 GCA_003161045.1 Acidobacteriaceae bacterium
GTGGTGGGCCACGGTTCGGGCAAGGCCAAGGAAGTCCCCCAGGCGATTCGCAAGGGAATTGAGGCGGCCAAGAAGAACCTGGTTCGGGTCAACCTGACCCAGACCACGATCCCGCATCTGGTTCTGGGCCATTATGGCGCCGGACAGGTGCTCTTGAAGCCGGCCCCCGAAGGCACCGGCGTGATCGCCGGCGGCGCGGTGCGCGCGGTGATGACCTCGGTCGGGGTGCAGAATGTGCTCACCAAGTGCCTGGGTTCGCCCAACCCCCACAACGTCGTCAAGGCCACCTTCGACGCGCTGGTGCAGTTGCGCGACCGGGCCGATGTGGCCAATATGCGCGGCAAGTCCGTGGAGGACCTCTAGCCATGGCGGAGACCAAAACCATTCGCATTCAGTACTACCGCTCGAAGAACTCTACGCCCACCAAGCACAAGCTGGTGGTCAAGGGGCTTGGCTTTACGCGGCTCAACCAGATCGTCGAGCGCGTGGACAATGAATCCATTCGCGGCATGGTCAAGGCCATTCCGCATTTGGTTCGTATTCTGGAAGACTAGCAACCAGTGGTCAGTCTTCAGTTGTCAGCTCAAGCTACCGTTACTGAAAACTGACTACGGACAACTGCTCCACACAACGCGAGTCGGCAGGGTTCTTGAAACCCGGCCGGCGCTACAGCGAGGAAATCATGGCAATAAGAAATCTATCGAATCTGCGCGCGCCCAAAAAGGCTAACACCGGGCGCAAGCGTGTGGGCCGGGGCATGGGCTCCGGCATGGGCAAAACCTCGACCCGCGGCCACAAGGGACAGGGTTCGCGCTCCGGCTTCAGCCTGATGCGCGGTTTTGAGGGCGGCCAGATGCCGCTGCACCGCCGGCTTCCCAAGCGCGGCTTTACCAACANNACGCGCACAAGTTTTCCAAGTCCGCCGTCGAGAAGATTGAAAAGGCCGGCGGCAAGGTGGTGCTTCTGGGCGGCGAAGCTCCGGTGGCAGCCAAGGGGAAATTAGTTTCCAAGGCATCCAGATAGAAACTGGGACGCCCGTTAAACGCAGGTCTTTCGACGGAGTTTGGCGCCAAAGGCGCGCCAAACTCCGCTCAGGATGACAGACTTGACGAGTGAGCGGGGCGACACACGGTGCCCTGCGCGGGTAAGATGGATAGCGGAATAGATTCGAGTGGCGGCAAACGCCCTGAAGCGGATAACCCAACATGCTTGAGAATTTTCTCAATATTTTTCGGATTCCCGATCTGCGCAAGCGGGTGCTTTTCACGCTGGGCATTCTGGCCGTCTATCGTTTGGGCGCGCACATCCCCACGCCGGGCGTGAACGGCAAGCTGCTGGAGCAGTTGTTCAGTACGCAAGGCGGCTCGGCCCTGGGCCTGATGGATCTGTTCGGCGGCGGCAACCTGCGCCGCATGACGGTCTTCGCGCTGGGCATCATGCCCTACATCACGGCCTCGATCATCTTTCAGTTGCTCACCGTGGTTTATGAGCCGCTGGCGCGCATTCAGAAGGAAGGCGAGCTGGGGCGGCGCAAGATCACCCAGTGGACGCGCTACCTGACGGTGATTCTGGGCGCCTTGCAGTCGATCGGCATCGCCTTCATGCTCACCAAGGGCGGCATGGTGCTCAATCCCGGCGTCGGCTTCCTGTTGATGACGGTGCTGACGCTGACCACCGGCACGGCCTTCATCATGTGGCTGGGCGAACAGATTACCGACCGCGGCATCGGCAACGGCATGAGCCTGCTGATTTTCACTGGCATTATCGCCGGCCTGCCGCGCGGTGTCGCCGAGCTCTACCAGAAGGTGCAGACCAACCAGTGGGGCTCGTTCACCATCATTGCCGTGGTCCTGCTGATGGCGGGCATGGCGGCTGTGGTGGCCTTCATCGTCTTCGTCGAGCGGAGCGAGCGGCGCATCCCCATCCAGAGCGCGCGGCGCATCGTCGGCCGCCGCATGATGGGCGGCCAATCCAGCCATCTGCCCCTCAAGGTGAACTCCGGCGGCGTCATGCCGGTGATCTTCGCCGCCTCCATCCTCTCCGCCCCGATGATGCTCAGCCAGACCGCGATGGTGCAAAACAGCGCCTTCCTGCGGCCCATCTTCGATGCGCTCATGCCCGGCTACCCGTGGTATGAGCTGCTGTACATCCTGGGCATTATCTTCTTTGCCTACTTCTACGTGTCGATCATCATGAAGCCGGACGACATTGCCGACAACTTCCGCAAGTCGGGCTCGTTCATCCCCGGAATCCGCCCCGGCAAGCGCACCTCGGACTTCATCAACGACATCCTCACCCGCATCACGCTGGTTGGCGCCCTTTATCTGATTATCATTTCGCTGGTGCCTACCTTCCTGATCTCGGGCATTCGTTTCGACAAGGTTTGGCTCATCGGCCGGTTCTTCGAGAGCCTGCCGACCTGGACCACGCACGGTTTGGGAGTCAACTTCTACTTTGGCGGCACCTCACTGCTGATTGTGGTGGGCGTGGCCATGGANNGGAAGGAAAACCTGGTAATGTCATCTTCTAGCACCGCAGGCGAACCGGGGCAGGGAACGGATCGGAAGGTTGTTCCCGGCCCCATTCTTTTGTTGGGCGCGCCGGGCGTAGGCAAGGGAACCCAGGCCAAGGAACTGGTCAAGCGGTGGCGGATTCCGCAGATCTCGACCGGTGATCTGCTGCGCGCCAATGTGGCTCAGGGCACGGAACTGGGCCGGACCGCCAAGGAGATCATGGGACGGGGGGGACTGGTTCCCGATTCTCTGGTCAATGAGATGGTTGCGGTGCGCCTCACGCAGCCGGACACCGCCAACGGTTACATTCTGGACGGCTTTCCGCGCACCCTGGTGCAGGCCGCCTGGCTGGATGAGCGCCTGGCCGCGCGGGCCGTGGGGTTGCCAGTGGTTGCCGTCAGCATCCATGTGGATTATAATCAGCTCTTGCGCCGTATTACCGGGCGCAGGAATTGTCCTGTCTGCCAGAGCATTTACAACGTCTACTTCAAACTTCCCCAACGGGATGGCTTTTGCGATGCGGACGGAGCCACGCTGGTCCAGCGAGCTGACGATACGGAAAAGGTCTTTGCGGAACGGATGCGCGCTTATACGGCATTGACCGCGCCGGTCGTCGAGCACTACCGGGCCTCGGGGCGCTTTGCGGAAGTGGATGGAGACCAGCCGATTGAGGTTGTGATGGCTGGAATTGCTGCCGCCGTCGAGCGGTTGAGAGGGTAGTTGCCAGTTATCAGTGGTCAGTCATCGGTCGAAGTGCTTCGCGGTGCTTTCACTGACAACTGAAAGCTGACAACTGAAAACTGAAAGTCAGGTAAGCCGGTTGGCGGTTGTACTGAAGTCATCGCAGGAGATCGAGAAGATGCGCCGTGCGGGCCAGGTGGTCCGCGAGGTGCTGGAGTTGGTTCGGAGCCTGGTCAGGCCTGGAGCCACCACACTGGATCTGGAAAAGGCGGCCGAGGAACGCACCGTCAAACTGGGCGCCAGGGCGGCCTTCAAGGGCTATCATGGTTTCCCTTGTGTGCTGTGCACCTCGGTCAACAGCGAAGTGGTGCATGGTATTCCGTCGGCCAAGCGAATTCTCCGGGAAGGGGAGATCGTTTCGGTCGACTTTGGGGCATTCGTAGACGGTTATTGCGGAGACGCGGCGATTACCGTGCCGGTGGGCGAGAAGATTGATCCGCAAACCGCTCGGCTGATGAAGGTGACCGAGCGGTCGCTCTACGCGGCGATTGATGTGGTTCGTCCCGGCGCCACTCTGGGCGATGTGGGTTCTGCTGTGCAGCGGGTGGTCGAGGCCGAGGGCTTCTCGGTGGTGCGGGATTTTGTGGGCCACGGCATCGGGACGCACATGCACGAAGACCCGCAGGTGCCGAACTTTGGCGAAGCCGGGCGGGGCATGAAGTTGCGCACTGGCATGGTGCTGGCCATCGAGCCGATGGTGAATGCAGGCAAGCCGGATGTGGTGGTTTTGGGTGACGGCTGGACGACTATCACCGCGGATGGAAGCATGAGCGCTCATTTTGAGCATTCGGTGGCGGTCACCGCCACCGGCGCAAGAATCTTAACCGAGTAGCACACTCGGGATTACAAGCCGGTTGGGCGTGAATGCGCCGGCGGAAGCGGGATGCGGTTTGTCGAAGGAAGATGCGATTGAGGTCATGGCGGTGGTCACTGAGACGCTGCCCAATGCCATGTTCAAGGTCAAGCTCGAGAACAATCACGAGGTTCTGACCCACGTCTCGGGAAGGATGCGCAAGAACTTCATCCGCATTCTGCCCGGTGACCGCGTGGCCGTGGAACTGAGCCCCTACGACCTGAACCGCGGGCGGATCGTTTACCGCTACAAGTGAGATTTTTTACACCCCGCGCCTGGATTTTGCGCGCGGAGAAGGGCAGCAACAGCAATGAAGGTTCGTGCATCAGTCAAAAAGATTTGCGCGAAATGCAAGGTCATCACGCGCCGTGGGGTGGTGCGGGTGATCTGCGAGAACGCAAAGCACAAGCAGCGTCAGGGCTAGTTTCAAGCCTGGCTTACGCGGATCCCTCCACAACAGGGATCAGGGTTCAGGGATCAGTAAAAGCAAGCTAGAACAGCACAGTTAACTGACCCCGATCTCTGCCCGCTGGAAAGAGGCTAGTTAGCCTGAGTCAAGGCTTGCGATGAACCTCTGGAGGCTTGTCCGTCCAACACGTGCGAACCGGTTGAGGCCGGGGGCACATAACCTGAAGCAGCAAAGGAACTCGAATGGCACGTATTGCTGGCGTCGATCTGCCTCGCAACAAACAGGCCCGGATCGCGCTCACATACATCTTCGGCATCGGGGATCCCCGCGCGCTCAAGATTCTGGAGAAGGCGAATGTTGACGCCTTCAAGAAGATTCAGGATCTGGGCGAGGACGAGGTCAACCGCATCCGCCAGGTGATCGAGGACGAAGGAAACGTCGAGGGCGACCTGCGCAAGGACGTCCAGATGCACATCAAGCGTCTGATCGACATCCAGAGCTATCGCGGCACGCGTCACCGGAGGGGTCTGCCGGTGAACGGGCAGCGTACCCACACCAATGCCCGCACTCGCAAGGGCCCGCGCAAGGGCACAGTTGCCGGCAAGAAGAAAGCGACGGGTAAAACCTAATGGCGAAACCAGAGCAGAAGGCCGGCGCCAGCAAGGCTGGCAAGGCCTCCAAGAACAAGAAGTTCAAGAAACGCGAGCGCAAGAATGTGCCCTTTGGCATTGCGCACGTGCAGGCCACATTCAACAACACCATCGTCACCATCACCGACCCGGTGGGCAACACGCTGAGCTGGAAGAGTTCAGGTTCGCTTGGCTTCCGCGGCTCGCGCAAGGGCACGCCCTTTGCGGCGCAGCAGGCAGCCTCGAACGCCGCCAGCATGGCTCGCGATCACGGCTTGCGCGCGGTCGATGTGCGGGTTTCCGGTCCGGGTTCGGGTCGCGAGTCGGCCATCCGCGCCTTGGCTGCCGCCGGTATCGAGGTGCGCACCATCCGCGACGTGACGCCAGTGCCGCACAACGGCTGCCGTC
>PMPH01000140.1 GCA_003161045.1 Acidobacteriaceae bacterium
TGCCTATGAAAGGTTTTTCGGCATTGCTCCTAGCGATGTTACAAATCACAACTTTCGCAAATGGCCTGATCTATCGAGATACCTTGGCCTCACTTTCGAGGATGTTTCCAGCGAAGAACGATTCACGGCTGGCGATTCCTTCATGGGATTTAGTTCGTTATGGCGCGAGGGCACTGCGACCTCGCCCGCTGTAGGGCTGGGGGACTCTCCCAACCGGAAGCGATATGTCACAACGGCATCCGCCTATCAGACCGACCCCTCAGACGCTTTTATCGAGCACGTTCGTACCTCGTTAACGGCGGAGTGGGGTGAGCCGTCAAACTCCAGCGACACTAATAAATGGGTGTGGAGAACGAAGAACTTCATCGGCACGCTCACTCTAGAAAAGAGGGGCTCAGGCCATATCCTTCAGCTTCAAGTTGAGGCCGCTAACGAATAAGAATGGGAGTAGCATCGCTTGTCTTTCGGCAAGTGTCAAAGTCATAGGGTTCTAACTAACCAGAAAGGAGAATCATGCCCTACTTGTACAGGATTGTAAATTGCAAGAATTGCGGAGTTCGAATCGAACAGGGCGACTGTCGTCAAATTGAGACTTCCGGATATGTGGAGATGTTTAGTATGTCGGGCCCCATCGAATTGAGTTGTCCAGCGTGCGGCACCCTTCGCACCTACATGGATGAAGACTTGAAGCCGGAGACACGGGACCATCCGCCGGATACCCAACCCTCATGACGTTGTCGCGCGGGGATAGGCATTAGACCGAGGTGCCGGGTGCCCCAGGTCTGGATTTGTCAAGTTCCACGACATGGTTTACAGAATGTCTCCAGACATCCTTTACACATTCATGGAATGTTTTTGTTTCTCGGCGCTAAGGCGCTCGACGATCGTCGAGCGCCTTAGCGCCGGATCGAGCTCGCGAACCAGAGTGGCGCAGTAGTAAACCAGGAACCGCTCCTCCACCGGCTGGATATGCACCCGCTCCCCGGCCAGTGTCTTGCCGATGCGCCAGCGGAGACCGGCAATATCGACCGTTCCCTGGCAATCGACCTTCAACGTCCAGGCGCCCTCGGGATACTCCCAAGCGGGCGGGTGGGGATCGTAGCAGCGCGGGCTGGGGCGCCAGAACTCCGCCGGAGTTTTCATCTCCAGCGCCTCATGTGGACGCACGTAGTTATGCTCCAGACGAAAGGCGTCCAGCCATGACTGCGGCTCCTCGCGGGGCACGCCGCGGTGGGTCAACGCCCGCTCCAGGCTGCCATGGAAGCGCTCCACCTTGCCTTGCGTCTGCGGATGGCGAATGCCGCTCCAGTAGAGCCGGATACCCTGGCGCATCAGCCACAGCGACAGGTACGTGCGCCCGGAAAACGACTGCGGATTCCACCACGGCGTGCCATGGTCCATCAGCATTGCATCAGGCACACCGCATTGCTCAAAGGCCTCTGTCAAGTGCGCTTTTACCAGCCCGCCATCGGGTGAGCCGAGGGCGCTCAGCGAGATCAAATAGCGGCTGTGATCGTCGATCACCGACAGCGGCCCGAAGCTTTGCGGCCAGTTCTTGGGACCCTTGAAGTCCATCTGCCACAGCTCGTTGGGATGTTCGCGCTCAAAGCGCTGGACGGCGGGCGGATGCCGGTCGGCTTCAGGCACCAGCCCGCGACGCAGCAGGATGCGGTGGATGGTGCTCGAGGGCAGCCGGATCCCCTGACGGCCAAGCAGCACGGCCAGCTTGCGCGCACCCCAGTCCGGATAACACTGGCGCAGCAAAACCACGCGCTGCTCCAACTCATCGACGGTCTTGCCGGGCGTGTGGTGAGGCCGGCGGCTGCGCTCGGCAATGGCCGCCACGCCGCCCTCGCGGTAGCGGTCAATCCACAAGTAGCCGGTGGGCCGCGAGATGCCGAACTCGGCGCACAATGCCCGCATCGGCTTCTCGCCAGTCAAAGCCTCCACCACAAAGCGAACCCGCTGATCCTGTACTTCCATCATGTTCCACGGCATCGCCTTTACACCTCCGCATGAACTGGCGTTCACGCGGAAGTGTAAAGGATGTCCAGAGACAATGTGTAAAGGATGTCATGGAACTGAACACTGGATTTTCAGACCTGGGATCGTGTGAACAGGCCCTAGATTACGGGAGTGGTGTTGGAATTGGCGTGATCAACTGGACGCTTCTCCCGGCGTCTCTTCGGTCTCGTCCGCGTCGCTGGCACTGTCCTCGGTTTCCCCGCTGAACATCTGGGCGTCGGTGAAACGGTAGCCGACATAGACGTCAGTGAGCAGATAGAGGGGGTTGGAGGGGTCGTCTTCAATCTTCTTGCGCAACTGGCGAACGAAGGTTCGCAGGTACTCGACCTCCTCGCGGCAATCGGCTCCCCAGACGGCGGTGAGCAGCCGGGCGTAGGTCACTACCTGGCCGGCGCGGCTCATCAGGCAGTGGAGAATGTCGAACTCCTTGCGGGTCAGATGCACCGGCTGGCCGCGCTTGGTGACCGTGCGCTTCATCGGTTCCAGGCAGATCTCGCCGATCTCGATGGGCGCGTCTTCGGCGCGGGCCGGAGCCTGGACGCGCCGGACCGCCGTGCGGATGCGGGCGACCAGCTCCCGCGTGCTGAAGGGCTTGGTGACATAGTCGTCGGCTCCCAGCTCCAGCGCCTCCACCTTTTCCGCTTCCGCATCGCGCACGGTGAGCATGAGGATGGGCAGCCGGGGAGCAAAGGTGCGGATGCGGCGCAGGGTTTCGATGCCGCCGATGCCGGGCATATTGACGTCGAGCAGCACAACGTCGAAGCCGCCGGCGCGCAGCATTTGTATGGCTTCCTCGCCGCGCCAGGCCTCGACCACCTGGAAGCCGAGTTCCACGAGCGGCGGGCGCAGCGCCCGGCGGATGGCCGATTCATCGTCAACCAGAAGAATGCGAATCGTGGACTGCTTCATCAGGAACCTTTCTTTTGAGCCGAGGCGGGGATGGCCGCAAAGAACGTGGTTCCCTCGACCTCATCGCTGGTAACCCAGACATAACCGCCGTGGACAAGGGCGACGCGCTTGGCGACCGAAAGTCCGATTCCGGTGCCCGCGGCGCGGTTGGAGCGCGTGGAGGAACGGTAGTAGCGGTCGAAGATGCGCTCGCGGTCGTTGATGGGAATCACCGGGCCGTAGCTGCGCACCGAGAAGATGGTCTCCGAGCGCGTTTGCTCGGCGCGAATGGTGATGGCGGTGCCAAAGATGGAGTACTTGCAGGCGTTGTCGATGTACTGCGTGAGCAGCATGACCATCAAATGGCGGTCGCAGTTCAGGATCATGCCCTCGTCGGGAATATCGATGACCACCTTCATGCTCGCCAGCCGGTCGCTGAGGCTGGCGACGACCTCTTCAATCAGCGCCGCCACGCCAACCGGAGTGGCATGAACGGCGACCTCGCCGGCATCGAGGCGCGCGGTGGTCAGCAGGCGCGTGGTCAGGTTGCCCAGCAGGTCGGCCTGTTCGTCGATCAGGCCCACCAGCTCGGCCTGCGCCGGCGACAGGTGGCCCATCTCGCTCAGGCCGGTCGAGGCGGCGCGAATGGCCGTCAGCGGCGTCTTGTAAGCGTGCGCCAGGCTGTCAAGAACCGTGGAGCGCAACTGCTCGGTGCGCCGCTCGGTTTCGATGCGGCTCTCGTTGGCGAAGGCCCGGTAGCGGTCAAAGGTAATGGCGATCAGCGAGGCGATGGCGTTGTTGGTCAGAGGGCTGGTGCCGCCGCGCACCACCAGGCTGCCGATGGGCACCGCGCCCAGGCGGAGCACGCGGCGGCCCAGGCCGCTCTCCGCATCATCGTCGGTGGTCTCGAAGTAGTAGACGTTCTGCGCCAGCTCCTGGGGATCGACGCTCCAGATTCCTGCCTGGTAGACCTGGTGCAGGTCGGCATCGAAGACTGCCACGGCCTCCAGAGCGAAGATTTCATGGACCAGTTCGGCCAACTGCGGCCCCGGCTCGAGGTGAAGATTCATCTCGAGGGTGCGCCGCGTGAATTCGTACAGGTCGTGCATCTGTTCGCCCCAGGACTCGGCCTCCCGGGCGTGCCCGGTGACGCGCGCCGAGAGCCGGCTGACCACCAGGGCGACCAGCACGAAGGCGAGCAGGGTGACCACGTTGGCGGGGTCGGAGGCCATGCTGGACGGGACAGCGGATGGGGGCTGGTGCAGGATGAAGTAGCTGTGCATGAAGACGGCCGACAGCGAGACGATCACCGCCTGCCAGAATCCACAGAACAAGGCCGTAGCCGCCACAATCAGTACGTAAAACAGCACGGCGACGGGGAGCAACCATGCAGGCCAGTGCGCCAGGGCCGAGACCAGAGCGACGGCCACCACTCCCAGCGCGCACTCCAGAACGAACAGCAGTACCCGTAGCCCAGAGCCGCGCGTACACCTGGAGGCGATGAAGGAACGGACAGGGATGCAGTTCAGAGACAAGCGAATACCCGCCATTTCATGCGCATGGAGTGCAAGGGGAAGGCGCCTTCGACGGGGAAAGACCGTGCAGGGCTCGATCGTCCTCGCCGCCGTGCGAATTCCCAGGAGCACCACCAATGCAACGGGACTTTTTTCGCCGGACAGCCTTGAATGCGGTGAAACTTAAGAGGATTTTAGCAGATTCAAGGTTTTTCCCCGCGCGGGAAAGGTGGAATCGCCGTCGGCGCGACGGCCTTCCCCGACGATGAGGCAGTGCACCCTAAGGCGACGGTTTTTCCAAACAGCTAAGTGGCCTCTGCACAAGTCGATTCGGCCATGTTTTGAAGGGCGTGGCATCAGCCACGCCGTTCGATTGCCCCAAAAACCTTCGGGCTTTAGCCCCTGAGTGAATGTATTTTCTATAATTTACGTTTCCTCGGTGGCTAAAGCCACCCTTTCATCGCTTACGTCTTGCGGCACGGCTAAAGCCGTGCCCTTTCAAGACAGCCACTTAAGCAGGGGTTCCCTAAATCCAGCTAGAAAACTGCTATCGCGGGCTGAAGCTCTTCCACATCGACCCATCCGGTGGGGTAGTTGCCGGTGTAGCAGGCGGTGCAGTAGCCGACCGGGTCTTTGCCCTTGCAGCATTGGAGCAGGCCGTCGAGCGAGAGGTAGGCGAGCGAATCGGCTCCGATGTAGCGGCGAATCTCTTCGATGGACTTGTTGGCGGCGATCAGGTCGCGCTTGCTGGGTGTGTCCACGCCGTAAAAGCAGGGGGAGATGGTGGGCGGGCAACTGATGCGCAGATGAACTTCTTTGGCTCCCGCGCCGCGCACCATGCGAACGATTTTTCGGCTGGTGGTGCCGCGGATGATCGAGTCGTCGATCAGAATGACGCGCTTGCCCTCGAGCAGATTGCGCACCGGGTTGAGCTTGAGGCGGACGCCGAAGTCGCGGACGCGCTGCTCGGGCTCGATGAAGGTGCGGCCGACGTAGTGGTTGCGGATGAGGCCGAAGCGAAAGGGCAGGCCGGCCTCTTCCGCGTAACCCAATGCTGCGGTCACGCCGGAATCGGGGACGGGAACCACCACATCGGCGGGAATGCCTGATTCGCGAGCCAACTGACGGCCCATCTGGTCGCGGCTCTCCTGCACCCAGCGGCCGTAGATGCGCGAGTCGGGGCGGGCGAAGTAAACGTGCTCGAAGATGCAACTGGATTGCGGAACGCCGGTGGCGTACTGGCGGCTGGTGACGCCGTCCTCGGTGACCATGACCAGTTCGCCGGGGAGAATGTCGCGGATGAATTCGGCGCGCAGCAGGTCGAAGGCGCAGCTCTCCGAGGCGAAGACGATGGTGTCGGGGCCCTCCGGATTCCTGATGCGGCCGATCGAGAGCGGGCGGAATCCCCGTGGGTCGCGGGCGGCGAAGATGCGGTCGCGGGTCATCATCACGATCGAAAATGCGCCGTCGATCTGGCCGAGCGAGTCGGCGATGGCGTCCACCAGCGAGCCTGCGTGGGAGTGGGCGATCAGTTGGACGATGATCTCCGAGTCGGAGGTGGTCTGGAAGTAGGCCCCGTCGCGCTCCAGGCGGGCGCGCACATTGCCCAGGTTGACCAGGTTGCCGTTGTGGGCGATGGCGATCAGCCCTTTGGTCGATTCCACGCGGATGGGCTGGGCGTTGAGCAGGGCCGAGTCGCCGGTGGTCGAGTAGCGGGTGTGTCCGATGGCCATCGAGCCGGGCAGCTTGGCCAGAACATCGTCGGTGAAGATCTCCGAGACCAGCCCCATGCCCTTGATGTTGGCCATGTGCTGGCCGTCGGCCGTGGCGATGCCGGCCGATTCCTGGCCGCGATGCTGGAGGGCGTAGAGAGCGAGGTAGGCCTGGCGGGCGGCGTCGGGATGGCCGTGGATGGCGACCACGCCACACTCTTCGTGGAGCTTGTCAAAGGCAGGGAACAGGGAACAGGGAACAGGGATCAGGGACGGGGCAGCCGAGCCAGCATGAAATGAATGGGTTTCATCGGCTACTCCCGCAACGCCTTGAAAAAGCCTCCCGATCATGCCGTTACCTCGCCGTGAAGAGTGGATTTAAGGGATTCTGCCCAGGGTTTGCGCAGATTGGCAAGCGGAGCCGCGATGAAAGGCTCGTGGTAGACGGAAATTTCCAGCCGGTCGCCGCCAGTTGTGCCGATGCGGGCGGCGATGAAGCTGTACTCGGTGGCCAGCTCTTCAATCGCGGAAAACTGGCTGGGGTGGGCGGAAAGCAGCATGGTGGTGGCCGGTTCGGCGAAGAGGCCGAAGAGGGGATGAGCCATGAGCGACTGCTCCTGCTCGACCTTGGCGCCAATCCCATTGGGAAAGGCGGCCTGCGCCAGGGCGACGGCAATCCCGCCGTCGGAGATGCCGCGGGCGGAGTGAAGCAGTTCACGCTCGGCCAGGACCGCCAGCAGGCTCTGCAGGTCGGCTTCAGCGCACAGATCGAGCGGAGGGGGCTGGCCCCAGAGGCCGCCAAGAACAACCTTGGCGAATTCGGAGGAACCGAAGACGGCAATCTCTGACACGGCTTCGGCTTCGGCCTGTTCGGGGGCCTCGATGTTCTGTTCGGTGTCCTCGAGAATGACAAACGCCGCATCGCCGAAGACGCCGGGCACCAGGCTGGATTGACCCTCCACTGAATTGGGATGAGCGGGAACCTCAAGGTTGGGGTTGGGCGCTTCGCCGGCGGGAATCGGCCAGAGAAGGACGATAGCGTCGCCTTCAGCCTGGAAGTGGGAGGGAACAGCCTTGGCCACATCCTCCAGAATGCCCACGATGCCCAGNNAGTTGAGGCAGTTGGTGGCGGCCACCGGGGTTGCACCGGTCGAGGCCACCTTGCGGGCAGCTTCGGCCACCGCGTGCATCGCGCCCAGTTCGGGGTTGAGGTAGGCCCAGCGGCCATTGCCGTCCAGGGACATTGCCAGGCCGCGCTCGTGGCCGGGGGTTCCGGTGCCCTTGATGCGCATGACGCCAGCCTCGCCGCCCGGACCGATCACAGTGTTGGTCTGGACCATGGTGTCGTACTGCTCGTGGACCCAGCGCTTGGAACAGACGTTGGAGCTGGCCAGCAACCGCTTGAGGTCGGCGGTGAAGTCGCGGTCTTCGTCCATCCGGGCCAGAATCTCGTCCGAGGGATCGAGAGCCACGGGGGCCTTCCACACGCCGATGGGACGGTTATAGAGCGGAGCTTCGTCGGTGAGCGAGCGGTTGGGAATGTCGGCCATGAGCACGCCATGATGGCGGATGCGCATCCGCTCCTCGGCATGGACCGTGCCCACGATGACGCCGTCCAGTCCCCACTTCTTGAAGACATTGAGGACTTCGTCTTCCCTGCCCTTTTCCGCCACCAGCAACATGCGCTCCTGGCTCTCGGAAAGCATGATCTCGTACGCGGTCATGCCGGTTTCCCGCTGCGGAACCAGGTCCAGATCGACGTCGAGGCCGACGCCGCCGCGGCCGCCCATCTCGCAGGTGGAACAAGTAAGGCCGGCTGCTCCCATGTCCTGGATGCCGACGATTGCGCCGGTCTGCATAGCTTCAAGGCAGGCTTCGAGGAGGAGCTTCTCCATGAAGGGGTCGCCGACCT
>PMPH01000009.1 GCA_003161045.1 Acidobacteriaceae bacterium
ATAGCGACATGATGGACCACTTTTCGACTTGCAAGTCGCCGCACGAGATGCTGGGCGCGTTGGCCAAGAGCTACTACGCGGAGAAGGCGGGAGTTGATCCGGCCAAGATGTACATGGTCTCGATCATGCCCTGCACGGCCAAGAAGTTCGAGATTCAGCGCTGCAAGGAGATGTCCTCCTCCGGTTTCCAGGATGTGGATGTCTCTCTGACCACGCGTGAGTTGGCGCGCATGATCAAGCAGTCGGGCATCGACTTCGAGACCATTCCCGATGAGCAGCCGGATTGCATTCTGGGCGCTTATACGGGAGCGGCGACGATCTTCGGCGCCACCGGCGGCGTGATGGAAGCGGCGCTGCGCACGGCCTACTTCTACGTGACCGGCGAGGAAGCTCCCGCGCTGGACTTCTACGCCACGCGTGGCCTGAAGGGCGTCAAGGAAGCGGCCATTAATGTAGCTGGCACGGAAGTTCGCATCGCCGTAGCTCACGGTTTGTCCAACGTGGAGCAGGTGCTGGATAAGATCCGTGCAGCCGAGGTCTCGGGCGGGGAACTGCCCTATCACTTCATCGAAGTGATGGCCTGCCCCGGCGGTTGCGTGGCCGGTGGCGGCCAGCCCTACGGCGTGACTGACGAACTGCGCACCAAGCGGGCCGCCGGTCTCTACGACGAGGACCACTCCGGCCTGTGGCGCTGCTCACACCAAAACCCGTACATCAAGCAGATTTACACGGAGTTCCTGGGTGAGCCTCTCGGCCACAAGTCCCACAATCTGCTCCACACCACCTACACCTCCCGGCCCGAATACAAGCGGTAGCCTTTAGCTATCCGCAGGTAATTCAACCGGAAACAGCAATTCCATCGACCCTCCGCCCCACCGGGCGGAGGGTCGATGGCGTTTACAGGGCGATGGCACCCGCGGAACCGCTCTTCTCCGGCCTTCATCCGGCAGAATCCGGACTTCGGGCGACGTCAGCAGCGCGCAGATCGTCCTGAACAGCTTCCTGACGAACCTTTCCTCGGACTTGCTGGTCAGCGCAACCGCCTGAACAGGCTCCGGCGAGGACTGCGCATGGACTAGCCCACGGCCTGTGGGCAGTCTTACTGGATGAGTGATTTGAGGGGCTATTCAGCGCCGAAAAGGTGGCGGAAGAACCTTCCAATACCGGTAAAAAAGCCGGACTTTTTCTTTGCGGCTGGCGGATTGGCGGAAGAATTTGCGCTTGGGGCGGCTGCGGAAGCAGGCTCCGCGGCGGGTGGGGCGGCTTGGCCGGCGCTTTTGTAAACCAGCGGCTCAACCAACTGCGCGGGGGCGGAGTTTTGGCTGGGAGCGACGGGTGAAGGCTTCGGCGTCAGTGCCAGGCCCTCGCTCTCGGCGAGGGGGAACTCGTTGCCGCCCTTGGCCGGGGGTGGGCATCCGCAGGGCTCCTTCTCGTTGTCCACCACCTCGCGCATGCTGCCGTGCTCGAACATCACCCGCTGACCGGGCTGGACGCGATAATCGCCGTCCCCGAAGGTGCTGGTCACCAGGACATAAGGTGCGTTCACGACGGCATTCTGCCGCAACGACGAGGACCTGTCGTTGGGGACCCCTGGGTTATCTACGCAGGTGTCGCCGTGCTGGCCGAGGCGAATATTGACCTCTGCCGCGCCGGGAGCGCCGATGAGGATACGAAAATCGGGGGTCAGCAGAATGTCGGCGTTGCGGCCGGCAGAAGGATTGGTGGCGAAACTGATTTCGAGGGCGCCGCGATCGAGGGCCATAAGCAGGCCGGGAGTTTCGCCGGCCGAAACGCTCGAATCGGCGGCCAGCTTGACGGTGGTTGAGGCGCAGACGCGCAGCCGGCCGCGATGAGGCAAAATGACCTCGGTGGTCTGGCTGCCGGAGGTGACCGTGCCGCTGGCGGCGATGATGGCCTTGCCGGCCACGACTTCGAGGGCGCCGGTCACCTTGGCCCCGGCGTCGGGGTTGTTGCTGTCGATGGAAATGATGGCGATGGGGCTGGCCTGGGGCGCGGGCGGCTGGGAGGACGGGGCGGTCTGGGCGCAGAGTGCCGGCGTCAGCGCGAGAGCCGCCAGCAGAAGCAATCCGGGCGAAGTGGCGCGAGAGATCGGGCAAGTGCGGCGCATGGCTCTTTCCATGGCCGCTACATGCTCAGAAAGTTGCGGATCATCTGGTGGCCGCCCTCGGTNNAGTTCGGCGGGCAGCGACTCCTCGGCGACGATCAGCGAGTGGTAGCGGGTGCAGGTGAGCGGGCTAGCAAGACCGGTGAAGATGCCCTTGCCGTCGTGCTCGACCTGGCTGGTCTTGCCGTGCATCAGGCGCCGGGCGCGGACGACCTGGCCTCCGAAGGCCTCGCCGATAGCCTGATGGCCCAAACAAACTCCAAAGATGGGCACTTTTCCGGCCATGTGGCGGATCAGCGGGACCAGAATGCCGGCTTCGCCTGGGGTGCATGGGCCGGGAGAGAGCAGGATGCGCTCGGGCTTGAGCGCCTCGACCTCTTCGACGGTCAGTTCGTCGTTGCGATGGACCTCGACCTCGGCGCCCAGTTCTCCCAGGTACTGCACAAGGTTGTAGGTGAACGAATCGTAGTTGTCGAGGACGAAAACCATAGTGAATTCCAGTGTAGCGCGTAGCGGCGAGGGGTTTGAAGCGAAATGCGTGGGGTTTACGAAGCCCCGCGGCTGGCTCGGCGGTTGCGCACGGTGCGCCAATCTGCAAAACTGGCCTTGGTTCTCAACGATGGTTCTTCATTTTCTGATTCAGGGCCGGGTGCAGGGGGTGGGCTTCCGCTGGTTTGTGCAGCGGGAGGCCAGCGAGCTTGACCTGCGCGGCTGGGTGCGCAATACCGAGGAGGGCGAGGTCGAGGTGGTGGCCTCGGGCTCGGCCGAAGATCTGGCCAAACTGAGGGCCAGCCTGCGCCGCGGACCACGCGGCAGCCGCGTGGACCGGCTCGTCGAGCGTCATCTGGAGGAGAGCGAGGCCGAGGGCTTGCGTTCGTTCCGGATTGAGGGGGCGTGGTAAAGGCAGGGGTCAGGGGTCAGGCTGGGCTGCTTTAGCAGCTTGTCAAGCGGTTTCTTCCCTTCATGCACTCGCAAGCGCAGATTTTTGACAGGAATCTTGTCTATGCGCGGAGCTGATCCCTGACCCCTGACCCCTGATCCCTGATCCCTGATCCCTGATCCCTGTCTTCTATAATCCCTAGGGAAGCCGAACTGCATTCGCCTGTTCTCTTTCCGCAAAATTCATTCAAACCTCAATCAGGAGGGGACTCGCCTCATGCCCGAAAAGATCAAGCCCGTCGATGTAGAAACCCTGAAGGCGCTGGTGCGCACGGTGCCGGATTTTCCCAAGCCGGGGATTCTGTTCTACGACATCACCACGCTGCTCAAGGATAAAACCGGCTTCGCCATGCTGATCGACGCGATGGCGGAGCACTACATCGAGCACAAGATCGACCTGGTGCTGGGCATCGAGGCGCGGGGATTCATCTTCGGGCCCGCCCTGGCCTACCGGCTCAACGCCGGCTTTGTGCCGGTGCGCAAGCCGCGCAAACTGCCCGCCCCGGTGGCGCGCGAGACCTACGAGCTGGAGTACGGCTCCGACACGCTGGAGATTCACCAGGACGCGATCCGGTCCGGCGAGCGGGTGGTGGTGGTCGATGATCTGCTGGCCACCGGAGGCACGATGGAGGCCACGATCAAGCTGGTGAAGCAGTTGGGCGGCGATATCGTCGGACTGGGCTTTGCCGTGGAGCTGGACTTCCTGAAGGGCCGCGAACGCTTCACCGGCCTCGACGTCTTCAGCCTCCTGCACTACGACGAATAGCGGGCGCGGGCCGCGGTTCGCCAACCGCTCCAAAGAACCGTTCAGGACGCTTCTTCCGGCGTATCGCTCACCGCGCCTTCCGCGGTCTCCTCGATGAACATCTGGGCGTCGGCAAAGCGGTAGCCCACGTAGACATCGGTGAGCAGATAGAGAGGCTTTGAGGGGTCGTCCTCAATCTTCTTGCGCAACTGGCGGACGAAGGTGCGCAGGTACTCGACCTCTTCACGGCAGTCCCCGCCCCACACTGCGGTCAGCAGCCGGGCATAGGTAATCACGCGGCCGGCGCGGCTCATCAGGCAGTGGAGTATCTCGAACTCCTTGCGGGTGAGGTGCACCGGATTGCCGCGCTTGGTCACGACGCGACGCACCGGCTCCAAACGCAGTTCGCCGATCTCGATGGGCGCGTCTTCAGCGCGGGCCGGAGCCTGGACGCGGCGAACCGCCGTGCGGATGCGGGCAATCAGTTCGCGGGTGCTGAATGGCTTGGTGACATAGTCGTCTGCGCCCAGTTCCAGCGCCACAA
>PMPH01000053.1:0-221 GCA_003161045.1 Acidobacteriaceae bacterium
TGTCGTTGTACTGGAGGGCGATCTCGATTTCGACACCGTCGCGCCCGGCCTCCATGACGATGGGCTTTTCGTGCAGCACGGTCTTGCCGCGATTCAGATACTTCACAAACTCGGCGATGCCGCCCGCATAGTGAAACTCGGCGTGGCGGGCGTCGCCGGTCTTGGGGTCGGCGGTGCGTTCGTCGGTGAGCCCAATGGTGAGGCCCTTGTTGAGGAAGGCC
>PMPH01000053.1:324-11033 GCA_003161045.1 Acidobacteriaceae bacterium
AGGCGTCGAACTTGCCGCCGGCGTGCAGCATCGTCAGCACCACCTGTACGGCCGGCATCTCCTCGCCATTGGCCAGCAGTTTCATGTCCACCGGAATGCCGCGGCCATCGTCGATGACGGTCACCGAGTTGTCCACGTGGATGATGACGTCAATCTTCTTGGCGTAGCCGGCCAGCGCCTCGTCCACCGAGTTGTCCACCACCTCGTAAACCAGGTGGTGCAGGCCCATCTCGCCGGTCGAGCCAATATACATGGCCGGACGCAGGCGCACCGCCTCCAGTCCTTCAAGAATCTTGATATTGTCGCTGGTATAGCTGTCGTTATCGCCGTGGAGGGGGATGCTACTCAGTACTTCAGTCGCCATAAGATTCCGTTCGCAAGCTCTTCTCTTTCGACTCCGCGATAGCGCAGCGCCGAAAGCGCAATTTCAGGTTGGAATGCGGGTATAAACCGCTTGAAAAACAAGGACTTTCAAGCGACTACATCTGGTACAATTTTAGCATGAGGAGAGGGTGCGGGATAGGGCTGAATGAAGAGCTGGAAGAGAATTGGGGAGTCAGATTGGCGCCAGGAAGCATTACTCCAGTAATCTAAGTGGTTACCAATCTTATAACTATAAGAAAATACTTGACTTATGCACAATTCTCCCCTACTGTTTCGGTGTACAGAAAACCACCTTTTCTGTCAATCAAAATCCATAAGGGAGCCACCAGACCATGAAACTAGCCATCCGTATTTTTGCTCTTTCCGTCGTCGTCGCCGGCGTCACCGCCGCAGCCGTTACGCCCAAGACCGCAACCACCTTCCAGAGCCGCCAGTCGGCCACCGCGAACCTGCCCGGTCCGAGCAGCATGCAGTATCCAGTTTGCTGCCGGGTTCAGTAAGTAAAACAGTTTTTTGCTGTCAGACGATACGCATTGCGGGCAACTCGAAAGTCGAAGATCAGGATTTTTGTCCAAAATTGTATGCCGCGATGCGGATTTACGGTTGTGTGGTTGGGCAATTGGCGCTATTCTGTGACTATTCTCAGAATGGCGGGTGCCTGTTATGTCTTCGCAGACTGCTATTTTCCTGATGGACGCGGCTGAGTTCATTCTTTGGTCTGTACTTGGTTTTCTTATCTGGAAGAAAAAGCTGCACCACCGTTTCCCGGCGATGGGCGGCTACGTGGCTTTACGTCTGGCTTCCATGCCAGCGCTCCTTATATTGATCCACGGACAGATGAACCACTGGTTCACAAGTTTTTGTACAGCGGCCTACTTCTATCTCTATTGGGCTGTGTATATTGCCAGTGCAGTGCTGCTCTTTTTTGTCTGCATCGAGGTCTTCCGCTCCGCGCTTACGGCTTTTTCCGGGCTCCAGAGACTGGGAACCGTGGTTTTTCGCTGGGCCGCTCTGGTCTCAGCCATCGTGAGCTTGTCGACGCTCTCCTTCGAGCAGCCAAGCGCTTGTATTATCACTAATATCGCCTACAGGTTGATGCGTTCGGTAAGCATTCTGGAACTTTGCCTGCTGGCCTTCCTCTGCCTGAGCATGAATGCGCTGCGCCTTCCGATTCGCGACATGGCCTTCGGGATTGCCATGGGGTTTGGCCTGATGTCCGCCAATGATTTTGTTTTTGCTTCCTTGCTATCCCGCAACACTTCTCTGACCTCACCTCTCCAGTTCGTTGGCCAGTCAGTAATTCTGGTCTCACTGGGCGTTTGGGTTACCTACTGCGCTTTGCCTGAACCGGTCCGCCAGCCTGTTCTGATGCCGGCCAACTCCTTTATCCTTCGCTGGAACGAGATTGCCTCGGCTCTGGGCCACACCGGAACCCGGGTCGCCGTGCAAGAGACGGCCAGCGGATTTTTCCTTGCCGATGCCGAGCGGAATGCTGAAAAGATGCTCCTGGGGAATCTGAAGGGCCGCGAATCGGAGGCGTAGGCGCTCCGCCAGGCCGAGAGTGAGAGAACTCCGCGGCTGAAAGAGGAGAGGATCGCTGTCTTCCCTCTCAAACCGCTGTCTTCCCCCTCAATCAGTGCGCAACGCTCTGATTGATCCGGCCAGCCGCTCGGAGACGGCTTCGACAATCCGTTCGTGGACCTCGTCGATGCTCAGGTCGCCTTCGATCAGCACGACGCGGGCCGGTTCGCGGGCGGCGATCTCACGGTACTTTTGCCAGACGCGGCGATAAAAGGCCTCCTGCTCCTGCTCGAAGCGGTTTTCGTCGGCGCCATTTTCATCGGCGGTGCGCTGGTTGCGATGGCGCGCGCGGGCCAGCGAAGCCTCCAGCCCAGGCAGCAGCAGCAGCGTGAGGCCGGGCTGAAGGTTGCCGCAGAGCAACCGGTGGAGTTCGAGAACGACCGACGAGCCCAACTCGCGGCCGCCGCCCTGGTAGGCCTCCGTCGAGTCGGTGAAGCGGTCGCAGAGGACGATTTGGCCGGCCTTCAGGGCAGGCTCGATCACCTCGGCGATGGCCTGGGCGCGGTCGGCGAACATGAGCGCCATCTCGGCCATCGGCGCCAGCCCCGTGGAGCGCGAGTCGAGCACCAGCGAGCGAATGCGGTCGCCGGTTGCGGTGCCGCCAGGCTGCCGGGTCACCAGGGGGGCGTGGCCGCGCTGTTTCAGCCAGGTGGACAAACGATTGATTTGGGTGGTTTTACCTGAACCATCCAGGCCTTCAAGGGTGATGAAAAGACCGCGCGACATGGGCTGAGTCTACCACCCGGAGCTGGGCCTGAGGGTGACGGCACGGAAGCGGTGCCCCCTGCCTCAGCTTCGATTTGCGCCAGTCTGTAGAGTTCGCTCCAGCGGCACCGGCCGGAATTTCTCCGCGGGCCGGCAACTTAATTCGCCCCGAGGACCGCAACTTTCGCTGGCGGAAGGAGTCTGAAGGGGAATAGTCTGTCTGCGCGACCGGATTCAGGCCGCAAAGCCGTTGAGGGCGGGAGTTTTTTGGGCGTTGCCAGTTTTTGAGCATTCCCAGGACCGGTGGGTGATCTCCCGCGTTGTTTTTTTGACCGCCCGGTGAAATGCGGCCTGACTTGGCGCAGATTCCCGTTCATCTGGCGCGGATTCCGGTCGAAATGACTCGAACCGGCGGCCATCTCAACCAGCACAAACCCTGCCCAGGGGCAAGCGGATCTTCACTAGCCGGGCAGGCAAGGTAGTATCAGGAGGTTTTTTATGAAATTACTGCATTTCGCGCGCTGGCTTCTGCTGGCGCTGGCTCTCATGCTCGTCCCTGTCTCTTCGCACGCCGGTGTCTTCATCAGTGTCGGTTTTGCGCCGCCAGTGCTGCCGGTCTATGTGCAGCCCGATTGCCCGGAACCCGGCCTGATGTGGATGCCCGGTTTCTGGGCCTATGGCGACGACGGCTACTACTGGGTTCCTGGCGCGTGGGTTCCGGCGCCCTATCAAGGCGCTCTGTGGACGCCCGGCTACTGGGGCTGGTCCGACGGCTTCTACGTCTTCCATGAGGGCTACTGGGGTCGGCACGTCGGCTACTATGGCGGCGTGAACTACGGCTACGGTTATGGCGGCTTCGGCTTTGCCGGTGGCGAGTGGCGCGGCGGGGTCTTCGCCTATAACACCGTCGTAATGCATGTGGACCGCCGGTATGTCCACGAAACTTTCGAGGACCGGGGACGCGTGGAAAGAGGATACGTCGCCCGGGATAGCCACGTAGCCTTCAGCGGCGGGCCCGGCGGCATCCGCTACCAGCCCCGTCCTGAGGAACGGATGGCCGAGCACGAGCAGCACATTTCCAAAACCTCGTTCCAGCAGCAGCACGAGGCGGCAGCCAGGAGCGACAGGAACTCGTACGTCAAGAACAACGGCGGCCATCCCCGCACTTTGGCAGTTTCCAGACCGCTGGGGGCGAATACGAATGCCGCACCCTCGGCCGAACGGGGCAAATCGGGGCACGACAACAGGAATGCGCCCCCTGCGCGCCCTGAGTCACAGCCGCGCCCGCAGTCACAGCCGCGCCCAGAGGCACAGCCGCGCCCAGAGGCGCAGCCGCGTCCGCAGGCACAGCCGCGCCCGCAGTCACAGCCGCGCCCAGAGGCGCAGCCGCGCCCAGAGGCGCAGCCGCGTCCGCAGGCACAGCCGCGCCCAGAGGCGCAGCCGCGTCCGCAGGCACAGCCGCGCCCGCAGTCACAGCCGCGCCCGCAGGCACAGCAACATGAAGCGCCTGCGTCGCACTCCGCTCCCCCGGCGTCGCACTCCGCACCCAAGGACAAGGACGAGTCCCAGCACAAATAGCGGCGGACGCTCGTCCCAAACCAAACCGGCCCACGGTTATCCGTGGGCCGGTTTGCGTTAGTAAGTCTGGATGTAGAGCATTTTCACTTCATATGTTGACACTATGGCTGCATGGAAGGTGGCTTTTTCCTCAAGAAAAAGCCACCTTCCACAAGAAAAGGCCGTTTCCAGACCGCCAGTAACGCTGCGTGAACAGGAGAACCGCTCTAATTGGCCAGCACTGCGCGGTAGCGGACCTTGTTCTTCTTCACTTTTTCGATGGCCGCGTTGGCCTGGGCCATGGGGAAGCATTCGGTGATGGCTTTGATGCCGTGCCGTGCCGCCACGTCGAGCATCTCCTTGAGCCGGTGAGGGCTCCCTCCGGGGTTGCCCGTAATGGAGCGGATGCCGGAGATGAGCGGGAACGCGTGCACGCTCACCGGCGATGGCGGAACTCCCACAAAACAGAGCGTTCCGGTGGGCCGCAGAGCCTGAATGTAGGCACCCCAATCCTGATCGGCGTTGATGGTGCTCAAAATGAGGTCCAGCGTCCCGGCGGTCTCCTTCAGGGCTTTGGACTCGCGGCTGTTCACGAAGTGGTGCGCCCCCAGTGCGCGCGCCTCCTCTTCCTTGGTGGCCGAGGTGGAAAACGCCGTCACCTCCGCGCCGAAGACCCGCGCAAACTGAATGGCCAAGTGTCCTAGCCCGCCGATGCCCACAATGCCCACCCGCGATGAAGGGTTAACGCCGTGGGTGCGCAGCGGGTTATAAACCGTAACGCCGCCGCAGAGCAGCGGTGCCGCCGATTCGCTTTCCAGCGCCTCGGGAATGGGAATCACAAAGCGCGCCTGGGCGCGCACGCGGTCGGCATAGCCGCCGTGCCGGTGCACACAGGTTCCCTCGGCCGCCGGGCATAGGTTCTCCATGCCCCGGCTGCACCACTCGCAGACCCCGCAGGAGTTCGACTGCCAGCCCAGGCCCACGCGCTGGCCCACCTCGAGCAACTGCACTTCGTCGCCAATTGCCGTGATCTTGCCGATAATCTCGTGGCCGGGAATAAACGGGTACTGGCTGATTCCCCAGTCATTTGCAATCAGGTGAAGGTCGCTGTGGCAGACGCCGCAGTGGGTAATTGCGATCTCCACCTGCTGCCGGCCCAACTCGCCTGGATCGTATTTGAACGGCAACAGTTCGGCTCCTGCCGCGTGTGCTGCAAGTCCTTGAATTTGGCTCATGGTCAGTCCTGAAACCTCGCTGAAGTGGGTCAAACAAAATGGTGAATGAGCGGATGCACCGTCCTGAACATTGGCCGGAAATTTTCTCCGCGCCTACTAGTTTAAACCGCCGCCGGGCTCTATGCGCGGATTGAGTGCTGTAAAACTGCTCAGGACTCCATCGGGCGGCGCATGGGATTGCGGAGATTTGCTGGCTTCAATCTCAGTGGAAAACCTCTGAGAGGCACGAAACTACGGTTTTGCGCAGCGCTGCCAGGCCTGCTCGATGTAGCTGTCGGTCATGCCGGCGATGTAGTCGGCGACGGTGCGGACCAGGCCTTCGGCGGGAATCTCGGCCTGGTGGTCGGTAGGCAAGAGACCTGGGTCAGCGATGAGCGCGGAGAACAACTCCTCGACAACCTGGCTGGCGTGGGTGTGCGCTTCCCCCATGCCGGGTGAGTTGTAGAGATTAGCGTAGAGGAACTGCTTGGCGGCGGCGCGCGAGGCCTCCATCTCCGGGCTCAACGTCGCCAGCCGGTGAGGGGCGCGGCGAATCTCGTCCAGCCCAATCCCGTTCAGCGCAACCCAGCCGAGGCCAATCTCGCTGGAGCCAGTGGCAACGGACTTCATCCCATCGGAGCTGATCTCGCCTGAGCTAACCCCATCGGTTCGGGCAGCATTCAGCCTTTCAGCGTCCAGCCCCAGCGCGGCCACCTGCCTCCGCACCTCTTCCAACAAATCCGTCACCAGCGCGTTGAGAATGCGTTTGAGCGTCTCATGCGCGGCCAGTTTTGGTGGAGCGGCGGGGTAGTCGCGCCGCACCGCGTCGTGGAAGAGGCGAAAAAGGGCCACGCCCTCGCGCACCTGTTCGAGGGTGAGAATGCCCGAGCCAAGGCCATCGTCCAAATCGGCGGTCAGGTAGGCGATCTCGTCGGCCAGATCGATGAGTTGAGCTTCGAGGGGAGGGAATTGGTCGAGAAAGTATTCTGCCAGCTCCCGGTGGGTGGCGGCCGAGTAGTCGTGGGAGTGCTTGATAATGCCCTCGCGCACCCCGAGAGTCAGATTCAGCCCGCGAAAGCCCGCGTAACGCTCCTCGAACCAGGTGACAATGCGCAGGGCGTGCAGATTGTGGTCGAAGCTGAGGCCAAAGCCGCGCAGGCAGTGGTCGAGAGCCTTTTCGCCAGCGTGGCCGAAGGGCGGATGGCCGATGTCGTGGGAGAGTGCCAGGGCCTCGGCCAGCTCCGCGTTCAAGCCCAGCGCGCCGGCCAGTGTGCGGGCAATCTGGGCGACTTCCAGAGTGTGAGTCAGGCGGCTGCGGAAGTGGTCTGACGGTGCGTCGGCGGGCAGGCGGGCGAAGACCTGGGTCTTGCCAGCCAGGCGGCGAAAGGCGCGCGCGTGCAGGATGCGGGCCACGTCGCGGGCAAATGGGGTGCGGTAGGGGTGGGACGGCTCAGGGTGCGCGCGGCGCGCCAGTTCGCCCTCCGCGCGGACGGCAATTCCCGCGGGCAGCGCGTAGATCGGCCTGGCTTCCGGTGTGGTCATTGCCTTCGAACCAAAAAGTTTAAGTCAGATTCTACCGCTTACCGCGGCTTGGGCTGGCCAATTGCATTATCCTCCTTGGTCAGCTTGAGGCGGGCATTGTCCAGCTTGCGCTGCACCTTGGCCACTTCGCCCGGCTCCACGTCGATCGGGGCCGACTTCGCGTACTCGGCCAACGACAGCTCCCACTGTGCCGCAGCCAGCCGGATGCGGCCGGTCTTTTCATAGAGTTCGCCCAGATGGTCGTGGAGCGCGGGGTCGGTCTGATCGCGCGCAACGGCCTGGCGCAGATTCTCTTCGGCCAGTTCGTACTCGCCCATCTTGAGGTACACCCAGCCCAGCGAATCCAGGTAGGCGCCGTTCATCGGCTCCAACTCGACAGCCTTGCGGATCAGCTTGAGCGCCTCGGGCAGCCGGATGCCCTTATCGGCCAGCATATAGCCCAGGTAGTTGAGCGTCATGGCGTTCTCGGGGTCCAGTTTCAGCGCCTGGCGGAAGAACTGCTCGGCCTGCTCGTCGTGTTTTTGCCGCTCGGCCAGTTCGCCCCGGAGAAAGAAAAGATAGGTGCGGTCTTCCTTTTTGGTGGTCAGAGCCGCAGCCTTGTCGAAGGCCTCGCCGGCCTCCTTCCAGCGGCGTGCGCGGACGCACATCTGGCCCAGCGCCAGCCACACCGTGCGGTCCTCTTTGGTGTTGGTGAGCAGCCCCCTGGCCAGCGCCAGTCCCTCGTCGGTCTTGCCCACATCGCCCAACTCCCCGGCCAGCATCAGCGTCAGGTCGTGATCCTTGGGGTTGGCCTCGACCGCGCGACGCGAAACCTCGACCGCTTTGTCGAATTGCTTGGCGTCGCGCCAGGCGTCGGCCTGGAACTGATAGCCGCGCACCGCCGATTCGCCGCCCATGTCGATCAGTTTTTGATAGGTCGCGATGGCCTCGGCGGTCTTGTTCAGCTCCTGATAGACCGCTCCCAGCCGCTCCAGGAAGATGCCGCGATTATTCTTTTCCTCGGTGGTGTAGGCTCCATTGGCGTGCGAGGTCTGGTCCACCATCTTCTCGAAAACCTGCACGGCCGCGTCATAGCGGCCCAGCACGTCCATCAGCAGCCCCTCGTTGTAGCCGGCTTCCAGATTTTCCGGGTCCATCTTGCGCGCCTTGCGGATGATCTCCAGCGCCTCCTCAAACTTTCCCTGGCGGCGCAGAATCTCGCCGATGTGAACCAGGGCGCCGGCATTCTCCGGGTCAACCTCGACCAGCTTTTTGTACTGCTTGAGCGACGCGTCGAGCTGGTTGTCGTCGAGCAGGGCCTGGGCCAGCGCTTCCAGGGTGCGCGCGTCCTCGGGCTCGATCACGGCGGCGCGCTGAAAGGCGGCGATGGCCTCCCTGGTCTGTTTCAGTTGCTCATAGGCCGCGCCCAGCGCATCTTCCATCCTGGCCGTTCGGCTGGCGGCCGGAACCGCCTCGATGACCTTGACCTCCTGCTCGAGGTTGCCGCTTTCGGCATAGAGGCGGGCCAGGTTCAACACGGCTTCCTCCGAATCGGGCTCCATGGCCTGCGCAATCTTGAACTGCTCCTCGGCCTTCGTCTGGTCGTGCCGGACGGTGAAGAGCTGGCCCAGCAGCATACGATCCTCGACGCTCTTCGGATCGAGCGCGACGATCTTGGCGAATTCGGCGATCGCCTCGTCCAGCGTATTGCCGGTGGGCGATACAGAGGATGGAGCGTTTTGCTCTTCGCTCAACTGGCGCAGGTAGATGCGCCCCAGCAGCTTGTGCGCGTCGAGGTCGTCGGGCGCGCGCTTGAGCAGTTCGCGCGCCACGCTCTCGGCCTCGCTGATGCGCCCTACGCGAAAGTACAAATCGGCCAGCGCATTGTTCAACTGCGACGAAGCCGGGTCGGCGTTCAGCGCCAGCTTGTACTCTTCGATGGCTTGCGTCACGAGATCCGTGCGGCCCTCGGTGACGGCCTCATTTTCATAGGTGCTGGCCAGCGACAGGTGATAGTACGCCTGGGCGCGGTTCGGCGGCAGCGTGGCGGAGTTGGCTGGTTTTGCCGGCGCGGCCGGAGCCGCTTTTGCCGGAGCAAGCAGGGCGGGGCTGGCGCTGGGAGTCTGGGCGGGACTGGCTGTCACCGGAGTGCCCGAAAGAGCGTTTTTCGGCCCATTCTGAGCGCAATCAGGCCTGGCCGGCAGCAGAAAAGCAATGGCGGCGGCAAAGGTAAGCCAGAGGGGCGGCAAACGAAGTTTTCTTGTCATCATCCTGGGGATTCCCTGCCTTTTCAGCCCGGCCAGCAGGTGAAAAACTCCAAGCTGGAATAGAAGAGAGGCAGCGCAGGCAGCTGATTAAAGCAGTTCTGCCTACTGTACAGACGATTCTAACCGTCATTTGGCTTGCATGGTGCGGCAGAATGAGCATTTTACCGCCCGGGAGCCCAATTCCAGCGCTCGCTGGATAAGTTTATAGCGGTTCTCCGGTTGCTATAGAGGGAAACCACTGCTGCTGAGTGGCTTTTTCCGCAAGAAAAAGCCACCTTGCACGGTACTCGAAACTCCACATTGACTGGAGAACCGCCCTGGAGTGTGCGGTTTCTGTAAAGAGCAGAAGTGAAAATGCTTTAGCGGCAATGGTTTTCCTCTGCTGCAATGGGAGAACCGTTATAAGTTTTCATTGTTTTCTAGGGAATGCCAAGAATCTTGTGGGTTTGCAGGCTCAATCGCCATTTCGGGTGGGCGAGGCAGTAGCGCAGGGCGAGTTTGGTGTTCGCGGCGCGGTTGGGTCCATCCATCGGCTGCAGAAAAAAATGCCGGAAGCAGAGCAGTTCGAAATCGGCCGGATCGATTCCGGGTTGAGATTCGGCTCCGGGCTCGGCTCCCGATTCGGTTCCCGGCTGAGGATAAATCAGCTTCAGTTCGTCGCCGCTCTTCTGCGCCAGCTTCGCCCCGGCCTTGGGGCTGACACAAAGCCAATCCACGCCCTCCGGCGCGGCCATTGTCCCGTTGGTTTCGACGGCAATCTCAAAATCGCGCTGGTGCAGCGCGGCAATCAGATTTGCGTCCAGTTGCAGCAGGGGTTCGCCGCCCGTGCAGACCACGAAGCGCTTGCCCTGAGAGAGGCTTTGCTGCCCGGAGTCTTGCTGCATCGAGTCGGCGGGCCACTTCTGTTCGATGGCCGCGGCCAAATCCTCGGCGGAGTCGAAGTTCCCGCCGCCCGGCCCATCGACGCCCATAAAATCGGTGTCGCAAAACCGGCAGATTGCCTCTGCTCGGCCGGCCTCGCTGCCCGGCCATAGGTTGCAGCCGGCAAAGCGGCAAAAAACCGCGGCGCGGCCCGCCTGGGCGCCCTCACCCTGGAGCGTGTAGAAGATTTCCTTGACGGTGTAGCTCATAAAAACCAGCTTTCAGCTATTAGCTCTTAGCTCCTAGCTCATTGTGCAAGGGTTGGGGCCGTCAACTTGGCGCGAACAAGCTGAAAGCTAAAGGCTAAAAGCTAAGAGCCGGATTTTTCGTAGCGCAGCGGGTCCTCGATCCCGTTCTCGCGGAAGCCTTTGTGCCTGAGCAGGCAGGAATCGCATTGCCCGCACGGCTCGCCCGTGGGCCCGGGATCGTAGCAACTGCTGGTCAGGCCATAGTCCACGCCCAGTTCAATTCCTTTGCGAATGATCTGCGCCTTGGTGAGAGCAATCAGCGGGGTGTGAATCTTGAGCGCCTGACGGCCCTCGACCCCGGCCTTGGTGGC
>PMPH01000070.1 GCA_003161045.1 Acidobacteriaceae bacterium
ACAAAATTTGCCGGGCACTCCAATTCGGCTGCATGACCGTCTCTATTCCGGAGCCGATGAGGTTCTGAGCCTTCCCGACGAGATATTGTTTGCCTCGGTCAGCCACGTCCCGGTTACCGTTGCATCGGGGAAGCAAGAGAGTCAATCGCCAGACTGAGCGCTTTTGGCCTTTTTTATCGCAAGAATCGGGAGTTGCTGCCGATCCTGCCATGGCGATGGAAACAACAGTGAGAGCACCTCCGGTTCTGCTGAGGGTACTCTCACTCCACTTCGAAGGGGCCTCTTGGCGGGAAGCTCCACCGCCAGGGCAGGTGCGTGCTAAAAAGCGGGTTATGGGAGGTGCGCGAGTCTCCGCTATCCGCAATCCGACNNCGGCACAGCATGAAAACGACGCCCTCTATGCCCGCTGGGCCGAACTGACCGAGAAATCAAGCTAACGCGCGTCTAATCATGGTAGAAAGAGATGTTATCGAATGAATGGGAAGCCTCGATGGAAAACGGAATCAAAGTCCTGATTGTCGAAGACGAGCCCCACGCGCTGATGGGGCTGGCGGAGCTGATCTCCGGATGGGGATACCGCACGGAGACCGCGCGCGATGGCGTCGAGGGATGGGAGAAGGCGGTGGCCTGGAATCCGGCCATTGTCATCACCGACTTGAAGATGCCGCGGATGGATGGAATCGGGCTTTTGACCAAGCTGACCGAAGCCGGATCGGGGCTCGACGCGAATCTGACGGTGGTGGTGCTGACCGCCATGGGATCGATTGAATTGGCTGTCGACGCAATGAAGCTGGGCGCGTACGATTTTCTGGAAAAGCCCGTCGACGCCACCCGCCTGCGCACCATCCTGGCCAACGCCATGCGCCAGCGCGAGACGCAGATCGAGTTGGAGGTCGTGCGGCGGCGGCTCCGCGAGACGGGGGTCATGGGGGGGCTGGTGGGCAGTTCTCGTCCCATGCAGCAGCTCTTCAGGCTGATCGAGCAGATCGCGCCCTCGAATGTCTCGGTGCTCATCACCGGCGAGAGCGGCACGGGCAAGGAGCTGGTGGCGCGCACGCTGCACGCGCTGAGTCCGCGCAAGTCAAAACCCTTTGTCGCGGTCAACTGCGCGGCGATTCCCGAGACGCTGGTCGAGAGCGAAATCTTCGGGCACGAAAAGGGCGCCTTCACCGGAGCCGCCGAGCGGCGCGCAGGCTGCTTCGAACTGGCCTCGGGCGGCACGCTGTTGCTGGATGAGCTGGCCGAGATGCCCGCCGGGATGCAGGCCAAGCTGCTGCGCGTGATCGAGGAGCGCAAGCTGCGCCGCCTGGGAGCGATTGCCGAGCAGCAGATCGATGTGCGCGTGCTGGCCGCGACCAACCAGGACCCTGAAAAGGCCATTGCCGAGGGGCAACTGCGCGCCGATCTCTTCTATCGGCTGAATGTCTTTCACCTGGCGATGCCGCCGCTGCGCAAGCACATCGAGGATTTGCCCGCGATGGCCGAAGCCATGGTGAGCGAGATGAACCAGAAGCACGAGCGCAAGGTCTCCGGCGTGGCGCCGTCGATGCTGGAGCGGATGGCCGCCTACGACTGGCCGGGAAATGCACGCGAGTTGCGCAACGTCATCGAGCGGGCGGTCATCCTCTGCCCGGACGGAGCGCCGCTCGAAGCCGACCACCTGCCGCCCGGCTTTGGCCGCGCCCCGGCCGCGCTCAAGCTAGTCTCTGACGCCAGCGTGGTTCCAGTGCGCGTAGGATCAACCGTGGAGGAGGGTGAGCGGCTGCTGATTCTGCGCACTCTCGATAAGACGGGGCAAAACAAGACCCGCGCCGCCGAAATTCTGGGGGTTAGCCTGAAGACCCTGCACAACAAGCTCAAGGAGTACAGCCGAATCTCCGGCTCCCGGTGAAGGGAACCATGCGTCTGAAGACCAAGCTCGTTCTGGCTATTACCACCCTGGTGTTTTTTATCGCCGGGATTCTCTCTCTTGTCTACGTGAGCGAGCTCCTGCACTCCGCCGTTCAGCAGTCCTACGACGCCAACCACATGGTCGCCAACCAGGTCCAGTTCGCCGTGCGCCAGGCGCTTGAGAGCGGGCTCATGGACCGTGAGGTCGATCCCAACAATGCGGCCGAGTGGCGCCACCTGGCCGCCGAGGCGGTGCGCGACAATGCCGCGCTGCAGGCGGTGGTCGAGTCGGTCAACCGCTACTCGCTCACGGTCTATGAGATCAATATTGCCGACAGCCAGTCGATCACGCTGCTCAGCACCAATCCTGAAAACGAAGAGAAGCCGCTGCCCGTCCGGCCCAACTACTATCAACTGCTCAACGCTAACCCTATCCAGTTGATGAGAGAGGTCTTCGGTCCGCCCCAGGTCTTCGATGTGGTGGTTCCCCTGGAGCGCAATGGGGAGCCGTTCGTCACCGTGCATGTGGGAGTGCGCACCACGCTTCTGCGGGCATTTTATGCGCCCTGGCTGGCCGAGGCGCTCACCTTGATGGGCTTTGTCCTGGGAGCGGCGCTGCTGGCGGGCTTTCTGCTCAGCAATCTGGCCCTCCATCCGTTGAAACAGATCAGCTTGCAACTGGACTCCTGGAATGGATCAGGGAATGGAGCCGGCGCGGCCATCCCCAGTGAAGCGGCCCAAAGTGAAGTGGCTCAAGAGGATGCGAAGACTCCCCGCGACGACATGGCCGTCAGCGTCTCGCACAAGATCGAGCGCTTCGGCCAGCGCATGCGCAACGTGGAAGAGGTCTTCTCGGCGCTGAAGGAGAATCTGGACCGGATTCTTGGCAATCTGCAGGATGGAATCCTGCTTTTCACCGGGGATGGCCGCGTGGTGCTGGTTTCCGAGGCGGCAAGGCGCTTTCTGTTCATCGAGCGGGAGAGCATTCTGGGCCGGCAGGCGCGGGAGATCTTCGACCCCGCGACGCTGTTGGGCCGTACTCTGATCGCGGCCTTCGATTCCCGCACCAGCCTCATTCAGGAAGAGATTCTGACCGAAACCGGGAGGCGGATTCAGGTCTCTCTGGATTTCATTCCCGACGCCAAATCCAGCCGGGGACTGGGTGCGCTGCTGACCCTGCACGATCTCGAGTCGGCCGAGGCCGTCGAGTCGGAGTTGGAACTCTCCCGTCGCATGGCGGCCATCGGCAGGCTCACCTCCGGGGTGGGTCACGAGGTCAAAAACCCCATCAACGCCATCGTGGTGCACCTGGAACTGCTGAAGAGCAAATTGAGCGGCGTCAGTGCTCCGGCCATCCGCCACCTGGAGGTCATCGAGGCGGAGATTCGCCGCCTGGATCGGGTGGTGAAGACGCTGGCCGACTTCAGCCGGCCTGTCGAGTTGCAGCTTCGTGAGCAGGATCTGCGCGCGGTGATCGACGATGTGCTGGCGCTGACCGAAACCGAGCTCTCCACGCACCAGGTGAGTCTCTTCTGCCAGATGCCGTCCCAGCCGCTGATGGTCAATATCGACGCCGACCTGCTCAAGCAGGCGGCCCTGAACGTCATTCAAAACGGCGCGCAATCCATGCCCGGAGGCGGCCAGTTACGCGTGGTGCTCGAAGAAGAGCCAAAGTTCGCCCTTCTGCGCATCAGCGACCAGGGCCCCGGCATTCCCCGCGAGATTCGAGAAAAAATCTTCGACCTCTATTTCACCACCAAAAGCGGCGGAAGCGGCATCGGCCTGGCCATGACCTACCGCATTCTCCAATTGCACTACGGAAGCGTCGAAGTACAATCGAGTTCAGAACATGGCACTGAATTCCTGCTGCGCATCCCCATCGCCACCGCGAAGGGACGCCGGCGCCTGCAACCGGCAAGCGTTTCAGACGAGAAGGGGCTTTGAGGATGAAGTTGCGCACCAGAAACGTTGCGTGGTTGCTGCCGTTCCTTCTGACGGCCTGCTTTCACAAGACACATCAGCAGCAGGTTCAGTCACTTGCGCCACCTGCCGCGGCCCAGCCCGAGCCCCCTCCACCCGGTCCGCCCTCCTCGGCGGGCACCGTTCCCGGCCAGCCTGCCAAAACAGGCGAAGGCACAAGCAAGACCGGCACAGGCGAGAAGCGTTCCTCCAAGCCGCCCGTGCGGCACAAGAATCCGGCTGGCAAGACGGCTCAGCAGGCTGCCAGCAGCACTCCTGCCGCCAGTCCCGAAACTCCCGCCGTCAGTGTGATCGGCCAGCTTTCTTCCGGCGATCCATCCGGCCTGCGGAGTGAAACCGTCGGCTCGATGGAGGCAACGGAGCGGGGATTGAATGGCATTGGCCGCACCCTGAATGGCCAGGAGCAAATCACCGCCGCTCAGATCAGGAGCTTCCTCAAGCAGGCCAGGGATGCACTGGCCAACGGCGATGTGGATGGCGCGCACACGCTCGCCGCCAAGGCAAAAGTCCTGCTCGGCGAGCTCTCACGCTAGCTTTCTTACGGCGCTAGTGCCCGATTCTAGGCGCACGGGGTCTGAACGGGTCGTTTTTGCCTGGTAATTTCTACACTATCCGCAGAAAAACTACATAGTGGTCAGCCTTCGAGGACCCTCCGCGCCTGCCTTTCTGCTCCATTTCTAACTTAATAACATGAATAATATGAATGAGATAGCAATTGCATTGCCCGCGCAACGACTTTGGCAAATGAGCTGCATAATTTAATGGCGGGCGGACAATGTTCGCTCCTCACGCAGAGCATGACCGGCTGCGTAAATCACACGGCGAGGATATTTAAACCATGAAAAGCAATGCGGCAACTTCGATTCTGTTTTCCAGACAGTTGGCTATATTTTTGCTGGCATCCGCAATCGGAATTCCCGTGCTCGCCCAAGAGGCGCAGCCGGCAGCTCCGACCCAAGACAACCCTCCTTCGATGGCGCAACAGCAACCGCTCGCCTCGCCCTCCCCCAGTGCGGCGAAGGAGGGTTTTTGGGGACGTGTCAATCCATTTGCCCGCAAAAAGTGGGTCAGGAGACAGACGGACCCCATCAACGACCGGCTCGGCGAACTGGACCAGGTAAACGCGAAAAACTCGCGCGATATTCAGGACGTGGATAGACGCGCACAGGCCGGCATTCATCATGCGCAGTCCAGCGCCGACGCAGCCAACCAGGCGGCCTTCGCTGCGGACGCCAGGGCCCGGCAGGCTGGAACTGCGGCCCAGGGAGCCGCGGGCCACGTGGATGAACTGAACGGCACCGTCAACGGACTGGATCAATTCCATCAAGTCACCGAAACCGAGATCGTATTCCGCGGCGGGCAGCCGGTTTTATCCGCAGTGGCTCGCAGGCGGCTGGATGAGCTGGCGGCCAGTCTCGCTGACCAGCATGGCTACATTCTGGAGATGGAGGCTCGCTCTCCGCTCTCCGGCAGCGCGGGAATTCAAAGCTCCGCCCGTCTGGGCGAAGCGGTCAAGCGCTATCTGGTCACGCGGCACGAGATTCCCGTCTACCGTTTGCATAATGTGGCTCTCGGCAACGCGCGCGGTGAGGAGCAGAATGGCGACCGGCCAGCGCACACCAACAGCGTACGAATCCGGTTGATGGAAAACAGTTTGGCGGCCCAGCAGGCCACCCATGAAATTGGTTCCTCGTCCAATGTAGAGCGGCCTTAAGACCATCGCCCGACCCCAGGGCACTTATTTATTAGGTCTTGGCCAATTGGATCTCCGCCAATTACTCTGCAAACGAGAAACCAATAAACCGGCTCCTGCGGACACAGGAGCCGGTTTTTTCTGTTTTTGTCTCTTCCAGACCTCTGCGCTTCAAGTCTCTGTGCCAAGGCGCCAGGGCCGCTGCCGAATTCGCCAACCGGCTGACTCGCTAACTCACTATCCTTGCGAAGCAGGAGCTGACTTGCTAACTCGCTATCCCTGCAAAGCAGGGGCTAACTTGCTGCCTGTTTAAGGAACCTCTGATTAAGCTCCCTAACCGCGCCCTGTTTGCATAAAATTATAAGTAGATGGAGAGGGCGATGCAGCAGATAACCTTTGCGAATCAGGTGAGTTTTGAAAAGTATTCACGGCCGAGCCGTCGGGAGCAGTTTCTCAACACGATGGAAACGGTAGTTCCCTGGTCCGGGCTGGAAGCCTTGATCGCGCCGTATTA
>PMPH01000142.1 GCA_003161045.1 Acidobacteriaceae bacterium
AACTGAACCCGGACGAGCTGCTCAACGCCGATCTCAAGCAGCGCGTGACAAAGGCAGCACCGGCCCGCACCAGGACCGCTCTGACCAGAACCGCGGTGGGGGCTCTGCGCAGCATTCAAAAACAGCCCCATCGGGTAGAAAGCTATTTCAATCAGAAAGACGTTTGTTATGCCGCTGCGTAGCAGAGTTTCGGGGCCGGATCAATAACGGTATCCTTTAGGTTCCACCAGAGAATATCCTTGCAAAACAGTTTGTTGCAGGAGAGCCCAGATCGAGCGTCTGAATTTGCATGACTGCTCGATCCGACGTCATTTTAAAATGCCAAAAGGTGGGGTTGTTTGCGGCAGAAGAAGATACGCACGATAAAATAAGAATCAGAAATCGAATAGTTCAAAAACGCTTGATTTCGATATTATGCTTGCGCAAGGCATAGCCCATTTGGCGCGGAGTCAGACGAAGAATCCGAGCCGCCTTGGCCTGCACCCAACCGGAGCGTTCCATGGCGTCAACCAGGCGCTGGCGCTCGCTGGAGTTATCGTCTTCGCCGCTGAAGTTAGCCGCGGGGCCGGGGCTCTCGGCGCCGCTGCCCGGCGCGCCGCCATCCGGCTCGTCAAACCTCGGAGCGGAGGGATTTCGTTCCTCTGCCGGCGTGTAGATGGGGAACGAAGAATGACTCGCCTCCCGCGATTGCATCTTACTCATCGACTTACCTATCACTAGCAAAAGGCAGCTTCGATTGTTACAGGCCAGATCCTCCACGCCGATGACAAGATTTTTCGCCAGCGCGGCCGTGCGTCGCACACAGCTTTCCAGTTCGCGCACATTGCCTGGGAAATCACAGGCGCGCAGCGTATCCATGGCCCGCTTGGAGAGGGTGAGCGAGACGCCGTGCTCCTTGTTGAGGCGGCGCAGGAACTCCTGAGCCAGCATCTCCACATCCTCGCGGCGTTGCGCGAAGGCGTAAGGAAGATCGGTACAACGCTGATGCGATAGTAAAGATCGGAGCGGAACTGACCGGAGAGCACGGCCGCTTCAAGGTTCCGGTTGGTCGCGGCCACCAGGCGGACATCCACTTTGATGGTGTAACTTCCGCCGACGCGTTCAAATTCGCCTTCCTGCAGAACGCGCAGCAGCTTAGCCTGAAAAGTCGGGGAGATTTCACCGATTTCGTCCAGAAAGAGCGTGCCGCCGTCGGCCAATTCAAAGCGCCCTTTGCGCAATCCAACCGCGCCGGTAAAGGCTCCACGCTCGTGGCCGAAGAGCTCCGACTCCAGCACCGTCTCCGACAGCGCGGCGCAGTTCAAGCGGATGTAAGGCTTCTTGCTGCGCGGAGAATACTCATGAATGGCGCGCGCGAATAACTCCTTGCCGGTGCCCGGCTCGCCGCACAACAGCACGGGCAGGTTACAGCGCGCAATCTGGCGTACCTTTTCGACTACTTCCTGAATCGCGGCACTCTTGCCGATAATCCAGCTGATTCCCTCGCGCCTGCTGCCGGCGCGCTGTTCCAGCTCTTTTTCCAGGCGGTAACGCTCCGACATAAGCCATTCGAGATCACGCGCCACCAGCGTTTGCAACTCAACGGCCTGGCCCACGAGATTGGCCACCATGCTGAGGAAGCGCACATCTTCGTCGAGCGTGTGCGGCGACGAATTACCGCCAAGGCGCTCGATCATGATGGTGCCGACGGTGCAATTCTGCCCTTTGATGGGAACGCCGACAAACGATCTCGGCTCGGCCGTCTCGCTGGAGCTAAGCTTACTCCAATTGGTAAAGAGCGGACTTTCGGCAATGTTACGCACCACCAGCAGCATGCCGGAAACCATAATCTTCCCCACAGCCTGCTCGGGAAGCCGCTCAAAATGCTCCCGCGCGGTCAGCCTCGCTCCATCCGGCGCCGACCACCGTCGAGGTCCGGTCCTGCTCGTCGAGCAGGGCAATCAGGCCGTTGTTCATGTCGAGAAAACTGGCCAGAAGATTGATGACGCCAGACAAAGCGATCTCCAGCCGCGATGGACGCGTGAGCAGCTTCGATATCTCGTAGATTCCGATCAGCGCGGAGTGCGCGCGGCTGTTCGATTGCATGGCCGGCTCCAGACTGGAGATTTCGTGCTGCTTCGACACGCCCCCCTCCCTCCGGGTGAAGGCGAAAACAGAGGCTTTTACTAAGTCTGTTTGAGTGCACTGGCTGGTTGAGTTACAGGAGACAAACGATCCGGGAGCCCGCTTCTGTGAGCGCAATTCTGTTGCTCCGCCCCCGTGCCGGTTCGCAGCCATATCTTTGCAAAACTTTGATTCAAGGGCAATTCCACGCTTTTACGCCGTACGCCAGGCTTACTGACAGCCATAAGACTGATTTCGTGTACTCTGTTGATTCCACGGGCACTTGCACAAGAACTTCTAGCTTTCCAAAAGCAGCAGACGGGCCGGGTCGAACCGCACCTGCCAGGGCTGCGGCCGCTGCTGAAGCGTGCGCCAGAGCTCCTTGGGAAGATCCGCCTGCAGGTGCGCCGGATCGCCCACTTGCGCGGCGCCGTGCAGGCGCAGATAGAGCGTCATCTCATGCGGAGCTTCACTGGTGGCCACCAGCCAGCAGGGGAAGGTGTTGACCCCGTCGGCGGTTGGCTGAAAGGTGATCTGATGCGAACGAAGACCCATGTGCGTCAGCACATTCGAGACCGGCACGGCCGTTTGCAACTCACACTCCCACGCCTCCACGGCGATGCGATTGGCGTTCACACGGCGGGCGGCGACGATGTTTTTGCAGCCGGTCAACTGCGCCGCCACCACCGTCTGCGGCCGTTCGAACAACTGATGCTTGGGCCCGCTGGCGATAACCTGGCCGTCGTCCAGAACCAGCAGATCGCTGCAAAACCGAAAGGCTTCTTCCATGTCGTGCGTTACAAAAATGACCGGCCTGTTGTAATCGGACAGGGTCTCGCGAAGCTGCTCCTCCATCTGCCGCCGCAGGTGCGGATCGAGCGCCGCGAAGGGTTCATCGAAGAGCAACGCATCGGGATCGATGGCCATGCAGCGCGCAATCGCCACGCGTTGCCGCTGGCCGCCCGAGATCTCCGCCGGATAGCGGTCGGCCAGTTCGGCAATGTGCATCTGCTCAAGTTGGCTCTGCACGCGCTTTCTCCGTTCCGGCTCCGGCAGCGCACTCAACCCGAAGCCCACATTTTCGGCCACCGTCATGCGTGGAAACAACGCGTAATCCTGAAAGACAACCCCGATCTTGCGCCGCGCCGCGGGTAGGTTCAGGCCGGCCGCGCCATCATAGAGAACACGCTCGTTCAGCACAATGCGCCCGCGATCGGGCGTCACAATGCCGGCGATCATGCGCAGCGTCATCGATTTGCCTGCCCCAGAGGCCCCCAGCAAACCCACCGCGCCCTTGCCCGCGCCAAACTTCACTTCCAGAGAAAAAGCCTCCAGCGTTTTCCCGGCGTCTATCAGCAGCGTTGCGCCTGAAGGCGCCGCGCCAGCAGCCTTTTCTTCCCCTCGGCTGAGCCGCTCCCAAGGCGTAACTGGAGCTGGCGGAAGGGTTGAAGCCTTGGATTTGCGCGCCCTTCCATGGCCGCCATTCTGCCAGTTCAACAGCCGGATGATAGCCAGCGAAAGCCCAACAATAATGCCCACCCACAAAAATGCGGCACTCAGATTATTGTCCGCCGCGGCGAAAAAGATGGCCAGCGGCATGGTCCGCGTGCGGCCGGGAATATCGCCTGCCAGCATGAGCGTGGCGCCAAATTCGCCCAGCGCGCGCGCAAAAGCCAGCACCGTTCCGGCCAGCACTCCGGGAGCGGCCATGGGCAGCAGCACCCTGCGGAAGACCGCGTTTTCCGATGCGCCCAGCGTCCGCGCGGCATCCAGCAGATTGGGATTGACCTGCTCGAATGCGCCCAGCGTAGTGCGATACATCAGCGGAAATGCGACCACGGTGGCGGCAATCACCGTCGCAGGCCACGAAAAGACAATGGTAATGCCGATCTGCTCCAGCGCTTGGCCCACCCAGCTTCGCCGCCCCAGCAACAGTAGGAGGAAAAAACCGACCACAGTGGGCGGAAGAACCAGCGGAAGCGTAAGAATGCCGTCGATCCAGGCCCGAAAACTGCCCTTCATGCCGTACATGATTCTGGCCGCCAGCAGCCCCAGCAGGAAGGTGGCCGCGGTCGCCACACAGGTGGTGGCCAGCGAAATCCACAGCGGTGAGAAATCGAGGGGAGTATCCATTCTGTCGCTATTGTAAATCCTTGTCTCTGACACATTACGCAAGCGACAGAAGAGCCGCAGGCCGCTATCAGTTCACGGGATTCAGGACGCGGTAATAGTTCTTCTCCGCCGCGCAGGGCTTGCAAACAAAGCCGCCCCCGGCCTCGATGTCGCGTCCGTCCATGATCGCCTCGCCGCAAATGGAGCAGGTCACGCGCCGGGTAGGTTTGCCGGGCATATCGCCGGGAAGCAGCGGAACCTCGACCTCTGCAATGGAAAACAATTCCTCGTCGGACGCGGTGGCAAAGTCATCCGGCCCGCGCTCGCCTTTGCGCATGGCGGCGACCAGGCGAACCGCCTTTCCGGTTTCCAGATTGATGAAGGTGGCGGCCATCTTGCCGTAATCCTTGACCTTCATGGTGCGCTTGCCGGGCCGGCAACCGGTCAGGGCCATCACCGCGTCGGCGATGCAGCGGTCAATCTCCACGAAGACCATGATCTTCTTGCGGTCAGCCCCCTTGGGGTCGGTAATGCCGATGCTGCGCAGGCCGATCATAGTCATGCGCGTGCCAATGCTGATTCCGGGGCAGATGTCACCATGAAACCTGCCGGCTTCGGCCATGAGCATCTCAAAGTTTTCATAATCCAGCTTTTCCATCGTTCCGTTCTCCCTGTTCTCCGTATCAATCAAAATTCAGTGGGTTTGCAGTTCCATAACTCTGGCGCGATTGATCAGGTTGATCTTGCGCACGCAACTGCCGAAGAGCTGGTAGGCTCCTCCGCCTTCAGATAGGATTTCCATCGCCTGGTCGCCATCGGTCACCACCACCGTGCCGACCAGCGCCACCTTGCGGAGGAAAAGCGGCTCAGGAATAAAGCCCGCGGTCGGTCCGACCACGGCCACCGCCGCATATTCAGGAACGTAGCCGAGCAGCGTCTCGATGCTTCCATTAGCGATCGAGGCGCCGGTAAAAACCGCCATCTGGCAACGCGACAGAGCGCTTGCCGTTTCTTCGACCGGGACAAAATGGCCCAGGCCGGCCTCTGCCTGAGTCTCTTTCTTCTTATCCACGATGACAATCTCAGCAGCGCCCAACTTACTCAGGCGCTTGAGAAGTGGAATGATCGCGCCCACCATGCAGATTCGCTTCCCCTGGAAGAGCTGAGAAAAGCCGCTCAGGTCGTCTCCTGAAGTAATCGCGTAGCGGGCGCTTTGAAGAAATGGCACAAAGAGAGCATTCAGGGTTGCAAGGCGTATCACATCGGCAAAGGGGCCGGGCAGATCGCCGCTTAATACCTGGGCGGCCATCATGCCATGATACTTTGGCATTTGCCCCTTGAGGATTCTCGTGCTGGCCCGCTGAATCATCTCCGGCGACGTATAAGCGGCGCCCGCGCAGCCATTGGAGAGTTTAACTCCGGTGAAGAATACGCCTACAATCAGCCTCTCGACCGACAAAGAAGAGAGTTGCCTGCCATAGAGGCGGGCAAGGCACTGGGCGGCCTCATCGAGAATCCTGGCCGGCGCCGGGTGCGCCGCGTCCGCGGTCAGTATGTGGCCGGATTTATCATCGCTAGGCACGTTATTCGCAACCTTGATTCCAGAGGTGCTCATGCACCTCGACGCTTTTGAGATAGCGCATCTTGCGCTGGCCGGAACGCTTGTCATTGGCCGAAATGAAGGCGATTCTACCTTCATCGTCGCCCAGCGGCCGGCCGTCTTTCTCGATAATGACAATGGCCTGCTCGCCCACGGATGTGTTGAAAAGCTCCTGGTAGGAAAACACCGCCCAGCGGCCGTCGCGGGACATCACTGTGACATAAAGGTAGTTGGGAGAATCGTGAACCCGCATGATATTGATCCGGCCCCGAAACTCTGCTACGCAGCAACATAACAAACGTCTTTCTGATTGAAATAGCTTTCTACCCGATGGGGCTGTTTTTGAATGCTGCGCAGAGCCCCCACCGCGGTTCTGGTCAGAGCGGTCCTGGTGCGGTCCGGTGCTGCCTTTGTCACGCG
>PMPH01000116.1 GCA_003161045.1 Acidobacteriaceae bacterium
TCAACGTGGGCATGGTCATCGGGTTTATGCCCGTCACCGGGATTCCTTTGCCGTTAATGAGTTACGGCGGATCCTCGGTACTATTTACGTTTCTGGCGCTGGGCGTGGCGATGAATGTCCGTATGCGCCGATTCGTCAACTGAACAGACACGCAGGTTTGCCTTTTGTGTTTGCCCACCATAATTCGGCTCACAAGAGGCTTATTTTCAAGCATTTCGCCGGCAAGGTTCAGATGGACCGCACGCCCGGCAGGACAAGGGTTCATGAGCACGCGGAGACGGGAAAACCGTTGGCGGCGTAAAAGTTGCACGGGACGCGCGAGAGCATCCGGGGAGGCAATCCCTAGCCCCATTGCGCGGCGTGGCAGTGCAGACGCCAGCGGTGGAACGGCCCCGCCGGGAATTCCGGTTTACTACCCCAGCGACAGAAACCTGTCGATGAGGGCTCCGGCTTACCGCCCCAGCGGCAATAATCTGTCGCCCAGGCCCCCGGCATGGTTGGCCACAAACTCTCCGCAATCGGGTTACCGTATAGTACAGTTTGTTCGGCAAGAGCTTCGTCACGGCTCGCCGCCCTTCGGGGCTGGCCCTGGCACGGCAACCGGCACACCAGCGACTCACGGGTCAGACCTTCCGCACATCCCCTCCCCTTCCGGCCATGCGCGTCTCCATCTAACCTCGCCGCGGGACCTGGCAGGCAGACGCCGCCAGGCGGAAAGGTACGATGGCAAAAGAAATTTGTATTTCCAGCACGCCGCACGAGACGCGGCTGGCAATTCTTGAGGACGATCAGCTCGCGGAAATTTACTATGAACGCGAAAATGAATACACACTGGCCGGGTCAATTTATAACGGCCGCGTCACCCGCGTTCTGCCGGGTATGCAGTCGGCCTTTGTCGACCTGGGCCTGGAGCGCGATGCGTTTCTGTATGTAACTGACTTCCTGGAGCTTGAAGACCAGGAAGAGACCGACGAACTGGAAAAGGCCGCAGTCAGCAGCAGCAGCCAGCCGCCCCGCGAGGTCCGGCACAGCGCCGCTCAGGACAGCAACGAGCCTCGCGGCGAGGCTCGCAACGGGCGCTCCGGCCAGAAATCCGATCAAAAAACCGCGCAGAAACAGGAAGCGCGCGCCGCGCAGGAGCGCCCAGCCTCTGAAAAAGCCTCCAGGGATCGCCGTCTTCTGATTGAGTCTGAAGAAGAGCCCCAGGCTGGCGAAGCAGCCGCGCCCGAATTAGCCTTTGACTCTGAGCCGGCCACCGCCACTCAGGAGGAGACCAGCGTATCCGGAGCCAAACGCTGGCGCGGCCGCCGCCGTCGTCGCGGGAGCCGCGAGGCCGCGGGCTCGCCTGAGAGCTCGGTAGAGAGCGGTGAGAGTTCGGCAGCCAGCACCGTCGAGATTACGGAGGGTGAAGCGGAGGTTGCGCCAGAGATTCACGCGGCCGCTGGAGCCCCTGCGGAGAAGTCTTCGTCGCCAAGCTGGGAGGCTGCTGCCCCAAAGCCCGCACCCCGTTTCGACGTGCCGCCATCTTCGACCCCATTTGTTCTCCCTGGCGAGTCGCTTTCAAGGTACGGCGGCGCGCCTGCCGAGGATGCTGGCCGCTCCGCGGCCGAGACGGCGGCGTCTGCCCGGCCGGCGAGCACCTTCAAGCCTTCGACGCTGATCGAGTCGCCCCTGAAGTGGGATGGCAGCGGCCTACTGCCTGGCGAGTCGCTTTCGCGGCACCGCAAACGCCAGCCCGAGCCCGTCGAAGCGGTCGAAGAAGTCGAGGCGGCGCGGCCGTTTGACACGCCCGAGGCCAGCAGCCTCGCCTCCAATTCCATCGACGAGGAGGAGCCAGTCGGAGAGATTACCGCTCCGGGCCCAGAATTCGTCCTGGAGCCCACAGTCGAGTTGGCGCCGGAGTTGACTGCGCCCGCCACTGCGGAAGAGTCTTCAGTCGGGACAGATCTTCTCGATGAGGATGAAGAAGATTTCGAAGAAACGACCGAAACTGCTTTGGAACCGGGAACTTCGACTCTCGCCTCAGAGAGCTGGGAAAACACCAATCCTCAACTCGACCGGATTCATCCGGCGCTGGTTCAGGCCGAGGCTCACCCCTCCGCCGATGAAGTTGCGCCTGAAACGACCGAGCCGGAAGCTGACGCAGCCGCCTCCCACAATGTCGACCCGCTGCCTCCTGTCGGCTTCCGGCTCTTTGGGCTGGGCGCCAAGAAGAAGGCCGAAGAGGAAGCTGCAAAGCCTGCGGCCAAGCCCGCTTCTATGCCCTCAGTCTCGGCCTACGCTCCCGGCAGCGGCCTCATTGAGGAAGAGATTATCGAGGAGGAGGAGTTCGACGCTCCCCACCACCATCCCCACGGCAAGGTTGAAGAGCACGACCTGGACGATCTTGAAGAGGAGACGCTGCCCACCCAGATTCGCAGCGGCGACCTGGGCGAGTTGCTGCAGGAGGCCCACCTCGAGCACCGCATTGGGTTGGACCTGGACGAAAAGGTGGAGGAGGACGAGGAAGGCTTCGAGGACGAGGATGAAGAGGCCTTGGCCGAAGGCCAGACCGGCGCCGGAGCCGAAGGTTCTGCGCAGGAGGCTGGCGGCGAAGGTTCAGGCCAGCCGCGCCGTGATCGCGCTGGCCGCGGACGCCGCGGGCGTGGAGGCCCGGCGACGCAGGGCGCGCAAGGCGGCCGGGGCCGCGGTCCCTCGCGCCGTTCGGCGCAGATGTCCGACCTGCCCATCATCAGCGATTTATTGAAGCCGGGCCAGGAGATTCTGGTCCAGATCGCCAAGGAGCCTATCGCCAAGAAGGGTGCGCGCATCACCTCGCACATTGCCCTGCCCGGACGCTTCCTGGTCTTCATGCCCACCGTCTCACACGTCGGCGTCAGCCGCAAAATCGCCTCTGACGAGGAGCGCCAGCGGCTGAAGCGGATTTTGATCCACGAGCGCGGCGAAGCTTCGGGCGGATTCATCGTGCGCACCGCCGCCGAGGGTGCATCGGAAGAGGATTTGCGCGCCGACCTGCGCTTCCTGCTGCACCTGTGGTCCGAGATCAAGCAGCGCTCCGACACCTCCAAGTCGCCGGCGCTGATCTATCACGATCTCTCTCTGATCGAGCGCATTCTGCGCGACCAGGTAAGCAGCAACTTTTCCTCCATCTGGGTCGATTCCCAGGACGACTACGAGCGGATCGTCCGCTTTCTCAACCGCTTCTCCCCGTCGCTGGTGCGCCGCGTCAAGCTCTACACCAAGGAGACTCCGCTCTTCGAGCACTTCGGCATTCAGGACGAAATCTCGAAGGCTTTGCGCTCCAAGGTCTGGCTCAAGTCGGGCGGCTCGATCGTCATCAACCAGACTGAAGCGCTGGTGGCCATCGACATCAACACAGGAAAGTACGTGGGCAAGTCGGCCCGGCTTGAGGACACCATCGTCAAGACCAACCTCGACGCCGTGCCCGAAATCGTGCGCCAGATTCGCCTGCGCGACCTGGGCGGCATCATCGTGATCGA
>PMPH01000048.1 GCA_003161045.1 Acidobacteriaceae bacterium
AGGAACAGGTGATGCAGATTTCGAACGTGCTGGCGAATTACTCGCTGGGCGAGGCCGACCTGCTGCGCCGGGCGATGGGCAAGAAGAAGCCCGAGGAGATGGCCCAGCAGCGCGAACGCTTCATGGCGGGGGCCGAGGCGGCGGGGCACAAAAAGGCCACGGCGGGCGAAATATTCGACCAGATGGAGAAGTTTGCCGGCTACGGCTTCAATAAATCGCACTCGGCGGCTTATGCCCTCTTGGCCTACCAGACGGCCTACCTGAAGACGCATTACCCGGTCGAGTTCATGGCTGCTCTGCTGACCTCGGAGACCTCGAAGCCGGAGAATGTGGTCAAGTACATCGGCGAGTGCAAGGAGATGGGCATTAGCGTGGAGCCGCCCGACGTGCAGGATTCCGGGGCGCAGTTTACGCCGCACGATTCTCCCAATGGCCAGGCGATACGCTTTGGCCTGGCGGCGGTGAAGAACGTGGGCGGCAATGCGATCGAATCGATCATGAAGGCGCGCGCCGAGGTGGGCGGGCGCTTCAAGAGCCTCTGGGAGTTCTGCGAAAAGGTCGATCTGCGGGTGATGAACAAGCGGGTGATCGAGTCGCTGATCAAGGCCGGGGCGCTGGACTCGCTGGGCCGGCGCGGACCGCTGATGGCCGCCGTGGACAAGGCGATGGAGAGGGCGCAGAAGGCCCAGAAAGACGCGGCGCAGGGGCAGGCCGGGCTCTTCGGGCTCTTCGATGAGGGGCCCAAGGCCGGACGCGAGGGCGGCGACGACCTGCCAAAGGTGCCCGATTGGGAAGAGGGCGAGCGGCTGGCCAATGAAAAAGAGGTTTTGGGCTTCTTTGTGTCGGGGCATCCGCTGGACAAGTACGCCGAAAAGCTGAGGAATCTGACCGGCGTGATCTCCGTGGCCGAGGCGCTGGAGCGCAAGCCGCCGGAGAAGCGCTGGGGCTCGCAGGCGGACCCGTCCGACGAGATTCAGGTCGCCGGGATGATCCTGGGGCTGAGGGTGCAGAAGAGCAAGCGCGATCAGAAGCTTTATGCGCAGGCGGCTCTCGAGGACGCGACGGGCAAGATCGACCTGATCTGCTTTTCGCGGGATTACGAAAAGCTTTCAGACAAGTTGAAGATGGAGGCGCCGGTGGTGGTGCGCGGCGTGCTGATGGGCGAGGAGGATGCGGCGCCGAAGATCTCCATCAGCTCGATCCAGGCTCTGGAAGAGGTGCAGGTGAAGCTGCCGTCGGGAGTGCGGATTCGCATCAACCTGGACTGCGCGACGGAAGAAACGCTGGCTGGCCTGAAGAGCGCGGCCGACGCGGCGCCGGGGCCGGGCAAGGTGATGCTGCATCTCGAGAAGAAAGACGAGTACGCGGTGATCCTGGAGCCGGAGGGGATGAGCGTGGCGGCCGACCGCGGCTGGGTCGAGCGGGTCGAGGAACTGGTGGGCAAGGGGACGGTGCAGTCGGTGGGGTAGGGACCAGGGCCTGTGCAAGCGGCTCAGGCCCGAAGCTGAGCCAGGAAGAGCATCCCCAAAACCATTTCCGGTTCAGCTTCAGGCCGGCAGAAAACCAAAAAGCGGGACAGGGCGTCCATTTCCGGCACAAATCTTTTGAGCCGGCATAAAGTTTCCGAGCCGCATAAAGTTTCCGAGGTTCCTGGTTGAGTCCGGCAGCGGCTTTGCGGCAACTCCCGCGTCGCGAAGGGCTACGCCGAGTGAAGATGCAGCAGGGCGCGGCAGCGCTCGCCAAAGGTCGGCACTTCGGGGCATTCGAAATAGACCTGGCGGTTGAGCGCCATCAGTATTTGCACGGCCTCCAACTGCTCATTCTTGGCGGAAAACTGTGCGCCCTGATGCACGAACTCATCGGTAAGGTATTCGATGGCATGGCCGAGGATCTCGAGAGCGCGTCCCGCCCGAGGGGTGATGCGGCGGCGGCGCTTGGAGCGCACACGGTCGGAGGGGCCAGCCGGCATGGAGGCCAGAATCGAGGAGCCGGTGGTCCTGGTGGCAGCCATGGTTTTATCCTCACCCTCTTCTTCGGCGCGATGGCCAGATTTTTCAGATGACGAAGGTACTGTTTCCCACGTGTAAGCAGCCGATTCTTGCGTTCCATTCCGGGAACTCAGACGGCGGCGCGCGCGGTTGCCGCTTATCACCCCGGCTCTGGAGCGGTTTCCCAGTATACTCGGATTTTCGAGAACCGTGCGTGGTGGCGGAGGTTTTCCGATTCAGCAACTGGAGAACCGCTCTATCGTTTCCGAAACGGCTCCAGCTCTGAAACGGCGCCAGCGTCTCATAGAACGGCGAAATTCTCTGCAAGAAATGACAAAATCCTCTGCAAACGGCGGTTTGCGGCGCATGGGAAAGGCCGGTTTTGTTTGAACTTCTATCCCCGAAAAATTCTCCATGCGCCGGCAACTCGCGGCAATGCCTTGACGGAACGAGGTTGAAAACCTAATCTCAATCCAGCGTCCTGTCGCGCCGAAGCGGTTGGCGGCTTCGCCGAGCTGGGTGCAGCTCTACTGGTTTTCCAGGCGAGGCGAAGATGGTTCCTTACAACTGGCAATATCTTCCTCTGCTGCTGCAAATCCTGGCCGTATTCGGGCTAGGGACGGGAATCGTGACAGCCTCGTGGTTTGTCGGGCGGCATCGCGATACGGCCACCAAGCTGGCCGCCTACGAGTGCGGCATCGTGGCCGTGGGCGATGCCCGCAAGCGCTTCAGCGTGCGCTTCTATATGGTGGCCATGCTGTTCATTTTGTTTGACGTGGAGACGGTCTTCATGATGCCATGGGCCGTGGTCTACCGCAAGCTGCCCGCACTCACCGGCTCCCGTTTCTTCGGCTTCTGGGAGATGCTGGTCTACCTGGGATTTATGGCCGTGGGGCTCTACTACATTGTGCGCAAGGGCATTCTGAACTGGAGCCAGGACAAGGCGGACCTCTAGCATGGGCGAGCCTGGGGGAAACACCGTGGGCGACGCCGGAAACGAGTCCGGGAAGAAGACCGTGAAGAAGGCACTGTTCGGCAGGGCCGCCGTGCTGGAAGAGCTCGCGGAGCATCCGGCGGTGAGGGCCCTTCTGGCCTGGAAGCCCGAAGCCCTGGCTGACGCCAAATTTGACCACGGCGAGTTGACCCTGACCATCGCGCCGGAGGAGATTCGCCCGGCGGCGGCGGCCGTGCAGGCGGCCGGCTACAACTNNTATAAAGAGCGCATCCGGCTGCGGGTGCTGGTGGACGCCGCCGCCCCGGAGGTCGATTCGATCACACCGCTCTGGCCTTCGGCCAACTTTTACGAGCGCGAGGTCTTCGACCTGTTCGGCATTCGCTTCAGTGGCCACCCCAACCTGTGCCGCATCATGATGCCCGACGACTGGCAGGGGCACCCGTTGCGCAAGGACTATCCGGTGGAGGGCTACCGCTGATGCATTTCTCCTTCCGCACACTATCGAAACCATTGCCGCGCGTTTGCAATTTTTCAAGAAATCGCGACTCTGCGATCAGCCTGCCGGGGCTGCATCTGCCAGCGCTACATCTGCCAAGGTTCCATCTCAGGGAGAAATGCATTAGATGACCGAGACGATTGGCACGCCCATCCTCGAAGTCCCGGTGGCCGAAGGCGCTCACCATCAGCAGATGATCCTGAACATGGGGCCGCAGCACCCCTCCACGCACGGGGTTCTGCGCCTGGTGCTGGAGATCGACGGCGAGATCGTGGTCCGGCTCTACCCGGAGATTGGCTACCTGCACACCGGCATCGAGAAGACCTGCGAGGCCAAGTTCTATCAGCAGGTGGTGCCGCTCACCGACCGCATCGACTACCTCAGCCCCATGGCCAACAATTTGTGCTACTGCCTGGCCGTCGAAAAGCTGCTGGGCCTCGAGATTCCCGAAAAGGCGCAGTGGCTGCGGGTGCTCCTGTCCGAGCTGACCCGCCTGAACTCGCACCTGGTCTGGCTGGGCACCCACGCCATGGACGTAGGCGCCTTGACCGTCTTCCTTTACACCTTCCGGGAACGGGAGGAGATTCTCCGGCTTTTCGATGACCTGTCCGGACAGCGGATGATGACCAGCTACATCCGCATCGGCGGCCTGGCGATGGAGCCGCCGCTGGACTTTTTAGGCCGCGTGCAGGGATTCATCCGCACTTTTCCGGAGAAGATCGACGAATACTCGAATCTTTTGACCGGCAATCCGATCTTCCGCAACCGGCTGAAGGGNNCTGCGGCGCGATATGCCCTACTCCGGCTACGAGAAATTTCAGTTCCAGGTGCCCGTCTCGACCGCAGGCGACTGCTGGGCGCGGTACGAGGTGCGGCTCATCGAGATGCGCGAGAGCGTGAAGATTATCCAGCAGGCGCTGGACGGCCTTCCCGAAGGCCCGATCAAGGCCGATGCGCCCAAAATCGTGCTGCCCGACCGCGAAAAGATGAAGACTCAGATGGAGGCCCTGATCCATCACTTCAAGATCGTCACCGAGGGCTTCGCGGTGCCGGCCGGCGAGGTTTATCAGGGCATTGAATCGCCGCGCGGGCAGATGGGCTACTATGTGGTCTCCGACGGCACGGCCAAGCCTTACCGCGTCCACGTGCGCGCTCCTACTTTTGCCACCTTGCAGGCGCTGGAGGCAATGTGCGCCGGAAGGATGCTGGCCGACGTGGTGGCCGTCATTGGCTCGATTGACATTGTGCTGGGGGAGATTGACAGGTAGGGAACAGGGATCAGGGGTCAGGGGTCAGAGAATAAATCGGCGGTTGGAGGGTACGGGCTTCAGCCCGTACATCAGCAACAAAACAGGATTTGGGCTTTAGCCCCTGAGGGAATGCCGGTGAAACCATTTGAATTCAGTTTGTGGTTTCCTGGAGCGAGGCTGCGGGAGTGGATGCGATGAATTCGGAAAGCTTGAGCCTGTTTTCGCCCCATCTGGCGGCGCGCTTCGATGCGCTGGCGGCCCGGTACACGGTCAAGCGCTCGGCGCTGGTGCCGATGCTGCTCTATGCGCAGGACGAGATCGGCTATATCTCCGACGCGGTTGTTGTGGAGGTGGCCCAGCGCGTCGGCGTCACGGAACTCGAGGTGCGCAACGTGGCTACCTACTACTCGATGCTGCGCTTCCGGCCGGTGGGCCGCTACCACGTGCAGGTCTGCACCAACATCAGTTGCATGCTGCGCGGGGCCAACGAAATTTACGAGCGTTTCCAGCAGGAACTGGGCGTGGCCAGCGGGGTCGTGACGGCCGACGGGCTCTTTTCGCTGGAGGAGGTCGAGTGCATCGGGGCCTGTTCGTGGGCGCCGGCCATTCAGGTCAACTACGACTTCCACGACGAGCTGACGCCATGGCTCGTTGCCGGGATTCTGGCCGGCTATCGCGAAAAGGCCTGGGCCCCCGGCGACGGGTCTTCGTCGCCGGGGTGGGAAGCCGGGGTCCCCGGCGATGGAGCTTCGTCGCCGGGGCCGCAAGCCGATGCGGAAGGAAAGGGAAGGAATGCCTAGACTGGTCTCCCATCCCGACGAGGTGAAGATCGTCACGCGGCGCTTTGGCCAGGGCGCGGCCGAGATCGACCGCTATCTTGAACTGGGCGGCTATCAGTCGGCGAAAAAGTGCCTGGAGCAGGGTGCGGAGTGGATCATCGCCGAGATGAAGGCCAGCGGCCTGCGCGGGCGCGGCGGCGCGGGCTTTCCGACCGGCATGAAGTGGTCGTTTGTGCCCAAGCAGTTGGACAAGCCCAAGTTCGTGGTGGTGAACGGCGACGAGAGCGAGCCGGGAACCTGCAAGGACCACCTGATTTTCCTGCACGATCCGCACTCGGTCATCGAGGGCGCGATCATCGCGGGCCTGGCCATCGGCGCGAAACAGGGCTTCATCTATCTGCGCGGCGAGTACCGCTATCTGCTGGAAATCATGGAGAAGGCCGTGGCCGACGCCTACGCCCGCGGATTTCTTGGCAAAAACATCTTCGGCCTCGGAGACGAATCAACGGGGACGGAGTTCCAGATCATCACGCAGACCGGCGCGGGGGCCTACGAGGTGGGCGAAGAGTCGGCGCTGATGGAGTCGGTCGAGGGCAAGCGGGGCGTGCCGAGGATCAAGCCGCCCTTCCCGGCCCTGGTCGGCCTCTACGGCGGACCGACGGTGATCAACAACGCTGAGACCATCGCCACCGTGCCCCATGTGATCGCGATGGGCGCGGCGGCCTACGCGGCGGTGGGCTCGGAGCGCAACGGCGGGACGCGCCTCTTCAGCCTGAGCGGCCACATCGAGCGGCCCGGCGTCTACGAGCTGCCCATGGGCTATAACCTCAAGAAGATGATCTACGAGGTGGGCGGCGGCGTGAAGGGCGGGCGCGGGCTGAAGGCGGTGATTCCCGGCGGCTGTTCTACTCCCGTTTTATTGCCCGAAGAGATCGACATCGGCATGGACTTCGACCAGGTGGCGAAGGCAGGTTCGATGCTCGGCTCGGCGGGCGTGGTGGTCATCGACGATCAAACCTGCATCGTCGAGTTTGCGCTCAGGACGATCAGTTTTTACCAGCACGAAAGCTGCGGCTGGTGCATTCCCTGCCGCGAGGGGACCGACTGGCTGAAAAAGTCGCTCACGCGCTTCCACGCGGGCTTCGGCGAAGCCAAGGACATCGACAACATGCAGTACATTGCCGAGAACATGATGGGCCGGACCTTCTGCCCGCTGGGCGACGCGGCGGCCGGGCCGATTCTGGGATTTGTGAAGAAGTTCCGCAAGGAGTTCGAGGAGCATTTGAACGGGAGGCCGTGCCCGTTCGCAAGGCACGGGGAGTCGGCGGTGGGGTAAGGAACGAGCGAGAGAGTGAAACCGCAAGAGCTAGTACGCATTCTCGAAGCCGATGGCTGGTCGAGTACGGGACAGACTGGAAGTCACCAGCATTTCCGTCATCCGGTCAAGCCGGGATTGCTGATTGTGCCGGTGCATGCCGGAAAGGAAATCGGGAAGGGGCTGCTGCATAGCATTCTCAAGAAAGCAGGACTCAAATGACGAGGGAATATCTGGTGGTTTACGAAAAAGGTGCGAATAACTGGAGCGCATTTTCTCCGGATGTGCCCGGATGCGGCTCGCTTGGCGACACGCTGGAAGATACACGCGCGAATATGCGCGAAGCGTTGGAAGTTTATCTGAGCGAAACTGCGAAGGCCGGAGAACCCCTTCCAGAGGCGGCGGCGACCAACGTCAATTTCAACGAGTTCGATCCTGGCCACGAGACGAAGGAGTATTTTGTGGAGTGGCTTTCAGTGCCGCTACCCCGGTCCCTTCCATTCACGGAAGAAACACAGGCCGCATAAGGAAAAATGGCAGACGTAATCTTCATTGTCGATGGAAAGAAGTTGACGGCTCCGGCGGGGACACTGCTGATTGACGCCTGCCGCCGGGCGGGCATCGAGATTCCGGCCNNTTCCGGCCTTCTGCTACTACCCTGGGCTCAGTTTGCAGGCGGCCTGCCGCATGTGCCTGGTGCGCCAGGAAAAAGTGCCCAAGCTGCAAACCGCCTGCACCACCACGGTCGCCGAGGGCCAGGTCTTCATCACCGATTCCGAGGAGATTACGCAGTCGCGCAAGGCGATGATCGAGCTGCTGCTGGGCAACCACCCGCTCGATTGCCCGGTCTGCGATGCCGGCGGCGAGTGCGAATTGCAGGACATGACCTACAAGTACGGCGCCGGGGAAAGCCTTTACGCCGAGGCCAAAAACCACCGCGAGGAGCAGCAGTGGTCGCCGGCCGTCTACTACGACCGCCCGCGCTGCATCCTTTGCTACCGCTGCATCCGCGTCTGCGGCGAGGGCATGGACGTGTGGGCGCTGGGAGTGCAGAATCGCGGCGTGAGCGCTACGGTCGCCCCCAACGGCGCGGGGCCTGGCGGGCAAGGCAGCCAGTTGGACTGCGAGCAGTGCGGCATGTGCATCGACATCTGCCCGGTGGGCGCGCTGACCTCGGGTTCTTATCGCTACAAGACCAGGCCCTGGGAGATGAACCACGTGGCGACCGTCTGCGCGCACTGCGCCGACGGCTGCAAGGTGACCCTGGGCGTGCGGCAGGCGAATGACGGTTGCGAGATCGTCCGCGCCGACAATCGCGACCGGAGTGGCATCAACGGCGATTTTCTCTGCGCCAAGGGGCGTTTCGGCTTCGATTTTGTGGGAAGTCAGGAGCGGCTGACCAAGCCCCTGGTGCGCAACGGCGAGGGCCGGCTGGTGGAGGCCACCTGGGAGCACGCGCTGCGGCTAGCCGCCGGCAAGCTGAAGGAGGTGCGCGACGGCCAGACTGGGAATGCGCGGGCGGGAAATGCGCGTGGCAGCGCGGCCATCGGCGTCATCGGCTCCAACCGCACCACCAACGAGGAAAACTACCTGCTGCAGAAGTTCGCGCGGACCGTTCTCGGCACCAACAATATCGACCACGAGCGCAGCACCGATTACGCCTCCTTCGCCCGCGCCCTGGCCGGGCACGAGGGCCGGGCGGCCAGTTTGCGCGAGGCGGCCACGACGCCGGCGATTCTGCTGATCGGTGGCAATCCCACCGAAGAGCATCCGTTGCTGGCCTGGAATCTGCGCACCAACGTGCGCCTGAGGCGCGCCCGGCTCTACGTGGCCAACCACCGGGCCATCAAGCTGGAGCGCCAGGCCAAGGCCACGCTGCGGCTGCCGGCCGAGGGCTATAGCAGCCTGCCGGTTTATCTGGGCAGCACCGATCCGATTGCCGCCCATCTGGCTTTTCGCAAGGCTATCCAGGCCGAGGAGTCGCTCTTGGTCATCTGCGGCCAGGAGTTCCGCGGCCAGGCCCTCAAATCGCTGGTGGCCTGGGGATTGCAGCGCGGCCCCAATTCCGGGCCCACTTCCGGGCCCAATTGCGGGTCAGTCCGCTTCGCCCTGCTCGGCGACCATGCCAATGCGCGCGGCGCGGCCGACATGGGGCTGTTGCCGGACCTGCTGCCGGGCTACGTGCCGGTGATCGATCCTGGAGCTTTTGCCGCTGAATACGATGGCCTTCCCGCCGCGCCCGGCTTGACGCAGACCGGGATTTTCGCCGCGGCGGCCGCGGGCGAGCTGGGCGCGCTGCTGGTGGTGGGCGCCGACCCGGTGAAAAATCTGGGCCTCAACGCGGAAACCTTGAAGAAAACCTTTGTGATTGCGCTGGATCTCTTCCTCACCGAGACGTCGGCTCTGGCCGATGTGGTCTTCCCGGCGGCCAGCCTTTATGAAAAGAGCGGCACGGTGACCAACACCTTCGGCGACCTGCAACTGGTAAAACAAGCGGCGGACCGGGCGGGAGTGAAGCCGGACTTCGAAATTCTGGTCCGGCTGGCCGGCGCGATGGGCGCGGATGTGAAGGGGCTGGTTCCCTTTGGCAAGGGCAGCGTTACGGCCGACCTGGGCCAGTCGCGCGGCGCGCAGGCCGGCGAGGCGGACCGCCATGCGGTGTGGCTGGCGGCCAATAATCTAGAACCGAAGCTGAGCCCCTTCGATCCGCTGGCCGTCTTGGACGAAATTGCCCGGCTGGTTCCGGGCTACGCGCAGGCGAATTCGGGGCGCGTGAATCTGCTGGCCGGCAACGACGTGCCGACCGAACCGGGCTTGGCGCCGGCGGGGCCGGTTTCGCGCGGGCAGGGGCGGATTGCGTCCGCTCACGACGGATTGTTTACCTCGGGAGGGCTGGGCGAGCATAGTCCGGCGCTCCAGGAGCTGAAAGCGCATCAGGCTAGATTTGGCGGGCGGAAGGCGTTGTGAGGTTGCGGTGCAGGGTTTCTGGCGGAGTTTGAGCAAGAGAGGCTGAAGACCAGTGACGATTTGGCAGTTTTTTTTGTGGAGTGTGCTGAAGGTGGCCGTGGTGACGGCGGTGCTGCTGATGGGCGTCGCCTACACCATACTGCTGGAGCGCAAGCTGGTGGGCCGCATCCAGAACCGCTGGGGGCCCAGCCGCGTGGGGCCCTTTGGCCTCTTGCAGCCGCTGGTGGACGGGGCGAAGTCCTTCCTCAAAGAGGACATCATCCCCACCAGCGTCTACCGGCCGCTCTACCTGATCGCTCCCATCCTCTCGCTTGGCTGCGCGCTGATTTCGATTGCTGTAGTGCCCTTTGGCGAGCCCAACGCCGGGCCCGGCGGCCTGGATCTCTTCGAGATTTCCAATGTGAATATCGGACTGCTGGTGATCCTGGGCGTCACCTCGATCGGCGTCTATGGCATTGCGCTGGCCGGCTGGTCGTCGAACAACAAGTACTCGCTGCTGGGCTCGCTGCGCTGCTCGGCGCAGTTGGTCAGCTACGAGCTGGCGCTGGGCCTCTCGCTGGTGGGGGTGGTGCTGCGCGCCGGAACCTTCAACCTGCGCGTGATCGTCGAGCAGCAGGCAACCAAGGGCGTTCTGAGCTGGAATGTCTTTGGCGGAATGCAGTTTGTGGCCTTTTTCATCTATCTGGCGGCGGCCTTTGCCGAGACCAACCGTTCTCCCTTCGACCTGCCCGAGGCGGAGAGCGAGCTGACCGGCGGCTATCACACCGAGTACAGCTCGATGAAGTTCGCCATGTTCTTCATGGCCGAGTACGCCAACATGATCACCGTGGGCTGCGTGGCCACGCTCTTGTTTCTGGGCGGCTGGACCAGCCCCTTCGGCAACCTGATTCCACCGCCGGAGAATATTCTGGTTCACGCGCTGTTTCCCATCTTCTGGTTTGCGGCCAAGGTCTTCTGCTTCCTCTTTCTATACATCTGGGTGCGGGGAACTCTGCCGCGCCTCCGCTATGACCAGTTGATGAACTTCGGCTGGCGGTACCTTACGCCGCTGGCCATTCTGAACATTGTGGCGACCAGCCTCTGGCTGGCTTTTCGCTAAACGGCACCACTGGGGAGGATTTTCTGGAGCCCGATCGACCTGCTCCATTTATCGAGCGTTCCGCTCCATTTTTTGAGCGCTCCGCTCCGCTTTTCCTTCCCCTCAACCGGCCGGTTCGGGCAGGCTTTGCCCACCTAGGACGCAATCGATGCACCTGATTCTGTTTATTGTGTTTGCCGGATTCTGCCTGGCTGGAGCGATCAACCTTCTGCTCCAGACTCATCCCATCAACAGCGCCTTGTCGCTGATTGTGGTGATGACCTCGCTGGCCGTGCTCTACCTGCTGCTGGGCGCGGAGTTCCTGGCTGCGGCGCAGGTGATCGTCTACGCCGGCGCCATCATGGTGCTGTTCACCTTCGTCGTGATGCTGCTCAACGCGGGGCGCGAGGAGCGCACACGGGGCAGCCGCGCGGCGCGGGCGGTGGGCTTTCCCGCGGTGGTCGCCATCCTGGCCGTGATGGCCACCGTGCTCTTGTGCGCGCAGGGTTTGGGCGTCTCATCGGTGCGCGACAGCATTACCCCGACGGAAGAGCTGAGCGCGGTGCTCTTCACACGGCTTCTGCTGCCCTTCGAGGTCACCTCGGTGCTGATTCTGATTGCCATTCTGGGCGCGGTTGCCCTGGCCCGCCCTGGCAGTGGAGAGCCGCAAGGCGGCGCAGGCCCTGAAAGCGGTGCGGACCCTGCAGGCAGCGCGGAAAGGACGGGCGGCAAATGAGTTCTCTCCTCTGGGAGGAAGTTCCGATTTCCTGGTTCCTGCTGTTGAGCGCGGCGCTGTTTTCACTCGGCGTGCTCGGCTTTCTCATCAAGCGGAATCTGATTACCGTCTTCATGTCCATTGAGCTGATGCTCAACGGGGTCAATCTCTCGTTTGTGACCTTCGCCCACCAGTGGCACACGGTGAAGGGGCAGATCTTCGTCTTTTTTGTGATGATGGTGGCCGCGGCTGAAGCTGCCGTGGGCCTGGCCATCATCATCGCCGTCTTCCGCGCCCGCGCAANNGCAACCCTGGCCGTCGACCGCATCGACCTGATGAAACTATGAACGCACACCTTCCTCTCTGGCTGATTCCGCTCGCGCCCTTCGCCGGATTCCTCATCAACGGAATCCTCGGCCGCCGGCTGCCCAAGTGGCTCGTGACCACGGTCGCGCTGGCGGCGCCGCTGGCGGCCTTCAGCGTGGTGCTGGAGGCCGCGGCGGGCGTCTTCGGGGCTGGCCCATTACAGAAGTTGCTTCCCCAGGGTTTACTTCCCCCGGTCTCGCTACCTTTGACCGAAACCTGCCCCTTCGCCTGGATCAACGCCGGCGCACTGCACGTGGACTTCAGCTTCGTGCTCGACCAGCTTTCGCTGGTGATGCTGCTGGTGGTCACCGGCGTCGGTTTCCTGATTCACGTCTACTCGGTCGGCTACATGGGCGACGACGAGGGCTACGCGCGCTACTTTTCTTTCCTGAATCTGTTTCTGTTTTTCATGTCGGTGCTGGTGCTGGCTGCCAATGCCCTGGTGATGTTCATCGGCTGGGAGGGCGTGGGGCTGGCCTCGTACCTGCTGATTGGCTTCTATTTTCAGAAAAAATCGGCGGCCGACGCGGGGAAAAAGGCTTTTATTGTCAATCGCATCGGCGATTTCGGCTTTTTGATCGCAATGTTTCTGCTGCTGGCCAACTTCGGCACGCTCACCTTCACCGAGATCGCAACAAAACTTGGACAGGATCCAGGCTGGCAAGGGGGCGTGGTCACGGTGATCGCGCTTTGCCTGATGCTGGGCGCGGCGGGCAAAAGCGCGCAGCTTCCGCTCTACATCTGGCTGCCGGACGCGATGGAAGGCCCCACGCCGGTCTCCGCGCTGATCCACGCGGCCACCATGGTCACCGCCGGCGTTTACATGGTCGCGCGCAACCACGTGCTCTTTGGCCACGCGCCCTTTGCGCTGGGTGTGGTGGCGATTGTGGGCGCGCTGACGGCCATCTTCGCGGCGACGATCGCTCTTGTTCAAAACGACATCAAGCGGGTGCTGGCCTACTCGACCATCTCGCAGCTCGGCTATATGTTCCTGGGCTGCGGCGTGGCGGCCTACTCGGCGGCCATCTTCCACCTGGTCACGCACGCCTTCTTCAAGGCGCTGCTCTTCCTGGCGGCGGGCGCGGTGATTCATGGCCTCGGCGGCGAGCAGGATCTGCGCAAGATGGGCGGTTTGTGGAAGAAACTTCCGGTCACCTTCGCCGTCACCACGGTGGGCGTTCTGGCCATTGCGGGATTCTTTCCCTTTGCCGGGTTCTTTTCCAAGGACGCCATCCTCTACGCGGCCTTTTTGCAGGGGGCGAATGGGCGTGTGCTCTGGCTGGTGGGCGTGGTTACGGCTCTCTTGACCTCGTTCTACATGTTCCGGCTGTGGTACCTGGCCTTCCTGGGCAAGCCGCGCAGCCCGGAGGTTCATCCGCACGAAAGCCCATGGTCGATGCGCGGGCCGCTGTTGATTCTGGCCCTGCTCTCCATCTGCGGCGGCTGGATCGGCGGCACCTGGGCGGGAGTTGGGCGCTTCGGCGGCTTCCTGGCGCCATCGGTGGGCGCTGGAGCCGCCGAGACAGGCGGCAGCGCGCACCTGGAACTGGTTCTGAGCCTGGTGGCCGTCGGCGTGGCGCTGGCGGGCTGGCTGGTGGCCCACCTGCTCTACCGGGAAAAATCCACGCTCGCGGCGAGCCTGGCCACTGCTCTTCCGGGCGGTTACAGGCTGCTGGCTGACAAGTACTTTGTCGACGAGTTCTACGGCGCAACGGTGGTGAAGCCGCTGCTCGGCCTCTCGAAGTTCTTCCTGGAGTGGGTGGTGGAGATCGGCATTCTGGGGGGGGCGGCCTGGCTGCTGGGCGGCGTCGCCAAGCTGGCGGGCGCGGCTCTGCAACGCTGGCAATCGGGCAATCTGCGCTCCTACGCGGCCTGGGTGGCCGCCGGAGCAGCGCTGGTGCTGCTCTTTCTGCTGGTTCCATGGGCAACGGTGCTGGCCAGTTTAACCGCAATTCACCTGGGCGTGGCGGGGCATTGAGAGAATGACAGTGATAAACCAATTGATTCTCACGTTGATCCTGCTCCTTCCGCTGGCCGGGGCGGTGCTGGTGGCGCTCGCGCCCGACCGCGGCAAGCTGGCAAACTGGATCGCCCTGGCCACGACGCTCGTCACCTTCCTCCTGACGCTGCACCTGCCGGCGCACTTCAATCCCGCGCAGGCCGGCTTCCAATTTGAGGTCAGCCGGCAGTGGATCGAGCGGCCGGCGATCTTCTACCACCTGGGCGTGGACGGGCTCAGTCTTTGGCTGGTGGTGCTGACCGGCCTGCTTGCCCCGGTGGGCGTGGTGGCCAGTTGGAGGGCCATCCAGGAGCGGCGCAAGCTCTTCTTCGCGCTATTTCTTGTCCAGCAGACGGCCATGCTGGGCATCTTCCTCTCGCTGGATTTGATCTTGTACTACGGCTTCTGGGAGCTGTCGCTGGTGCCGATGGCCATTCTCATCGCCATGTACGGCCGCAAGAACGGGCCCAGGGCCGCGCTCAAATTCTTTCTCTTCACCTTCATTCCCTCGGCGCCCCTGCTGGTGGCGATTCTGTGGCTTTACGCGCACACCGGCAGCTTCGACTTCGCGACTCTTCAGCTCTGGATTGCCAGCGGGGCCCTGCCGGCCGGCGCTTTATGGTGGGCAGCGCTGGCGTTTCTCTTCGCTTTTGCCGTCAAGGTCCCGGTCTTCCCGCTGCACGGCTGGGTGGCGGACACCTTCAGCGAGGCTCCGGTCGCCCTGGCCATGGTGGTGGCCGGCAAACTGGGGCTTTACTCGATGCTGCGCTTCCACATCGGCCTCTTTCCCGTCGAGGCGCGGGCGGTGGCCCCGGTGCTGGTGGGCCTGGCGGTGGTGGGGATTCTCTATGGCGCCTGCCTTGCACTGGTCCAGCGCGACTTCTGGCGGCTGATGGCCTATGCGGCGCTGAGCCACCTGAGCCTCATCACGCTGGGCATCTACGGCCTGACATTGACGGGCTGGGAGGGCGCGGTTTATCAGATTCTCTCGCACGGCATGGTGGAGGGCGCGCTCTTCCTGCTGCTGGGCGTGCTTTATGACCGCTATGCGAGCAGCCAGATCAACGCCTACGGCGGACTGGCCGCGAAGCTGCCGCGCACGGCCACCTTCTTTGTGATCGGCTCCTTGGCCATGATCGGGCTGCCCATGCTGAGCAATTTTGTCGGTGAGTTTCTGATTCTATCGAGCACCTTTGCCGGCCTCAGCCGGGGCTGGGCCACCGTCGCTACGCTGGGCGTGATCCTGGGCGCGGCCTACATGCTCTGGCTGGTGCAGCGGCTCTTCTATGGCCCCCCGAGCGCGCTGGCCGCCTCGAAGCTGCCCGAAGACCTGCGCCTGGGCCAACTGGCCGTGCTATGGCCGCTGGCCGTGCTGATGCTGACGATGGGAGTGGCTCCCTCGCTCTGGCTGCAATCCATCGAAAAGGGCGTGCATCCTCCGCGATCGGGGGCGCGATTGGGGGCGCCAGCCGTTGCGCTCCCGTCCGTCACGGCTAGGCTGATTTCACCTTTGTCCGTTCGGCTTTCTTCCGCCCCGAGGCCAACCGCATTGCCGATTTCGCCCCAAATTTCGTCCCAAATTTCGTCTCCAATTTCGTCCTCAGGGGAGGGCCAGCGGTGAATCCTGTTCCCGACATCTTCCGCATCCTCCCCGAAGTCGTCCTCACCCTGACCGGCGTGGCCGTGATGCTGACCGACGCGACGCTGCCTTTTCACAGGCCGCGCCGGCCGTTGGGCTGGGTCGCGGCCTTCGGAGCCACCTTCGCCCTGTGGGCCAGCCTCTGGCAGCTTTCGCTGCCGATGGGAACCGGCTTCTCCGGCACGGTTGAGACCAGCGCCTTCACCGTCTTCTTCCACGTGCTGATCTGCGGCATCGTGCTGGCGGCTTTGCTGCTCTCGCTCGACACCCTGCCCGAAGACAGCCACCACCAGGGCGAGTTCTACGCGCTGATTGTCTTCGGCGCGGTGGGTATGTGCCTCTTGACTGGCGCGGTCGAGCTGCTGGTGGTCTTCATCGCCCTGGAAATCTCCTCGATCGCCACCTACATTCTGGCTGGCTATCGCAAAGAGACCGGACGCGGCCCCGAGGCGGCCATCAAGTACTTTCTGCTCGGCTCCTTCGCCACCGGCTTTCTGCTTTACGGCGTGGCGATGATCTTCGGCGCGACCGGCACAACGCAAATTTACGAGATTGCCCGCCTGGCGCCCGCCGCCGAGAACCATTCCTTCATCCTGGCCGGCCTGGGGCTGATGCTGGTGGGCATTCTCTTCAAGGTATCCGCCGCGCCCTTCCACGTCTGGACGCCGGACGTGTACGAGGGCGCTCTCTCGCCGGTAGTGGCGCTGTTGTCCACCGCGCCCAAGGCCGCCGCCTTCGCGCTGCTGCTGCGGGTGGTCTACGAGATGCTCCCCTCGCTGCGCTCGGTCTGGGAGCCGCTGCTGTGGGTGGTGGCCGTGCTCTCGATGACCGTCGGGAATCTGGCCGCGCTGCGCCAGCAGAACGTGAAGCGCATGCTGGCCTACTCTTCGATCGCCCACGCCGGCTACCTGCTGGCGGCCTTCGCCGGGCTGGGGTCGAGCGGCATTGCCGCCGCCAGCTTTTACATCGCCGCTTACGCGGCCATGAACGTGGGCATCTTCGCCGTCATCACGCTGGTCAGCGGGTACGACGACCAACTGCCGCTGATCGGCGATTTTCGTGGACTCATCTACCGCTCGCCTCTGCTCGGCAGTTTGCTGATCTTCTTTCTGGCCTCGCTGGTCGGCATTCCCTTTACAGGCGGATTTTTCGGCAAGTTCTATTCGTTTTCGGCTGCGGTGGGAGGCGGAGCGATTTGGCTGGCCCTCATCGGCCTGCTGAACTCCGGTCTGGCCGCCGCGTACTATCTGCGCCTGGCCCTGGTTGCGGCGCAGCGCCCGGCCGATCAGACCTTCGCTGCTCCCGCGCCTCAGGTGGGCGTTGCGGTGGGCGCGGCGCTGCTGCTGGCGGTTGCCGCTACATTGGTTCTGGGCATTGCGCCGGGCGATGCGCTGCAAGCGGCCGAGGCCGGCGCGTACTCGCTGCAATTGCCTCCCGCGCCAGCCAGCGTCCCCGTGAATGCCGCCGAGCCGCAGACGCAGCCCTGAGCGGTTTTCGTCGCCAGGGAGCTTTCGTCTCCAAAGCCAGAGGACTCTCGTCTCCAAAACAGAAGATTTCCACCGCCAGAAATTGCAGGCTGCGGAGGCTCGATTTCAAGGCGCGAAGGCTCGTTTTGCAGGTCGCGGAGGTCCGATTCCAGTAATCAGTAGGTCGGATTGAGCGCTGAATCGGCGGGAACCGGCGGATTCTTCAAATCCCTGGGCAGCTTCCGCTCAAGAAGGCTCTTGTAGTAGCAGACGGCAAGGCTCAGAACGCGGCCATTGACGTAGTGGTCAAGAACCCAGGCGCGGGCGGCCTTGCCCATGCGCCTGCGGCGCTCCGGGTTGCTGAGCAATTGCAGCACGGCCTCGCGAATGGCCTCCGGGTAGCCGGGCGGAATCAGCAGGCCGGTCACCTCCGGCACTACGGCGTCGCGGGAACCGGTGCACAGGGTGGTCACGACCGGAATCCCGCTGGAAGCGGCCTCCAGAACGACGTTCGGAAAGCCTTCCCGCCAGGTCGGCAGAACCATCACGTCCATCGCGCGGTAGTAGGGTGCCGTTTCGGCGACGAAGCCGGTCATGTGAATCCGCGGATGGTGCTCGATGCGCCAGCGCAGAAGGCTGCCGAGCGCGTCTTCGGCGGCGTCAAACCAGCCCACCAGCAGCAGGTGCGCCTCGGGCTTGGCGGCCAGGATAGCGTCGAATGCCTCGATCAACTCGGGAAGGCCCTTGTCGCGGGTCAGCCGGCCCACAAAACCCACCACGGGCGCATTCAGCGGGAGGCCGAGCCGGCTGCGCAAATTGTTTTTGCCCGGCGAGAAGCGTTCCACATCGACGCCGTTACTGCTGCCGTTGCCCAGCAGATGCAGTTTGCTTTCTGGCGCCACACCCAGGGCGAGCGCCCGGTTGCGCAGGCTGTCGCTGTTGCACAGTACAGTGTGAGAGCAGGCCGAGGCGACTTTTTCGGCGGCCAGCAGGATGCGGCGCTTAAGTCCGGCCGAGGTCTCGAGTTTGAGCCCGCGCAGGAAATAGACCCGCGCTGGCACTCCGCAGAGCATGGCGGCGATCGAGCCCAGCAGCCCGGCCTTGGGAGTGCTGAACTCGGTCATCTCCGGCTTGAGCCGGTAGAGCAACCAGCACAGTCGCACCAGCGCGACGAGATCGGCCAGCGGCGCCATCTCGCGCTGCATCGGAATGGCGATCGACTCGACCCCTTCCTGAGCGGCAGTGCGGTCGAGCAACTCGCCAGGACTGGAAAGCAGCGTTACGCGGAAGCCTGCTTCACGCAGCGCGCGCAGGCGGCCGCCGAGAACCAGGCAGGTCTGTGGGCTGGTGATGCCGACGAGGATGTGCGGGCGCGGCAACGGCTGCAGGGGCCGAGCCAGAGAAGCTGCGAAAGCTGAAAACTGGTTGCCCACACTCGATAATGTCGGCAAGAAACCAGCGTCAGCAATATCTCTGCTGCGTTTGAACACGAGCCTCTCCCAGAAAGGGATTTCGCGTTCCAATGCAGAACCTGCATCAGAGACGCATAGGGAAAAAGCTCAACGGTTTCGGAAATTTATGTTTTCCGGGCGCTCGATCGGACAATCCTCTGCCCGGAACGCCTAACTTCCGTTCTCAGTCTCAGCCGTTTCCTTCGTGACAACGCAGAAGAGGCCTAAGGAACCTCTGCACAAGTCCCGA
>PMPH01000127.1 GCA_003161045.1 Acidobacteriaceae bacterium
GGAAACCCTCATCCCCAGGCTGTATTCGGTGGAAACCCTCATCCCCAGGCTGCCGGGCTATAGTCTCGCAGAACAGTAGTTCCTGTAATTCTCTCTGTTGTTAGCTTCCAAAGTAAGAGAGCCAGAAAAAGGAGAATTTCCATGAAGAAGTCCCTGCGTTTTGCCCTCGCCGCCCTCGTCGTCGTGTCCTTTGCCCCCGTCGCCTCCTTCGCCGCTGTATTTGGTGGAAACCCTCATCCTCAGGCCGTATTTGGCGGGAACCCTCATCCTCAGGCCGTATTTGGCGGAAACCCTCATCCCCAGGCTGCAGGGTTATAGTTTGACAGCACGGCAGTTTCTATAATTCTCTCTGTTGTTAGCCTCCAACTAAGAGAGAATGAGAGTCGAGAGGTGCAATGAATCTGTCGGTTCTCGACTGGATACTGTGGGCAGGAAGTTTTTTGGGCGAAGTCTCCCTATTTTCCATCCTCATAATCCGACGCAGGTGGAGGGAGTTCCCTGTATTTACGATCTACATGGGCTTCGAGGCCGCATGGAGCATGGTCCTGTTTGCGATCTACCAGTACGGATCCCACGTCTGGTATGCACAAGTTTATTGGTCTGGCGCTCTTCTAGATTTCGCCCTGCAACTCGGGGTGATCTGGGAGATTGCGCGCATTGTGATGCGTCCGACCGGAAGCTGGGTTCGGGACGCCAGGAAACAATTTATCCTCTTGGGCGCAGCGGGCATCCTGCTGGCCGCCACGCTCCCTTGGCTGGTCACGCCTCCGGCCGCGAGCCTGCTGGACCGCCTGGAGGTGAGGGGAAACCTGTTCACCAGCCTGGTGATTTGCGAACTGATCGCGGTGCTGACGCGGACCTCGAAGAGCCTGGGGCTGGGCTGGCGCAACCACGTGATGGCGCTGGGCAATGGGTTGACGGCCTGGGCCGTGGCCGCCATCCTGGTGGATGGGCTGCACGGCTACCTTGGCGCCGAACGCTACTTCACCCTTCTGGAGCACGCGAGGATGTTCGTCTCCCTGGCGGCGCTAGGCTACTGGATGGTCCAGTTCTGGCTGGAGGAACCGGCCCGGCAGCCGCTTTCGCCGGAACTGCGCGCCTATATCGAAGCTCTGCACCAACGTGTAAAAAGTAATCTTGACATACTGGACGCTCACAGGTAGGATGCTCGCGATGACTGATGTGCTATCCAATCTCGTCTTTTGGGCCTTGCTCTGCGGATTAGCAGGAGCGGTGATCGTCGGCTGGCGCTCGTCACACAAGGCGGCGCAGCGGGATTGGCGTGAGCTTGTCGCCGAGCTGCATCCGGTGGATTTTGCGGGGGTTTCCGAGGTTGCGTTGGACTATCTGACCCCGCGCCGTGGCCAGATCGATCTGGAGCCGCAACGGATTTGGGAGCTGCTCGGCGGTTACGAAGGGCTGAGGAGAATGCGTGAGAACGCGGAGATCATGCTCGCCTTGGCCGCCTTTGCGCAGCAGTGGAACTTTACCGAGGCCATGATCGTCACCGAGCGCATGAGGCACGATGCGGTGTTGTTGCGCCGCGCCGTCCGCCGCGTGAAACTGGGCATGCTGCCCGGCCGGCTGCTGGGGCATTTGCGGCTGACCCTGCCGCTTCACGCACAGGAGGCCTCTTCGGCCTACTATCTGATGCGCCAGCGTCTGCTCGCCCTATATGAAACCAGCCACGTGTGCCGGTATCCTGCGCTTGCGGCTGCCCTCTGAGACGGACGTCAGACGAGAGGTAATTTGCGTAGGGCAGGCGGCCCCAGTACGCCCGCTGCCGATTGCGCTCCTTAAGAATTGCGCTCTTTGCCGGGGCGCGCTCTTTGGTCTCGTGTTCATTGCTGAATCCGCTATGGGAATTGCTGCTGTTTGACCCGGCCGGTGCGTCTAACTAGACTTGCAGGCAGGGTTTTTCATGACGCAAAGAAGATTTCAATCCTCCTTCGGTTTTTGGGCCGCTGTTTTGTGCCTGCTGACGGCTTTTGCGCCCGCCACGGCTCGCGCGCAGTCCCAGGGCAACTCGGCCAAGCCGCCTGCGGGGAGCCAGAGTTCCTCCTCCTCGCCGGGCTTTGCGCAGGAAAAGGCGCCTTCGCTGGTCGATCCGGCCGGTCCCACCATCTCGCTGGTCAGCTCCGAGCCGGTCTTCCTGATGGCCGCGGCGCTGAACGCCTGCGGCTACGACGAGGGGCTGGAGGAGAGCGATCCGGTGCGCTTGCGGGTGCGCACGGAGATGAATCTGGCGCTTGCCAACAGCGAAGAGGCGCGCAACCAGCGCGACAAACTCTGCCTTTACATTGCCCAGCACCGCTTGACGGGCGGAGTGCGCGACATTGCGCAATACATCTCGCTGGCGCTCTATCTGACCCCGCCGCCAGAGCTGGAAACCACGGCGGAACTGGCCGAGATGCCCCCCGACTCGACGCAGGTGATCGAGGTCGTGCCCCTGCTGCGCGGGTTTGCCGCCGCCGTGGACCTGTATGGAATCTGGCTGGCGGTGCATCGCACGTACGACGCCGAGGCCGCCGGAATCCACGATCCGCTTTCGCAGATGATCGTCGCCACCAACCTCTACCTGAAGATGCCGGCCTCGACCTACGACGGGCGGCGGTTCGTGGTGGTGGTCGAGCCGATGCTCTCGCCGCGCATGGTCAACGCCCGCATCTACGGCGCCGATTACGTGGTGGTGGTTTCGCCGTCAGCCAATGGCGCGATTCCCATGAACGATGTGCGCCACACCTATCTGCATTACGTGATCGAGCCGCTGCTTTATGCGCGGGCCAACGCGGTGGACCGCATGCAGCCGATCCTCAAAGCGGTGCGCGAGGCACCGCTGGAGTTTCGCTATCGCTCCGATACCGTGCCCTTGACCATCGAGTGCCTCATCAAGGCGATCGAGGCGCGCACCATGGACACGGGGATTGCCGAGTACAGGATTCCGGCCAACGCGGATCGCTCGGAGATGCCCCGCTATGAACATGAGCGCCAGGCCATCCAGCAGCGGCAGGAGGCCGTCCGGCAGGAGGCCGTGCGTCAGGATATGAAGCAGGGGTTCGTGCTGACGCAGTACTTCTACGAGCAGATGATGCTCTTTGAAAAGGATCCCAGCAGCCTGAAGGACACCATCGGCGAGATGGTCTACAGCATGGACGTGGAGCAGCAGGCGCATCGCGCCCGCGCCATCGACTTCGACAAGGAGGCCGGCGGCGACGTGCTGACGCGCAGCGCGCCGCGCAGATTGGCTGGCCTTGACCTGGCCGAGGCGCGGCTGGCGGCGGGTGACGTGGCCACGGCCAGCGCGCTGGCCCGCCAGGCGCTCGCCATGCATTCGGATTCGCCCGGCTCGATTGCCGATCGCGCCCGCGCGGAGTTCATTTTGGCCAGGGCGGCTATTCTCACCGGGCGCCCCGAAGAGGCCATCGAAGAATTCCAGCAGACGCTGGCCAGCAGCAAGGATCCGCGCCTGCTCTCCTGGTCGCACATCTACCTGGGCCGGATGCTCGATCTGGACTGCAAGCGTGAGCAGGCCGTCGCGGAGTACAAAGAGGCGTTGAAGACGCGCGACGGGCAGCAGGATACCCGCCTGGCAGCCGAGCGGGGCGTCAGGGCGGCCTACGCTGTCAACGGGCACAGTTGCGACGAAGACGCTACCGGAGACAACGACCCCGGCGCCGTGCCGGCCCAGCCTCCGGTAGCCAAGCCGGGGGACTCTGGGCAAAAGGGGAGTGAAAATCCCCGATAATCCGGCGCGGGTGGCCGCCGGGCGGGCGCGGAAGGTCTAATAATTAAAGAGGGCTTCTCGTGGGCCGGAAACTTTGGTTCGGGCTGCGGTCCCAGGACGTGTCATAGGATCAATCGAGGCGCATGTGGAAGCTGTTCTTGCCGAACTGGAGACCGCGCTGGGGCGAGGTTTTAACCGCCCGGAGCTGCTGGTGCGCGCACTGACCCACCGGTCTTTGGCGAATGAGCGGGTGGCCAGCGAGCAGGTTCTCAACGGGCAGATCTTCGCCAGCGGCATGGAAGAAGCCGCCGAGGCGGGCGACAATGAGCGCCTGGAGTTTCTGGGCGATGCCGTTTTGGGTCTGGTGGTGGCCGAGGCGCTGTTTCTGACGCATACGGAATGGCAGGAGGGCGAGCTGACCCGCGTCCGCGCCCAGTTGGTCAGCCGCAAGCACATGGCGGAGGTGGCCGCGGCCATCGGCTTGGGAGGCCACCTGCGCCTTAGCCGGGGCGAGGACAAAAGCGGCCTCAGGCGTAAGATGACCGTGCTCTCGAATACCATGGAGGCCGTGCTGGGAGCGCTCTTTCTGGACGGCGGCCTGGAACCGGTGAGGGCCTTTGTCCGCCGCTGGGTGATGGGCGAGGCCGTCGAGCAGTTGGCCAGGGAGTTGCGCTCCGGGGCCGCGTTGGGGAACTATAAATCAGCCTTGCAGGAGCACTTGCAGGCCGCGCGCGCCGGTGCGCCGGTCTACCGCGTCAAGAGCGAAAGCGGTCCCGACCACCGCAAGCGCTTTCTGGTTGAAGTGCGGCTCAAATCCGCGGAAGGGGAGCCGGGGAAGCAACTGGCGCGCGGCATGGGCAGCACCAAAAAAAACGCCGAACAGGATGCGGCGCGGCGCGCGCTGGAGCGGTTGACGGCAGCCGGAATCAAAGTTGGCAGCCTGGAGGCGCTTCAGCCAGAGGCCGGTGAAGAGGAGCCCGCGGCGCAATGAGCACCCCTGTCCACGGAGCCAGCCGGCATTGGCTCAGGCTGGAGCGGCTGCGGCTGCATCTGCCCACCCCGCCCGAGGCGCTGGCCTCGCTATTGTGCACGGTGGTGGTGGCGCTGTTTCTGCTCGGCTTTGTGCTGCAGCCCTACCTGATTCCCTCTGAGAGCATGGAGCGCACTCTGCTGGTGGGCGATTTTCTGCTGGTCAACAAACAGGTTTATGCCCCGGCGGGCAGACTGACGCGCTGGCTCATGCCCTATCGCGATGTGGCGCGTGGGGAGATCGTCGTCTTCCACCATTCCCAGCCCCCTTACCTTGTCAAGCGAGTGGTGGGCATTCCCGGCGACCGCCTGCGCATTGCCGATGGGCGGGTGATGGTGAACAACGCGCCACTCGATGAGCCCTACGCCGTTTTTGAGCCCACGGCACGCGATCCCTTCGGCAACGACTTTCCCGCCACGGTCTATACCGACCCCAACATCGATCCGGTCTGGTGGAGGCAGATGCGGGTTCTGGTCCAGAACGGCGAACTGGTGGTGCCCCAGGGCGAGTACTTTGTGCTCGGCGACAACCGCAATTTCAGCAAGGATTCCCGCTTCTGGGGGTTTGTCTCGCGCGAGCAGATTGTGGCTCGTCCGCTGGTGATCTACTTCTCACTCCGCCAGCCTTCGATGACCGATCCCGGACCGGCCGCGCTGCCAGCCGCGGATGATAGACTCGGACACGGCAGGCAGCTTTCAGCCCGCCTCTCCGGCTTTGCCCGCTGGGAGCGCATCTTCCGCGTGGTGCATTAGGGGTCAGGGATCAGTTAGCAGAAGTTTGAGATTAATATTCAGTGGTCATTGGTCATGCGTGCGGGGTTTAACTGACCCCTGATCCCTGATCCCTGACCCCTGCAAAAGAGCGACAGAATGACGAAGAAAAAGACGCCCGCCCCCAAGACACCGGCCGGAACTCAGCCCATGGCCCAGCCTGCTGACGGGCCGGTGGAAGAGACGCCCTTCGAGGCCTTGGCCAGCATCTGCGCCGTTTTGGTGGTGGGCCTGTTTATCCTCACCTTCCTGGCGCAGAACTTTGTCATTCCCTCCGGCTCGATGGAAAAGACGCTGCTGGTGGGCGACCATCTGATGGTGGACCGCGTCACTTTGGCGCCGCCCGCCAAATGGATGCCGCTGGTCCACTACCGCGAGCCAAAACGCAATGACATCGTGGTCTTCATCAAACCCTTGCCGGACCTGGATGCGGATGGGAATCCTCAGTACCTGTTTCTGGTGAAGCGGTTGATCGGCGTTCCCGGCGACCACATCCATTTGCATAACGGCATCGTCATCATCAACGGCGTGGCGCAGACTCCGCCAAAGCATGGAATGGAGACTCCGGCCAATCCCAGCGAAAGCGAGTTTCTCGACGAATTTCCATCTGTTCCACCCGCACAGGATTCAAACGCCACCGAGGCCTGGGCCGTCGCTTTTCCCCAATACATCGAAAATGGCGACCTGGCGGTTCCTCCCGGAAAGTACTTCATGATGGGCGACAACCGGCACAACAGCCTGGACTCGCGCTACTGGGGCTTTGTGCCCAGGGAGAATATCGTAGGGCGGCCGCTGGTCAACTACTGGTCGTTTGTGACCCCGGAAGATCAGTACGAACAGCCGGGAATCGGCAATAACCTGGCGTGGATGGGCCACATCGCGCTGCACTTTTTCACTGAAACCCGCTGGCGCCGGACCCTGCACCTGGTGAAATGAAACTGCCAGCCGCCAGCAATCAATGATCCGTGGGGAAAAACGGCAAATGGCGGCTGAAAACTGACAACTGAACACTGGCAACTGAAACTGAAAAGACCATGACCGAAGAAACTGAAGGCCGGCAACAGAAGCGTAAGCGGCTTGGGCTGGCCCTGGTGCTGCTGGCGGCCATCCTGGCTGTCCTGATTGTGCCCCCGCTGGTGAGTGTGAGCCGCTACAAGGCCCAGATCACGCACCTGATCTCCACCTCGCTGGGCCGCCCGGTGCGCCTTTCCTCTGTAGAGCTGCGCCTGCTGCCCCGGCCGGGCTTCGTGCTCAACGATCTCACCGTTGAGGAAGATCCAGCCTATGGCGCCGAGCCGGTGCTGCACGCCAACACGGTTACGGCCTCCATCCGGCTGCTCTCGCTGTGGCGCGGACGCCTGGAGATCGACTCCATCAGCCTGGATGAAGCCAGCCTGAATCTGGTGCGCGCGGCTGCGGGCTGCTGGAACCTCGATCCGCTGCTGCGCACGGCCACCGCTCAGGCCCAGTTGGCGGCGGGAAATGCCGGCCCGGACAAACAGAACAAGCCCATCAAGCTGCCCTACCTGACAGCCAAAAACTCCCGCATTAACATCAAGAACGGTGCGGAGAAGCTGCCGTTTTCGCTGGTCGACGCCGAAATCTCCCTGTGGCAGCAGAGTCCTGGCGACTGGCGCGTCCGGCTGCGCGGCCAGCCCGTCCGCACCGACCTGAGCCTGGAGCAGGGCGACACAGGCGTGGTGCGCATGGAGGCAAATCTGCGTCAGGCGCCGGAGTTGCGCCAGATGCCGTTGCACGTTGACCTGGAATGGCGCGAGGCGCAACTAGGCCAGCTCACCCGCTTGCTTCTCGGCTCCGACGCCGGCTGGCGCGGCGACCTGACCGGCGAGTTACATCTTGACGGCACCGCCGAAACGGCCCAGATCAAGGCCCGGCTGCGGGCTGTCGGCGTGCATCGCGCCGAGTTTGCGCCGGCCGCGCCCCTGGACTTCGACGCTAACTGCGCCCTTGTCGCCCGCTTTACCACCCGCTCCATTGACAACCTGGCCTGCGACTCGCCGCTCGGCTCGGGCCACATTCGCCTGGCTGGCAGCCTCTCCGGCGGTTTGCCCGAAGACGGCGGCCTGCCGCGTTTTTCTGTCGAGTTGGACCGCATTCCCGTGGCCGCTGGCCTGGATGCGCTGCGCACCGTGCGCAGTGGGCTGGCTCCCGGCCTTGAAGCCGCCGGATCGGTCAGCGGCAAAATCACTTACGCCCCGGCCGCCTCAGAGAAAACCACTCCCGGAAAATCCGCGTCCTCCAGCCACGCCCTCCCCGCCAAGGCTCATGCGGCGAACCAGCTCGCAATTCAGGATCCGCCGCTCACCGGCAGCTTCACGGTTGCGGACCTGCAACTCAGCGGCGACGGCCTCGGCGAGCCGATTCGTGTTCCCAAGCTGCTTCTGACGTCCGCGCCAGCTAGCCAGCCACCAGGAGGCGATTTGCAGCCTCAGGCGCTCACGGCCACGGTGGCCATTCCCGCTGGCGGAGCCGCGCCGCTCACGATTTCCGCGCGACTGGCGCTTTCCGGCTACCAGGTTACGGTGCATGGCCAGGCTTCCGTCAGCCGGGGCAGGGAACTGGCGCATGTGGCTGGCATGAATAATGCCGCGGCTCTCGATGCGCTGGCCGGTGCGCCGGTCTCCGTAGACCTGACCGCCGAGGGCCCCTGGATGCCCGCCCAGGCGACAGCTTCCACGCCTCCTTCAGGCAGCGTCTCGCCTGCTGCCGCTACTGCAACGGGCTCCGAGCTTTCATCAGCCGCGCCAGCCGACAGCCTGACGGGAACGGTCACTTTGCGCAATGCCAACTGGAAGGCCGATTACCTGGCCAATCCCGTCGAAATCTCCCAGGCCACGCTCCACCTGAGCCCGAGCCAACTCCGCTGGGATCCGGTCGTCTTTTCCTACGGTCCGGTAAAGGGAACGGCCAGCCTTGTGCTGACCGCCGCCTGCGATGCTCCCCAGCCCTGCCCGCCAACCTTTCAAGTCGAGTTCGGCGCGCTCGACGCTCGTGTTCTTCAAGCCGCGTTCCTGGGAGCGCGTAAGCGGGACACGCTGCTCTCCACGTTGATCGACCGCCTTCACCCCTCGGCAGCCCCGGCCTGGCCGCTGCTGGAGGGCACGGTCAAGGCCAAATCGCTCGTCCTTGGGCCGGTCACGCTTCACGATCCGGTGGCCGCTATGCGTACGCTTGCCGATGGGGCCGAGATCACCACCTTCGACGCCGGCCTGCTCGGCGGCTCTGTCCACGGGAACGGCACGCTTCACACTGCTGGAGCCGCTCAGACCAAGCCCTCTTACGTGCTGGAAGGCCAATTTGCCAAGCTCAGGCCGCCGGCCGTGGGCCAGTTGCTCGGGCTGCGCTCGTCCGGCAGTACCTTTGACGGCAACGGAAAAATCGAGCTTAGCGGCTTCACCGGCAGCGACCTGGCCGCCTCGGCCAAAGGCGCTCTCCACTTTGAATGGCCGCACGGGAGCATCGCCGCAACCTCCAGCCTGACCCCGGTTCCTCCAGCATTGGCCCGCTTCGACCTCTGGAGCGCCGACGCCTTGATCGCCAACGGCGCTCTCACGCTGAAGGGAAATCCCAACGCGAATCAGGTCAAGCGCGGAGCTCACACGCAGCCGGTCCAGGCTACGGTTACCCTTGCCGATCCGCCCAGGATCGCCTTCACCGCGCCCAAACAGGCCCCGGCAAAGCGGTAAAGCGGTTCTCCGCTCGACCAATTTTTTATCGGAAGCGTTGAATTGAGCTCCCAGGTCTCGTTTTGAGGCTTGGGAGCCCGGTTCTATCTGCTTACTTCGCTACCAGCCCCATCGCCCTGAGCGACTCGCCATAGGGCGCGCGCAGGACGCCGCGTTCGGTGACGATGGCGGTGATGTAGCTGGCCGGGGTTACGTCGAAGGCAGGGTTGCGAATGCCGACGCCATTCGGAGTAAGCTGCTTGCCGCCATGGTGGGTGACCTCTATGGCTGGCCGTTCTTCGATGGGAATGGCTTCGCCGGTGGCCGTGGCCAGGTCGATGGTGGACCAGGGGGCGGCCACAAAGAACGGAATGCCGTGCTCTTTGGCCAGGATGGCGACGTTGTAGGTACCGATCTTATTGGCGGTGTCGCCGTTGGCGGCGATGCGGTCGGCGCCGACGACCACGGCCTGAATCTGTCCGGCGCGCATCAGGCTGGCGGCCATGTTGTCGCAGATGACGGTGGTGGGAATGTGGTCGGCCATCAGTTCCCAGGCGGTGAGGCGCGCGCCTTGCAGAAAGGGGCGGGTTTCGTCGGCGAAGACGTGAATGCGCCGGCCCTGCTCGACCGCCGAGCGGATGACCCCCAGAGCGGTGCCGTAGCCGCAGGTGGCCAGGGCGCCGGCGTTGCAGTGAGTCAGAACGCCAATGGTTCCTGCTGAGGAATCTCCACCGGCCGCGGTCCGGGAGTCTCCTCGCGGCAGCAGCGCCGCGCCGAATGCGCCCATAGCCTTGCAGGCCTGAATGTCTTCCTCGTACATCGCGTGGGCCTCGTCGAGGATTTTTTCCTTAACTTGGCTGAGGGTGGCGCCGGAGGCCAGCAATCGGGCGAAGAGCCGCTTCATGCGGTCGAGGGCCCAGAAAAGATTGACCGCCGTGGGACGGGTTCCAGCCAGCCTGGCGCAGATTTGATCGAACTCTGGTGCAAATTCCCGCGCCGTGGCGGCTTTGGTGCGCAATGCGCCCAAGGCGACGCCGTAGGCGGCCGAGACGCCGATGGCCGGCGCGCCGCGCACCACCATGGTGACGATGACGTCGGCAACCTGCTCATAGGTGGTGGCGAGAACGTAGCTCTCCTCGAGGGGGAGCCGGGTCTGATCGAGAAAACGGACGCCTTCCGGGGTCCAGGCAAGTGTGGGGATCATGGAATTCCAGTGTAAACCGCGGCGGGTTAGGCCAGCTCGAAGGTGAGCAGAACAATCTCCGGGCGGGTTCCGACGCGCATCGGAGGGCCCCAGCTTCCCGCGCCGCTCGAGGTGTACACGGCGAGCGCGCCGAAGCGCTCAAGTCCGTAGGTGAACCTGCCGTAGGCGCGGCGGGTGAGCCAGGTGAAGGGGAAGAGCTGTCCGCTGTGGGTGTGGCCGGAGAGTTGCAGGCCGATGCCGGCCTGCTCGACGATGGGCAGCCGGCTGGGCGCGTGGTTGAGCAGAATGCTCGCCCTGCCGGGGACCAGGCGCAGGCTCTCCAGCGTGGCGCGCAGCCGGATGGGGTAGCCGGAGTCAGTGTAGTCGACGCCCACGATGTCGAGGCCATCGACGGTGACCTTTTCATTGGCCAGGACGCGGATGCCCGCGCGGCTGAGGATTTCGGCGTAGTGGGCGGCATCGCCAAATTCGTCGTGGTTGCCGGTCGAGAAGTAGATGCCGTAGGGCGGAGCAAGTTGGCAAAAGGGCGCGACCAGGGCCCCGGCATCGGCCCCCGAGCCGTCGAAGAGGTCACCGGGGATGAAGACAACATCGGGGTTGAGGCTAGCGGCCAGGGCGACGATGCGGCGGCTGAAGCTGGGGCCGTTGATGTGGCCCAGATGCAGGTCGGTGATGACCAGGGCGGTGCGGCCGCGCCAGGAGGGGGGCAGGCCGGCAAGTTGAATGGGAATGCGCCGGATGCGAATGAGGCGGGCGTTCACCAGGCCGTAGATTCCGGTCACAGCAGCCAAACCGAAGAGCGCGGCGGCCAGAAGCGGACGGTTCGGGTGCAGCCGCAGGAGCGTCAGCGCGAACCAGACCAGCCACGAGAGGCAGGCGGCCATGAAAAAGAAGTTGAGCAGCCCCAGCCAGACGGTGGCAAGCCAGTAGAGGAGCCTGACCAGCGGGTTGGCGAAGTAGAAGCCGAGCAGCGCGGCGGCGATGAAGCTGAAGGCCAGCAGCACGATCGCTATCGGCAGCGCCAGCGCGGCCAGCGGGCCGAGAGGCCACCAGAAGTCGATCCAGGTGCGGTAGATGAACCAATGGGCGGCAAGCAGCAGCAACTGCATGAGTGCGATGCCCACAACTGGCCAGGTTTTCAAACCGGATCTCCTTGTCTTCAATTCTTGCATGAAGGGGGGGGAGGCTCAGATTCAAGGGGAGGCCGCTTCAGAGATTGACCGCCAGGGCTGTGAGCGCGCCCATGAAACAATCTCTTCATGGTGGCGACAGAAGGCGAGGCGCTCGGCCTGTACATTTCGATTCCTTTCTGCCGGTCGAAGTGCGCCTACTGCAACTTTGCCTCGGGGGTATATCCGGCCAGCGTGCAGGCCCGCTATGTGGACCGGCTGGTCGAGGATCTGGCTGCGGCTGGCGCGTGGGCGGAGCGGATGGGCGTGGAGTTGCCGCGCCGCGTGGACACGGTTTACCTGGGCGGCGGAACGCCCAGTTTACTCGCGCCGGAGCAGGTGACGCAGCTCTTTGCGGCGCTGCGGGCAGAGTTCGACCTGGAGCCGGACGCGGAGATTACCGTCGAATGCGCGCCGGGCCAGCTTGCCGGCGAGACGCTGGAGGCTCTGCAAGCGGCGGGCATGAACCGCGCCAGCCTGGGGGTACAGTCGTTCATCGACCGCGAGGCGCGGGTGAGCGGGCGGCGGCACAGCCGGGCGGTGGCGTTCGAGGAGATTCAGCGGCTGCGCGAGGCGGGCATCACCAACCTGAATGTGGACCTGATTGCCGGCCTCGCCGGGCAGACTCTGGCGTCGTGGGAGGAGTCGCTCGCGGTGCTGGCCAGTTCGGGCGTCCCCCACGCCAGCGTCTATATCTTCGAGGTGGACGAGGATTCGCGGCTGGGCCGGGAGGTGCTGGCCCACGGAACTCGCTTCAACGCGGACCTGGTTCCCACCGACGATGCAATGGCGCAAATGTACGAAGTGGCCATCGAAAAGCTCAAGCAGGCGGGGCTGGAGCAGTACGAGATTTCGAACTTCTGCCGGCCGGGGATGGAGTCGCGGCACAATCGGCGCTACTGGCAGCGGCGGCCTTATCTGGGAGTGGGGCTGGATGCGTCGTCGATGCTCGTGGGTGCTCCAGGTCCGGATTCTCGGACCTGGAAAGCCTCTGTTCTGCGCTCGACCACCACCTGCGAGATGAAGGCCTTTCTGGCTGGCAGCGAGCCGGTCGAGACCACCTGGCTGCGGCCCCAGCAGCAGCACGAGGAGGCTTGGTTCCTGGGTCTGCGGCTGAATGAAGGGGTCGAAGTGGCCGCTGTAGAGCGGGAGTTTGGTCCGGCGATGGCGGCCCCGGCGCTCAAGGTTGTGCGGCGGCTGGCCGAAGCGGGCCTGGTGGTTTTCGACGGCCAGAGGGTCCGGCTGACCGCCAGGGGGCGGCTGCTCTCGAACGAGGTTTTTCAGGAGTTTCTAGGGTTGAAGGCCGAAGACGGAGAAACCGGCCTGGAGACTCGGCGCTAGTTGGGAAGACGCCTTACAGCCCTATCGCCAAGCCTCGTTGCAGGTTCTGTGTCGATTTGCTGGCACGCTTTCAGGTTACCGGCAGTGTCCTTCGGGCCAGGCTGATTCCGGCCGGAATCCACTCCCCATTTCACCCGTTCAAAAGTCTTTCCACCTCGGCGTGCAGCCGCGCCGTGATGGCGGCCTCGGTCTCTTCCGGCGCAAAACGGATCGGTTGCCCCACGTGGACCTCGATTTTGCCGGAGCGGAACCACCGGCCGCCTCCTGCCTTCAACTCGCCCAGCCCGCGAATGGCCACTGGCAGCACAGGCGCTCCCGATTGCCTGGCCAATAGACCGATCCCTCCTCGAAAGCGCGCCAAGGCGCCTTCGGCCGAACGCGCGCCCTCGGGAAAGACCATCACGTTGTACCCGCGGTCCATGGCCGCACCGGCGTGCGCAAAACTCCGCTGGAAGTTGCGCTTGCGCGGCAGTGGGAAGACGTTGAAGAGCGCCGTCAGTAGCAGATAAATCAGCCGGCCGGGCAGATAGAAGCCCTTCCGCCCACCATTTCGCTCGGGATTGCGGAAGTGACGGAAATCCTCGATCATGTCCCCGGCCATGGCCACCGCGATCCGCCGCCGCACCGGTCCCGGCAGAGCATACTGCACCAGCGGCCCGTCGTAGGCCGTAACGTGGTTGGCGACGATCAGCATTGGCTCGTCAGAGAACTGTGAACTGGGGGCAGGCGCGTGGGGCGCGACCACCCTGGGATGGGCCAATACCCAGATCAGCGGCCGCGCCACCGCCTCGATAAAGCCCGCCCGCACCCATTGAACGGGCCGGAGCCATGGCCAGCGCGGGTAGATGTACTCTTCGGAAGCGGCGCCGCTCTCCGGTTCCACTCCGCTTACACGGCTTGCTCCGGACGGTTCTGTTTCAGCCGGCCGCTGGGCGTCCGGCTGAAGCGTTCCGTAGTTTTTGCCATTTTGTGTGAAGTTTTGGCCGTTTTGAGCCAAACCAAGCGGGAGTGAGCCTCCCGGCGACAGATTTTCGCCAGCAGGGGAGGGAATTGAATGCCCGTCCTGGGATTGCCGAAGGGAATCTTCTGTTTGCCCCTCGGCGGAATGGGCAGGATTCCGCGCTGTTCGCGCTCCCTCGGTTGCGCCGGCCACCAATCCCCGCAGTTCTCCCAGCGTCCGCGCCTCTTCCACCAGTCCGCTCTCGGGAGCAATTCCCAGTCGCTCTTCCAAAGCCGCCGCCAGTTGCACGCGGCCCAGGCTGTCCAGTTGCAAATCCTCGCTCAGGCGCAGTTCGTCTCCTACGCCGGTGGGCGTCTCGCCGGTGATTTCTGCAATCAGCGCCAACAGCCAATCCGCCGAGGCTGCAAAGGCGCCCGCCGTGGCCGCACCGCTCTCGCCGTTGCCCGCCGCCTTGGCCGCTGCCTGGACTCCGGCCAACCACTCGGCCACCGCCTTGCGCCTCACCTTGCCGGTCGAGGTGCGCGGCAAGTCGGGCTCCGGCCACAGCACCCAGCGTCGCAGCCGCTGAAACTCCGCCAGCCTCCGGTTGGCCTGCTCGATGGCCGCCGCGGCCTGATCTCCGCTGCCCCGCATCGCCAGCACCGCGCAGGGTTCCGGACCAGAGGCCGTTTCCATCGCCACCACCGCGCAGGCCGCGACATTCGGCTCCTGTTCGATGGCCGCCTCCAAATCCTCCGGGTGCAGATTCACCCCCGCCGCCGTCACGATGACCTCGCTCTTGCGGCCCACAAAGCGCAACTCCCCGCCCGGCTGCTGCTCGGCCAGGTCGCCGGTGGCCAGCCACTCGCTTGTCCGCGGCCGCAGCGCGCCCTCGGACCAGGTTGCGCCGGAGATCGTCGCGCCCCGCACCAGCACCTCGCCGTCCTCGCCCAGCTTCACCTCGCGCCCTGGCAGCGGCTTGCCGATCGATCCGCGGGCCACGTGGAAGGGGTGGTTCAGCGTGATCAGCGCCGAGGTCTCCGTCATTCCGTAGCCCTGTACCACCACAAACCCCAGCGCATTCCAGAACTGTTCGAGCGGCCCGGCCAGCGCCCCGCCGCCGGAGATCAGCGCCCAGAACTTGAAGCCGAAGGCCGAATGAACATCGCGGAAACGCCACCAGCGCGTCCACGCCCGAATCCCCTGCGAGGCGGCAATCCGCTCCGTCAGGCCGGGCCGGCTGGTTTCCAGGTGCGTCTTCAACAGCGCCATTACGCGCGGCACCGCGGCCAGAACGCTGATGCGTTCGCGGCGAATTGTCTCGATCAGCCGCGAGGCCACCAGCCGGCTCTCGAAGTGCACCTCGGCGGCGAAGATCGGTGGAACCCATAGCCCCATCGTCTGCCCGAAGACGTGGCTCAGCGGCAGCGTGTGCAGAAAGCGCAGCGGGTGCACCAGCCGCTCGTAGCGAAGATAGGGCTGCGCTCCCTGCTCGATCGGCTCCACGCTGGCCAGCACGTTGCCGTGGGTCAGCACCACGCCCTTGGGGTCGCCGGTGGTGCCGGAGGTGAATAGAATCTCGAGCGGCGTCTCGCGCGAGAGCCCCGCCACCGGCCCAGCCTCTTCTGTGGGCAGCACTCCCAGCCAGTCCTCGAAAGCAAGGCGATGCCATTCATCCGGGCCCCCTGCGGCGGGTTTTTGCCTTTGCCGCTGAAAAGATTGCGCCGCCAACTGACCCACCAGCAGCGCATCGCCCACCACCAGCTTGGGCCGCACGTCGTTGGCCACGCGCCGGGCAAACTCCGCTGTCCCGTAGGCGTCCAGCGGCACCGCCAGCACTCCGCGCAGGATGCAGCCATAAAAGGCGGCGATCCACTCCGCGCTGTTTTCAGCCCATAGCAGTACGCGATCGCCCGGCCCGATCTCCCGCTGGGCCAGAAGCGCGGCAAAGCGCCCCGCCCGCCGCGCAATCTCCCCGTAGCTTGTAGCCCGCCGCCGGTTGCCGTGGAAGCGCACCACCGCGATCTGGCGGCCGTAGCGGCGAAAGTCGTCAAGCAGTGTGGCCAGATGGTCTCGCATGAAAGCTCCGACAAAAAACCATGGTAAGCCATGCCGCCGCCCTGATGCCGGTGGAGTCGTCCTCGATGCGGAAACCGGCCGTGTGAATGGCGAAAATTCAGCGCATGGGAAGCCATTTTTGCCGAAGACAGCAGGCGGCCAGCCGCCTGGAGCGTGGGGCGGCTTCAAGCCGGACTGCGGGAGGCTTTCGAGTCAGTCGCCGAGGGCTTTCGAGTGATTTAAATCACGCCGAAGAGGCTTGCTGGCGGTACAATAAAGCTACTATGTGCCTCGCGATTCCAGGAAAAGTCGAAGAAATTCTCACTGAAGGCGATCTCCTCATCGGGCGGGTAAACTTTGGCGGGGTGGTCAAGCGGGTTTGCCTGGACTACGTGCCGGAACTCAAGGTGGGCGACTATACTCTTGTCCACGTTGGGTTTGCGCTCTCGAAGATCGACGAGGAAACGGCCCGGCAGACGCTGGACGACTTTCGCGCGATGGGCGTGCTGGACGCTGAACTGGCGGACGAAGAGGAGGCCTTTGCGCGGGCCGCCGCCGCGCCGCAATCGGCTTGCCCGGATGGGAACTGCCCGGTGCTTTTTCGGGTCTCGGAGGCCAAAGCCGGTGAGGCTAAAGCCGGTGCGTCCAAATCCGGCGATTCCGGGGCTGACGGGAGCGCATCGGGCCAATGAAGTACCTCACCGAGTTCCGCAACGGCGAGATTGCGCAGCGGATGGCGCGGGAGATTCAGTCCATCACCACGCGCCCGTGGAAGATCATGGAGGTCTGCGGCGGGCAGACGCACTCGATCATCCGCAACGGCATCGACCAGATGCTCCCCGCCGGCATTGAAATGATTCACGGCCCCGGCTGCCCGGTCTGCGTCACCTCTTTGGAATTGATTGACAAGGCGCTGGCCATCGCGGCCCAGCCCGGGGTGATCTTCTGCTCCTATGGCGACATGCTCCGCGTTCCCGGCACGGAGGGCGATCTTTTCCAGGTCAAAAGCGCGGGCGGCGACGTGCGCGTGGTCTACTCGCCGCTGGATGCCGTGGAGTTGGCGGTCAAGAATCCCGAAAAGCAGGTGGTTTTTTTCGCCGTGGGCTTTGAGACCACCGCCCCGGCCGACGCGTTGAGCGTGCATCTGGCCAAGCGGCGCGGGCTGAAGAACTTTTCCCTGCTGGTTTCGCACGTACTGGTGCCGCCGGCCATTGCCGCGATCCTGCAGTCGCCGGGCAATCAGGTGCAGGCTTTTTTGGCCGCTGGCCACGTCTGCACCGTGATGGGCTATTGGGAATATCCGCCGCTGGCGGCCAAATTCAAGGTCCCGATCGTGGTGACGGGTTTTGAGCCGCTGGATCTGCTGGATGGGATTCGCCGCGCCGTCGTGCAGCTTGAAGCCGGGCGGCACGAGGCCGAGAACGCCTACGAGCGCGTCGTTACCTTCGAGGGCAACCGGGCCGCGCAGAGGCTGCTGGCCGAGGTCTTCGATGTCGCTGACCGGGCCTGGCGGGGGATTGGCGTGATCCCCAACAGCGGCTGGCGGTTGAACCAGGCCTACCGCGCATTCGATGCCGAGGAGCGCTTCCAAATCTCCGGGATTCACACTGCTGAGTCGCCGCTCTGTCATTCTGGAGATGTCCTGCGCGGAGCCATCAAGCCGGCCGAGTGCCCTGCCTTCGGCAAGGAGTGCACGCCGCGCCATCCCTTGGGGGCGACCATGGTTTCCAACGAGGGGGCCTGTGCGGCCTACTACAATTACGGGCGTTTTCTCTCCGCCGAGGAGCTGGCCAGCGCCGGAAGCGGGCTGACGAAGCTGGTAAAAGAGTGAGTCGAGTAATAGAGAAGGGCAAACTTTGACAGAAATTTTCGGAAAGTCTCCCTCAAGGGCTAGAGCGTGCGCGGGTTTTGCTGGATTGGTCGCCGGACTAATGCCCGTACCCTTCATCGGCGTCGGGCTTTTGGCCGTTTGCCAAGCGAAACGGTCGAGGATTGCAAATGGCTGAGAACGTGAAGGCCGCCTCGGCGGTTTCCCAAACGACCGTGCCGGATTTTTCTGGCTGGAGCTGTCCGCTGCCGCTAGCCGACTACCCCACTATTGTGATGGGCCACGGCGGCGGCGGCAAGCTGGGCAATGAGCTGGTCGAGCACCTCTTTCTGCCCGCCTTCCGCAACCCGGAGCTGGAAAACCTGGGCGACGCCGCGGTGCTCGACCTGGGTGCAGCGGGGCTCTCCGGCGGCCGTCTGGCCATGAGCACCGATTCCTTCGTGGTGCAGCCCCTGTTCTTTCCCGGCGGCTCGATCGGTGAGCTGGCCGTCAACGGCACGGTGAACGACTTGGCCGTCTCCGGGGCCGAGCCGCGTTTTTTGAGCGCCAGTTTCATTCTCGAAGAGGGCTTTGCGCTGAATCAGCTGGCGGCCATAGTCGATGATATGGCGCGGGCCGCGGCTGTGGCCGGCGTCAAAATCGTCACCGGCGACACCAAGGTCGTCGAGCGCGGCCACGGCGACGGCTGCTACATCTGCACGGCTGGCGTGGGCCTCTTGCGGCCAGGGATTCAGGTTGGTCCGCACCGCGCGCAGCCGGGCGACGCGATTCTGGTCTCCGGCACCATCGGCGACCACGGCATGGCGATTATGAGTGTGCGCGAGGGACTGGAGTTCGAAAGCCAGATTCGCTCCGATTGCGCCGCGCTGAACGGGCTGATCACCGAGGTCCTGGCGGCGGCTGGAGGGGCGGTGCACGCCATGCGCGACCCCACGCGCGGCGGCCTGGCTTCCACCTTGAATGAGATCGCACAGGCCTCTGGCGTCGGCGTCGAGATCGACGAACCCAGTCTGCCGGTGCGGCCCGAGGTGCAGTCGGCCTGCGAACTGCTGGGCCTGGACCCGGTCTACGTGGCCAACGAGGGCAAGGCGGTCTTCTTTGTCGCGCCCGAGGCCGCCGATCAAATTCTGGAACTGCTGCGCGCCCATCCGTTGGGCCGGGAGGCCGCCCGCATCGGCCGCGTCACCGCCGAGCATCCTCGTCTGCTGGTGGCGCGCACCGCGATGGGCTCCAACCGCGTCATTCCCACCCAGATCGGCGAGCAATTGCCGCGGATTTGTTAGCCCCAACTCATTTTTTAACCTTTGCCCCGCCTTTTTTGACACGGCCCGGCAGAGTTGGTAGCCTTCATTAGGGCGCTGTGGCCGATCCTGGCTGGCAGCAGGCCCTCAAAGCGTCCCCGTCGTCTAGCCCGGCCTAGGACACCGCCCTTTCACGGCGATAACACGGGTTCAAATCCCGTCGGGGACGCCATAAAAATCAACAACTTAGAACTCATGCCGCACTGAGCCGATTTCTGGTGACTCTGTGGTGACTAAAACGCGTTCACTGATTGGGATTTTGCCAATTTGGCTCAAGGTTTGCACTGGAAATGTCGATTCCCAAAAAATATGCTTGCATCCATTGCACGGCTGCATTAGTCTAACGAACGGATGGGTAAGGCCTGAGCAAACCGCGACGCCCATTGCAGAATGGGTATCGTAAGCGCGCTGGAAGCGCGTCGGCCTCAGGGGCCATCCATCATTTGTCAAAGGCTCCCTATTATGGGGGCCTTTTTCTTTTAGAAAGAGAGAGTCTTGGCGTCGGCAACTTCCAACTCAGTCTTTATCTATTTGGATGAAAGCGGGGATCTAGGCTGGAAGTTTAATGCCCCGTATCTAAATGGTGGTTCAAGCCGCTTTTTGACTATTACCGCCGTTTGCGTGCCACCCGCAAAGGACCATCTACTTGATCGAACCTTGAGAGCCATGTATCAGAAATACGGGTGGCCTGCTGGAAAAGAAAGGAAATTTGTCCAGCTTAGCCCGACCCAGCGGGTTGAATTCGCAACAAGTGCCAAAGCGCTGTGTGATGCCAACCCGGACATCATGATCCATGCAATCGTGGTCAAAAAACAAAATGTTCAGCAACACATTAGAGATGACGGAAACAAGCTATACAACTACATGATCAAGCTCGCCCTCATCAAAAAGATGGCCAAGCATGACGTTGTGACCATGATGCCAGATCAACGCTCTGTCAAAGTCCAAAGCGGTAACAGTTTGCATGATTATCTGCAAACTGAGCTCTGGTTTACTGAGAAAGCCATCACGAAGCTGATTTCCAAGCCAATGGACAGCTCCCATTCTAGAGGGGTTCAATTCGCCGACATAATCTCAGGAATTGTGCAGGCCAAGTATGAGAAGAATGACCCCCGTGCGTTCCATGTGATTTCTTCGAAGATCAAGCTGGCCCCGCTCTTCTTCTAGTGCTTTTCAGGTAATTCGCTCCCTGCGGCTAAATCAGGAGCAGACAAACCCAGCATCCCGCCCATGATCCCGTCCAACTTGCCCACGGCTCCGGCCATGTACTCCGGGGACAGATGCGCGTAGCGTTGCGTCATGCGCGGCGTCTTGTGGCCTAGAATCTGGCCCACCGCGTAGAGGTCTACGCCTTCCATCACAAGCCAGCTTGCCGCCGTGTGGCGCAAGGTGTGAAAGCTGGCGTCCGGGATGCCCAGCCGCTTGAATACCCGTATGGTGTAGACCGAGAGTTTGGCGGGGTCCACTCCGGCAAAGACGGTACGGATTACAGATGTTGTTGTTCCCGCCGCATTCACGGCCTATCAAGTAGAAAACTCTATGGTTAGCACGGCGCTGTTTCAGGGCGGTGTTGTTGTGACCAAAGGCCGGGTGCCCCATCTTTGAATCGCTTTTTGATTCAATGGTGGGAGACGGCGAGCCTCGGCCCAGCGAGCAACAGGGAAACGCACCCGCCCCAACTCTTGTGCCGGAAATAACCATCCGTTGGCGCATACTGGTTACTGATCCGGCCCATA
>PMPH01000027.1 GCA_003161045.1 Acidobacteriaceae bacterium
CGCGGCGACGGCCGGAAGACTTCGCCCCCGAAGCGGGCCAGATCGTAGCGCGCCATGGTGGTGGCGATCATCTCGATGGCGCAACAGGCGAGGCCAAACTGCATCGGCCAGAGGGAGCTGCGCCGGCCCCAGTTATAAAGCTCCTCGAGGGTCGTAACGAAGACCCCCTGCTTGCCCAACTCGGTCTTCAACCCCTCATCGACTGCCATCGCTTCGCTCCCGTTAGCTGTTCTCACCCCCACGTCAGCACGCCCTTCGCCCAGGCCCAGGCCAGCCCCTCGACCAGCAACAGCACAAAGACCAGCATCGCTCCGCAGGCCGCGGCCCCCAGTCCGCTGAAGGCCACCGCAAAGGGCAGCAGAAAGACCGACTCCACATCGAAGACAAGAAAGATGATCGCATACAGGTAATAGGACGAGTGGAACTGCATCCAGGCGTCGCCCTTCGAGACCAGCCCGCACTCGTAAATGGCGTTCTTCACCGCATTCGGCTTGGCTGGCGAAAAGGCCTTCGCCCACAGCCGCGCCAGCGCCAGCGGAGCCAGCACGAAGCCCACGGCCGCCACGAAAAGAACCGTCAGAGAGAAGTAGGGATTCGAGGCCATCTTCGAAAAGAGCATCCTCCTCAGCCACCGTACCAGTTTCGATGGCGGCTGGGGCGAAAAGATGCGTCTGCCGGCTCCGGTCACTCCATTTTCGCTCTGCTTGTCCCACTCTGTGAACTGTTCGCCGCAGATTTTCCGCTGGCCGCCGCTCCCGTGGAGAGCATTCCACGAACGCGGCCGGGGGTGTCGCGAGAACTTAAATAAATTGCTGAATTGTCCGGCAATTTGATGCGGGAAGCAGTAATCGCTTCCCACCCCGAAGACAAAAAAGCCTCCCGCATGGGAGGCCCTGAAGTTTAGATCGTCGAATTGGCTCTAGCGCGGACGAAGCGACTTGATGGCCGCCGGCAGCCGCTCTTCGATCAGCCGGGCGCGCTCGACCGCAATGCCGCTCAGGTAGGACGGGGCCGGCGTGGCCGTCAGCACCAGCGCCAGCGCAATCACCGAGAAACAGAGCCCGGCAATGCCCGCCGAAACCAGCATGTGGTAGGTGTCGGCGATGTCCAGGCCGAAGACGTTGAAGGCCACATGCTCCAGCGGCTTGATGTGCTTGAGAACCGCCAGCGCGAAGAGAAAGAAGAAGACCGCCAGCGAGGTCAAGACAGCGAGCGTCGCGTCCAGGCCGCGGTGGAAGCTCTGCCGTGCGCGGCAGTGGGGGCATTCGGCGAAATGTTGTTCGTAGTCCTTGCGCATCTCTGGGAAGATCCCCGAGATGTCATACCGCCAGCTTGCCAGGATGGCGCCTACGACTCTATCCGTGCATTGGGTTGCTGCCATAAATGTGAAGACTCACTTTGCAAAGGATGTGTTCCACCGCCACGTAATAGCGCGGCTCACTTGGCAACGGAAGGCTCAAAATCTCGGGCTGCATCATCAAACCGGCGGCGGCCTCACAGCTCCCCTGCCTACATCAACTGACCCATCACGTCCCCTACAGCCCAGCGCATCCCTTGCCAATCTACCTGATACAGAGTGACGCCTGTACTGTATTATTCTAGCTCAGATTATCTAAAAGTAAATGGAAGGAAGCGGTTCATGTTGGCTGGCCAGTAACAGTTTATTGGCCAGGAGGCTCGCCCGGCCCAGCAGCGCGCGCTCGGCGGTAACCTGCGCCAATTCGGGAAGATTATTGCTTTCAGACAGATGCGCCAGGACCACGTAAGCCGCCTGGCCGTCGTAGCCGCCTTCGAGGAACTCCGCCGCCGCCTCGTTCGACAGGTGGCCCACGCGCGAGAGCACCCGCTGCTTGACCGCCCAGGGGTAGGGGCCGTCGCGCAGCATTTCCAGGTCGTGGTTGGACTCGAGCAGCAACAGGTCCAGGCCCTGGAGCTGCGCCCGGACGTTGGGCGGAACGTAGCCCAGATCGGTGGCAAAGCCCATCCGCACCCCCTCGGCGCGGAAGACGAAGCCGCAAGGGTCGGCGGCGTCATGAGGGACCGTGAAGGGGCTGACGGCAACGTCGCCAATCTCGAAGGGCTCGCCGGCGGCAAAGTACTCGAGCCCCGGAAGCCAACTGGGGTCTTCTTTCCGCGAGGGCGGCGCTGCGGGAAAATCCTGGCTTGTGTCAGGGCATGACTTCAGTCGTGCCGTTGATGCTGCATTATCAACCGTGGCTTTAGCCCCCGAGGGCTGCTCTTCGGGGGAATTGGCTAGAACTCGTCCGTCTTCCTCCGCTTCATCTGTTTCGTCCGGCTCGCCCTCGTCGCTGGCGGACTCTGCCTCGGCTTGGCGCTCGGCGGCCTGCCGGCGCGTCTGCTCCAGCCATTGCGCGTAGGTCATCTGCTTGCGGGGCGAGAGCCAGCGCATCCAGGCGCGGTGCGTGCCCTCGGTGAAGTAGACCGGAATGCCCAGCTTGCGGGCGGTGACGGCCAGCCCGTTCACATGGTCGGAGTGCTCGTGGGTGATGAGGATGGCGTCCAGCGTCTCCGGCTCCTCGCCGACGAGGCGCATCCGCCGGAAGAGTTCGCGGCAGCTCAGCCCGCAATCGACCAGAATCCGCGTCCGTCCGCCGAAGAGAACCGCGCTATTGCCCTTCGACCCCGACGCCAGCACCGTGAAACGCACCATCTTCTGAGGATACCGCGCGAGGCTGTGCAATACTGGGCCGCTAGCGAATCGTCGTGCGGCCCAGCCTCCTTTCATCGCCACTGAAGTGGGCGCCAGAGCGGGGAGTGCTGACCACGTCTGAACTTTTCGCCGTTTATCGCGGCTCCATTTTTTCTTCAAACTTGACTTTCGCCTAATAGTATATACAATATGAACATGGGAATCACGTACGATCCCGCCAAGAATGAGCGCAACATCAGGGAACGCGGACTTTCCTTTGAGCGGGCGGCGGACTTCGATTTCTCCACGGCGATATTCAATACTGAGGTCTGAAGGGGGAGACGCGGCGCATAGCGGTTGGCTATCTGGACCGGCGCTTGCATCTGCTTTGTTACATTCCCCATGCGAATGGAATCCGCGTAATCAGTTTTCGCAAAACGAACAAGAGAGAGGCAAAGCTCTATGGCAAACCGCAAACCATTGACTGACGGCGAGGGTGAGCTGAGAGAGATCACGGCCAGCGATGTCGCCCACTTCAAGCCATTCTCCACAGTGCCTGAGGCGGAGCAGAAGATGCTCCTCAAGCTGCGCAAGCGCGGGCCGCAAAAGGCTCCCCGCAAGGTTCCCATCTCGATTCGGCTCTCTCCCGACGTGGTCGAAGCGCTGCGCGCCACCGGCAATGGCTGGCAGGGGCGCGCCGATGAGGCGCTGAGGGTCTGGCTGGCAACGAGGGGCGAGCGCGGTTCGGGGCGAGCGACACAGAGCCGCTGAAGCAGGCCCCACCCTCACCGTAGTTTTGAGTATTTTCGGGATGGACTAGTCCATTCCAAAAATACTCAAAAGGTCCCGGGCAGGTTGGCCGGAATCTCGATGGAGACCAGCGTGCCGCGGCCGGGAGTGCTGACCACGCTGAAACGCGCCTGGTTGCCGTAGAGAACCTCCAGGCGCTCCTGCACGTTTTTCATGCCGATGCCGGCGCCGGAGCGGCTGAGCGCCGAGGCTGGCCGGTTGCCCATGCCGACGCCGTCGTCGGCCACCTCGATCAGCACGCGGTCGCCTTCAAGGCGGCTGCGCAGAGTGACGGTGCCGCCGTGGATGCGCGGCTCCAGTCCGTGCTTTATGCTGTTTTCGATCAGCGGCTGGAGCAGAATGCTGGGCACTAAAACTCCTAATGTCCGCGGATCGATCTGCTTTTCCACCTTCAGCTTGCCAGCGCCGAAGCGGACCACCTCGATGTCCAGGTAGTCGTCGGTAAATTTCAGTTCCTCGCTCAAGGGCACGTAGGTGTCGTGGTCCTTGAGCAGGGCGCGGAGAATGTTGGCCAGCTTGACGATCATCTCGCGGGCCAGCTCCGGCTTCATGCGCACCAGCGAGGCGATGGAGTTGAGCGTGTTGAAGAGGAAGTGCGGATTGATCTGCCGTTGCAGGGCGTCGAGCCGGGCTTCGAGCAGCAGGCGCTTCTGCTCTTCGAGCTTCAGCTCGATGCGCAGCGCATTCCAGACCTTGAGCGCAATGCCCACCACAATGGGCGCGCTGAGCCAGACCAGCGCCGCCAGCCACCATTGGCCAGCCACCAGCGCAAAGAGGCGGTGGGGAAAGGCGTGGGCCACCCATTCGCGGATCATCTCCATGGCGACGATCAGGACCAGCAGCAGAATCTGGCGGTCGATGCGCGGCTGGCGCAGGTTGCGGCGCACCCAGCGATAGAGGCTCAGGTCGACGAAAGGCGTGAACGACCAGATCTCCTCGGTCTCGACGAAGCGGCCCAGCAGGCCCGCCGCCAGGCCCAGCGCGGCGTTGAAGGGCAGGGCGAGAAATTCGTGGTGAAAGAGAGCCGGCACGGAGAGCACCACTCCGCCCAGCATGGCCCACTCCGGCCCCACCAGCAAACCCAGCAGAACGACCGCTTCAAAGGAGATGTCGGCGGCCAGGAAGTTGGGCACCGCGATCCGAATCCACACGCCCAGCGTGAGCGGCACCAGGAAGAAGGCCACCAGGGCCGCAGTCTGACGGCGGCGGCGGCGCTCGGCAAAGAGCAGCCGCTGAAAGGTGCGCGACCGCGCCAGCGCGCTGGCCACCGCGGCGGCTACGCCCAGCTTGACCAGCAGCGTGATGAGAATCAGCTTGTCGTCGGCCACGCTTTCACTCTATCGCGCCACGGACCGGAAGAGCCAATCTGGCGGACGCAGTCTGGACCGCGTCAGCCCGCCAGCCCTCAGCGCGGCGCGTCCCGGTGCAGCGCCTTCACCTGGTAACCGGCGCGCTGGAGGGCCGCGGCCATCTCCTCGACCATCATCACGCTGCGGTGCTGGCCGCCAGTGCAGCCGAAGGCGATGGTCAGGTAGCTTTTGCCCTCCTCGACGTAGTGCGGCAGCAGGTAGAGCATCAGGTCCGTGACCCGGTCAAGAAACTCCTGGGTCTGCGGAAAGCCGCGCACATAGGCGGCCACCTTGGGGTCCAGGCCGGTCAGCTTGCGAAACTCCGGCACAAAGTGGGGATTGGGCAAAAAACGCACATCGAAGACCATATCCGCGTCCAGCGGCACGCCGTTTTTGAAGCCGAAGCTCACGCAACTGACCAGCAGGCGGTTGCTCTGGCCCTCGTTGCCAAAGCGGGCCTGGATGAGGGCGCGCAATTCATGGACGTTGAAGTTCGAGGTGTCGATCAGCGTGTCGGCCACGTTGCGGATGGGGTCCAGCAGTTGCCGCTCCTCGACGATGGAGCGGGAGACCGTCTCCTGCCGGCCGAGCGGATGCGGCCTGCGGGTCTCGGAATAGCGCCGCACCAGCACCGCGTCCTGCGCGTCCAGAAAAACCACGCGCGTGTGCAGCAGCATCTTCACCCGCTTGAGTATCTCCGGCAGGCGGTCCAGGGTCAGGCCCTCGCGGACATCGACCACGATCACCGCGTTCTGAATGTCGGCGGATTTTTCCACCAGGGCGGCAAAATCAGGCAACAGCTCCAGGGGCAGATTGTCCACGGCGTGAAAGCCCAGATCCTCGAAGGCCTTGAGCGCCGAGGCCTTGCCCGCGCCGGAGATGCCCGTGACGATGACCAGTTCCTTGCCGGGCTTCACCGTTCCCTCCACGGGCTGGGCGGGCTGGGCGGGCTGGGAGGCCTGGGGGGCGGAACCGGCTCCGGGCGCATGGTTGGAAGGCGTCATGGGCACATCCTACACCGAAGGGCGGCTCTTGCGCTCTGCTCCGGGTGGCGCCTGAATGCTCCGGCGGGAGCGGCTGGTTCAGGCTCCCCCTTCAGGCTGCGGATTCAGCTTCCAATTCAAGCTTCGGAGGCAAATTCGGCTCAGGTTTCTGACTCAGGCGGCCAGTTCCCGCTGCGGGCTCTAAACCCCGGCTTAACCGCCGGGTCAGGCTGCGGGTCAAGTTTCGGATTCAATCTTCGGGCGCAATCCTCCACGAGCCCTGTTCAGCCAGCTTTTGCGCCTGCAAGGGCTCCAGCGCGGGCGACAGCAGCGGGCCCTGGCCCAGTTCGCACCCCATGGCGGCGAGCGTCTCCAACTGCTCCAGGGTCTCGATCCCCTGCGCCACCACCTGTACGCCCAGCTTGCGCCCCAACTGAATCAGCGACTCCAGAACGGCCACCTGGCGGCTGGACTGCACGGCGGCCCGGGTGGCGGCCAGAGTCAGCCTGGGGTCCAGCTTCAGCACGTCGATGGGCAGCCGCGCCAGGTGGTTCAACGGCGCCAGGCCGGAGCCGAAGTCGTCCACCGCCAGGCGCACATTGCAGCCGAGCAGGCGCTCAAGAATCGCCTCGGTCGCCTCCGGATTCTCACTCAACGCCTTTTCCCCCACCTCAAACAGCAACCGCGCCGGATCGGCCCCGCTGACGGCCAGCGTTCTTTTCACCTGCGCAATCAGATCGGGGTGGTAGAACTGCCGTTGCGTCAGATTGATGGAGAGGCTCAGGGCGGCCTGGGGCAGAGCCTCGGCCCAGCTTCGCAGTTGCGCGCAGACCGCCTCCATCGTCTCGCGGCCCAGGCTGATGGAGAGCCCCGTCTCCTCGGCCACGGGAAGCAAGTCGCTGAAACTAGACACCGAACCGTCTGCCCTGCGCCAGCAGAGCAGCGACTCGAAGCCCTCCAGCCTGACGGTGCGGGCGCTGCCAGCCTGGAGGGCACAGATGGGCTGGTAGCGGACCTCGAACTGGCGATTTTCCAGTATCTGGCGCAGTTCCTGCTCGCGCTCCTGCAAACTGGCGGCGGCCACCTCCAACTGCTTGGTGAAGATCTCGAACCGCCCGCCGCCTGCCTGCTTGGCGCAATACATGGCAAAATCAGCGTCGCGGATGAGCAGTTCCGGGGCCACGTGGTCCGGCCCGGCGATGGCCACGCCAACCGATGCGCCAACGTGAAGCGAGCGGCCGCCGACCTCAAACTCGCGCTCCATCTCCCGCAGAATGCGGCTGGCCACAATTTCAATGTCGGCAACCGACAGAATGTTCTCAACCAGGATGGCAAACTCGTCGCCCCCCAGCCGGGCCGCCGTGTCCTGCGGGCGCAGGGCGCTGCGCAGCCGCTCGGCAACCGCCCTCAGCACCTCGTCGCCCGCCGCGTGGCCTAGTGAATCATTGATCTCCTTGAAGTGGTCCAGGTCAAGAAAGAGCATGCCGCAGTTCTGGCTGCGGCGCCGGGTCGAGAATCCGGCAACCGGCCTGCGGGCAAACGCCAGGCTCAGCCGGTCCAGGAAGAGCGCGCGATTGGGCAATCCCGTCAGCGGATCGTGCAGGGCGTCGTGCTGCAGCCGGGCTTCGACCCGCTTGCGCTCGCCGATGTCGCGAAAGGTAAAAACGTAGGCGGCCTTTTCTCCGCTCACCATCAGCGGCCGGACCTCGATCGCCACATCCACCAGTTCGCCATTCTTGTTCCTGCGCACCGCATCGAGCGATGCAAACCCGAATTGATCTACCGCCTTGCCCAGCCGCACGCTCTGCTGCCGGCGCACCTCCGGCACAATCAACTCCCGCAGGCCGCGTCCGACGGCCTCCTCGGCCGTAAAGCCGAAGATCCGCGTAAAGGCCGCATTCACGAACTGAACCTGATTGCCGCGCACCACAGCCACAGCCTCGGGAAGGCTGGCCAGCAGATCGACTATCAGCCACGGCTGGGCGGAGTCCGGGTTTTGCGGAAGATTCAAATCACGATTCTCCAAGCGACGATCGCCTCAGTCCTGCTTGGCTCCCATCACGGCTCTGGCCTTCCTTGCGAAGGCAAAGAGGGTACGGGCCTCAGCTTTTTCACTTCCGCTCTTTACAGAAACCTGGATGCNNAGCTCCATCTGGCCGTCGCGACGGCGATATAGCACAAACAGTTCTCCGGATGGATTGCGGAAGATGAGCAGGTCGCGGTCGCGGAAATGGACGTCCTTGACGGCCTCCTCGATGCTCATCGCGTTGGGAGCGATAGCCTCATCGCTGGAGACGATGTGCGGCTCAACGGCCGCCTTGCGAGCGCGGACTGGTTTCGCTTCCGCGGCCTCTTCCTCCGGTTGGGCGGCGCGCGTTTTGGACCGGGTGACCGGAGGCGCGGTGAGCACCTTCTCCCCCGCGGGCAATCGTTTGCTCTCGATCCGCCGGTCCCGATGGCGACACACCTGGCTTTCGGCGCGCTCGATGGCCTGGTGCAGTGCCAACGTCATCGTCTCGCCCTGACCCTCAGCTGCAAAAGTCTGCTGCCGGGCCTTTATGGTTATCTCGACAATCTTCAGACGCTTCTGTCGCTTCTGCGCGCTAAACGTAATGCTGGCGCTCGCAGTCTTGCCCAAAATGCGGGCAATCCGTTCCATCCCCTCTTCGGCCTGCATGCGCAGCGCCTTGGAGACCCTTACTTGCCTGGCGGTGAACTCCACTTCCATGGTCAGCCTCCGCTTCTTCTTCTCACAGCCCAAATTTCCGGCTGCAGACTACGGATTCTACAGCATTTGCCGGCACTGCGTACGGAGAATTAGCAGCCTGGCTGCATTTCACCTGACGGACCAGTGCCACGATGCCCCGATGGACTGAAAAATTGTCCCGGTTCAGGAACGCTCCGGTGCGGAGCAGTTCGCGGCACCGCCGGGAGTACACTGCGGTCAAGGACTTTCAACCCTTCGCCGCAAAGCCACAGGAGGAGTACCGGTTATGAGCCGAATCACAGTCAATACGAGCCTGTGTCAGAAAGACGGCGCCTGCGTGGCGGTTTGCCCGGCCAGAACCCTGGCTCTCAATGAGGAGGGATTTCCCGAGGAGGTGCCCGGCAGCAGTTGCATTCTCTGTGGCCACTGCGTGGCCGTCTGCCCCCATGACGCTCTGACGCACGCCGCCCTGCCGGAGAAGGATTTTCTGCCGGTCTGCAAAGAGCGGCCCGCTCCAGCGCTGATGGATGGCTTCCTGATGAGCCGGCGCTCCGTGCGGGCCTTCAGGAACAGGCCGGTCGCCAGGGAGACTTTGGAGGCGCTGCTCGAGGTGGCCCGGCGGGCTCCGACGGCTACCAACTCCCAGAAACTGCACTGGATCGTCGTCGAAGATAGAGCCAAGGTGCACGCCCTGGCGCAGGAAGCGGTGAACTATCTGCGAAGTTCGGAATTCAATCCGGCGACGCTGGAGCAATGGGACAAAGGCTACGACTTTGTCCTGCGCGGAGCCCCCACGCTCGTGGTGGCCTCTGCGCCGGCCGATTATGGCTGGGGAAAACAGGATTGCGCCATCGCCCTGACCTTTCTTGAGCTGGCGGCGGAGGCGCGCGGCCTGGGCGCCTGCTGGGCCGGCTACCTGACCCGCATCGCCGCCCTTCATGCTCCGCTTCGCCAGGCGTTGTCGCTGCCCGAGGGCTACGCCGTCTGCGGCGGCCTCATGCTCGGCGAAGGCCTGTATTCGTACTCGCGAATACCTCCCAGAAAACCGCTCAGCGTGCAATGGATTTAAAGCGGAACAGCTAAATTGTCCTCGGCTTTGCCTTATTCATCGCGGCTACGGCGCTGGTGGGTCGAGGGAATGCGCATGTCCTCGCGGTACTTGGCCACAGTGCGGCGGGTCAGTTGAATGCCCTGGGCCTGGAGTATCGCGGCCAACTGGTCGTCGGTCAGCGGATGGCGCGGATTCTCCTCGTCGATCAGCTTGCGGACCTTGCGCTTGAGCACCAGCAGCGGCGTATCGGCGCCCTCCGGGCCATTCGAGCCTTCGGAGAAGAAGAAGCGCAGCTCGAGAACTCCTTGCGGAGTGTGCGCGTACTTGTTGGCCANNTCCTTGATCATCATCGGCCGCAAGGCCTCGATGCCGAGATCGAGAAACTCCTGCTGGCGGCGCACAATCACTTCGCAGGTCCGCAGAATGGTGCTCTTGCGCTGGGCGATGTTGCGCATCAGTTGCACGGCGGAGCGGAAGCGCTCCTTTACATAGTCCTTGACCTCTTTGTCGGTGCCTTCGGAGGTCAGCATACGCCGGTAGCGCTGGCTGAGCCGCAGGCTGGGCATATCCTCCTCATTCATCGAGACCACCCACTCGCCGCCCCGCTTGATGAAGACCACGTCGGGCTCGATCAGCCGCGTCTGCTCGCGGTTGTACTGGCGGCCAGGGCGAGGATCAAGGGTGCGGATGAACTCGATTGCGGCATGAGCCTCGGTGGGGGAGATCTGCGCCGCCCGCGCCAGGTCCTTCACATCCCGCTTCTGCAACAGGGACAGGTGCCGGTCCACGATCAGCTGGGCCACCTCCATGCTGCGCCGCCGCTCCTCGAGGCGCGCCTCGGCCTCGGCGCGGAAGCCGCGATGTGGATCCTCCTCGTCCGGCGCGTCCAATTTGTCCGCCTGCCGGGCATACAACTGGGCAAACTCATGCTGCTGAGCGGCAATCTGGATCAGCAGGCACTCGCGCAGATCGCGGGCGCCTACCCCGGCCGGGTCAAGGTGCTGCACCAGGTCGATGCCGCGGCGCAACAGGCCGGCAACCGAGTCGATCTCCAGCTCCGGCCCCTCCAGGGAGCTGGCGAAGGCCGCCGCCAGCTCATCCTCGCTGCCCGCCAGGTAGCCGTCCTCGTCCAGATTGCCGATGACGAACTCGACCGCGTCGCGCAGGCCGGGATCGAGGGTCAGAGCCCCCAACTGCCACGCCAGGTGATNNGTAGGCTGGGAGAGAAAGTTTTCAAACGAGGGCTTTTCATTCTCTTCGTACTCCGGCTGCGTGCGATAGCCGGGGTCCAGGTACTCCTGAAAGTACGATCCGAAGTCGATCTCGTTGAAGGGGTCCTTGGGCGGGGCCGCGGGTTCCTCGATAATGCTGCGCTCCAGACGCTCCTCGACGGGCCGCTCCAGGCGTTCCTCGCGCCCCGCGACCTCATCCAGCATCGGAACCGTCTCGTCAATNNGCATCGATCATCTCCTTCAGCTCGAGCTTGTTGAGCGCCAGCACGCTCACCATCTGCATCAGGCCCGGAGTCAGGACCTGGCGTTGAGCGACCTTGAGACTCAATTTGGGTTGCAGCAGCGCCATAAATGGAACTCGATTCCCGTTTGGACTCACCGCCAGTGTACCGGGGTGAGGAAAAAGCTAAAGGGTAAAATGCCGGAGGCTGAACCAGCCGTTCCAGATTGGGCAGCGCTCAATCCGGGACTCTCACTCTGAAATTCTTTCAAGATTTTAGCCGAAATGGAGATGGGCGGGAGCCAGCCTGCCTTCCCATCCCGCAACGCGCCCGCTCCACGGAAAATCCGCATCAGCTCAGCGTGAAACCCTCCCCCAGGTAAACCCGCCGCACCTCCACGTCGTTGCCCAGTTCATGCGGCGTGCCGGCGCGGAAAATCCTCCCTTCGGCGATGATATACGCCCGGTCGGTTACGCTCAACGTCTCGCGCACGTTGTGATCGGTGATCAGAATTCCGATGCCGCCGGCCTTCAAATCGAAGATAATTTTTTGCAGCTCGAGCACGGCGATGGGGTCGATGCCGCTGAAGGGCTCATCGAGCAGAATGAAGCTGGGCTGGATGCACAGCGCGCGCGCAATCTCCACCCGGCGGCGTTCGCCACCCGAGAGCGCGTAGCCCATGGTGGTGCGAATATGGCCGAGGTTGAGCTGATGAATCAGCCGCTCGGTCCGTGCGCGGCGCTCCCGGCTGTCCAACGGCTGCGCCTCCAGCACCGCCATGATGTTGTCCTCGACCGTCAGCTTGCGGAAGACCGAAGGCTCCTGGGGCAGGTAGCTGATGCCGAAGTTGCGCGCGCGCAGGTACATCGGCACCCGTGTGATCTCGGTCTCGTCGACCAGCACGCGCCCGGTTTCGGGCGCCACCAAACCCACGATGATGTAAAAAATGGTGGTTTTGCCGGCGCCATTCGGCCCCAGAAGGCCCACCACCTCGCCGCGCGAGATCCTCAGATCGACGCCGCGAACCACCTGCCGTCCCTTGTAACTTTTGCCGATTCCCTCGGCGATCAATGTGTCCATCAGGCTTGCTTCCGCCGCCCTTTCCAGCTCTCTATTACAGTCTCATTCATTTCGGCGCCGTGGTTTCTGTCCTGGTCTTCTGCCGGCCGCCTTCGACACGAACGCTATCATCGCGTTCCTGGAAGATCAAAGCCTCGCCGGAGACCGTTCCCCGCGCCGGATCGGTCATTTTTGGAGGTTTGGCGGCGGTTCCGGTCAAAACGTACTCGCCTGTGGCGCTGGTGTAGACCAACTGCTCGCCAGTTCCGCGCCGGCCCTCGCTGGTCAGCACTACGTGGCCGCGGGCCGTCATGCTCTCTACCTGCGCCTGTCCCTGAACCTGCCCCTGGGCTTGGGCTGGGCCTTGGCCGTCCTTCCTGCCCGGATTTGCACCCGCCGGCGCGAGCCTCACCTCAACCTCATTCGAGGTCGAGGCCGCGGTTGCGCTCTCGGTCACCACCGTGCCCAGAACGCCACTCCGCATCACCGCCTTGCGCTCTAGGTCGGAGTACCTCAGGTCGCCGCCGCGCACCCGGATCACCGAAGGCTGATTAGCCTTCCCCTGTCCCTTGCCCGGTTCCTTGCCCGCGCCGCTGCCCGTCTTCACGCCGGTTCCTGACGGCGACTCCGCCCCGGCCGCGCTCACCAGCACGGCCCGCACCGGTTCAGCCTTATCCGTCGTGCGCGCCACCAGCGTCCGCTGCTCCCGGTCGAGCACAATCACCGGCCCGGCCACTGAGTTGCCCTGCTGCCACAGCCGCGCCTGGCCGCGGAAGGTGACCTCGCCGGTCGCCTGATGTAACTGCGCCTCGGCCGCAACCGCGTGCGCCGGACCATGCCCGCCCAGAGCCACGATGCCCTGGCTGCCCGCGGGCCTTCCCGGCCGACCATTGCTCGCCGCGCCTGCGTCCATCCAACTCGCCTTCACGTTGCCGCGCGCAAAGGCGTCGCCCAAGGCCCGCGAAACGTCTACCTTGTCGGCGGTAAACTGCAAAGCGCCGTCTTCCACCCGCGGATTCAGCGTCAGGCGCAGCCACTCGCCCGCGCCCGTGTAATCGGCGCGGCCCGAGGTGGCCCGCAGCGAAGTCGGCGACGGCGCGCCGGGCTTGGCCATGGGCACCTGCGTCAGCACCACGTGGCCTTCAACCGTGGCCGCCTGAACCTGCGCCTCGGAGTCCGTTCCGCGCCTTGACTCCGGAGCTGAACCCGCCTTCGCCGGAGCCGCGAAATGCGCCTCCAGCCGGTCGCCCGTCGAGGTCTGCCGGGTTCCCGTCGCGGTGGTCTCCTCGATGCTGGCGTTTCCAACCCCGTTCATGGCGGTCAACACCGATCCGGGCCCGAACTCGCCCGTCAACTCGGCGGCTGAAAGCCTGGAAGGCACAACCGCCTCTTTGCCGCGCTGGCTCTGGCTGGTCACCACCACGCCGCCAGTCCCATGCACCGATCCCAGTTCGACCTGCCCATGACCGGAGACGCGGAACTCCAGGTCGGCCACGGGCGAACGCCAGTGGCGGCTCAGATGCTGCGGCTGACCTGCCGCCTGGCTCTGCTCTTCGCTGTCCATCGCCACGCCCTGCTCCAGGTGCGCGTGGCGCAACCGGCCCTGCGCGGTGAATTCCAACTCCGCCGTGGGCGCGGTTCCGTGCACCTGCCGCCGTCCGCCCCCATGGCTCAACTCGCTCACCGAGTCCATGGCAACCCCGCCTTCGAGGTGTCCGTGATGGGGCTGATTGTGCTCATCGAAATCCAACTGCCCGGTGGGCGCCGTCAAGTGGCCGCCAGTCAGGGTGGTGAGCGTAAATCCGTTCATCGCATCCAGCCGGGCTGCCGATCCATCCTCGCGGAAGAGAATCTTCGCGTCGCCGGCCGTGGCTTCTCCGCCCTGGTAGCCGGCCGTGGCCGCGTGCAAGAGGCACACCTGGCTCTGGCGCTCGAGTTCCGCGTGCTGGGCATGAATCTGGACCGTCCCGGCCCCATGCCGCGTCGTCAGTTCCACTGCCCGGTCCAGCACCAGCAGCCCCTGCTCGGAGTCGTAGGTGGCTCCCATCGAACTGCCGGTTCCCTGCTCCATGGAAAAATCCACGTGCTCGGCGGTGGTCGCCACGCCGCTCTTCTGGTCGAAGGTGAGCCCGCTGGTCTTCACGTGAATCTGGCCGCGCGCGGCAGTTTCAGCGGCCGAAGCCACCGGGGCGCTCTTCGCTTGGCCGCTCACCGCCTGGCTGGTGGCCGCCTTGGGCGCCACGGCCGGCGCCACGCCCGGCCGCATCAGCGTAATCTCCACCGGCCCGGCAGCCTTGGCGATGCCGGCTTTTTGGTCGTACTCGAACTCGTTGCCCTCGATGCGGTCCACGCGACTGCCGTCCGCGCCGTACAGCTCAATCTTCACGTCGTGCAGCAGCGCGTTGCCCTGCTTCAACTCGACCACCTTCGAGGCGTGAATCTTGAAGAGCGTGTGGCCGCCGTGCGCCTGCGTGTAGGTGACGCCATTGGCCTCCTGCTGGATTTCAATCCCCAGCCTCTGGGGCAGGTCGCGGCGGTTGAAGGGATTCTTCCCCTTGCCCACGGCCAAAAACACAGCCAACGCCGCCAGCAGCAGAACTCCCGCCGCCAGCACCAGCGTTCTCATGCGTTCGATGGTCAGCCGCACTGTCAGTTCGCCCCCCCAAGCCGCGCCGATAACCGGGCCGCCAGCCGCTCCGCCAGACTCTCGCCCAACTCGCTCCACAACAGGCGCGCCGTGGCTCCCGAGGCCTTCTCAACGGCCGCGGTCAGCTCCACCAGTTGGCGCACATTCTCTTCCACGTGGCAGGCCGCCACCGAATCAAGCTCCAAATCCTCTTCAAGGAAGGGCGTGTCGGAACCGAAGTCGATGCGAATGTGCCCGTCGGCCTCGTAGGTTCCCTCCTCGAAGAGCGGCCCGAAGCCCGCCACCCGCACCAGCCGCGGCTCCCGCACCCAGCGGGCCACCTGCGGCGGGGCCAACTCTTCCAGCTCCCACAGGCTCCAGCCAATCTGGAACTCATAGGCGAAATCCTCGTGCAGCAGTTCCAGCGCTTCCTCGACGGCAAAACCCGGCTCCGCGCCCAGCTTTTCGGCTCCCTCGCCGCCGCCCGCGCCGATTCTCCGGCCATATACCTGCTGAAAGACCGGCGACTCGCTCCAACTCACCGGCCAGACCGTCGCCGAGTAGACGCGCGCCTCGCCGCCATGCGCGGCAAAGGCGCCCAGCACCGCCGTCAGCTTCTCGCCGAGCGCGTCCAGGCGCAGGTTGGGATACCACAGACTCAAATAAAGCGTGTCGGCCATCTCTTTTGATTGTAGACGGAGGAATGGACCGGAAGATGCAGCGGAAGCGCTCACGCTGCGGAAAGAACTGTGGCCTCCCCGCAAAAACCTGCCATTCTGAGCGGAGCGCCTAAAATCCAGGTGTCATCGTGAGCAACCTTGAGCGCAGCGATGGGGGAGTCGAAGGACCTGTGGCTGTATTCAGTCTTGCTGGGCCGGGTGCGGAATCTGGGTGTGAAACTGGGTGCCCCAGGTCCCGCTTTTGGGACCTGGGAAACTACGAACCTCAACCTCTCCGGCTCTACCCGGTCACAATCTCGCTGAAGTCGGCGATGCCGGAGAAGCCGTCGAGCACGCTCTGAATCAGCGCCAGATGCGCGCCGCGCACCGCCTCATCGGGATCGAGGACCATCACCTTGTCGAAGAAGGCGTCCACCACCGGCCGCAGCGTGGCGATGGCTTCCAGCGCCTGACCGTAAAACCGCAACTTGCGCAGCGCCGCCACTTCCGGCGCCAGAGCGGCCGCCGCATCGGCAAGCTGCTGCGCCTCCGGCGCGAGCTTCACGTCCTTCGCCGAACCGACAGTAAACTTTTTCTCCTCGGCCTGGCGCAGGATGTTCTTGATGCGCTTGAAGGCCGCCGAGATCGCGGCAAAATCCTCCGATTCACGTGCTGCCGTCAGCGCTTCGGCCCGCGCAATTGCGTCACGCACATCATCGGCCCCGGCGGCCAACACGGCATTCACCACGTCGTAGGCAAAGCCCTTGTAGTCCTTCAAATAGAAGTTCAACCGCTCGAGCAGAAATGCTGAGACCGCTGTCATCGTTTGGTCGGAATCAATGTTTATTAGTCGAGAAGTAATGATGCCATTCTGATCAATCCGCACTTCACCGGTATACGCCTCCAACACATCTCTTAGAGTCAGTGGGAGCTCCGATTCTGCAAGTATCTTTACAATCGCATTCGCGGAACGACGAAGTGCAAATGGATCCTTTGATCCTGTAGGCGCCTGCCCAATGTCAAACAATGCCACGATTGTCTGAATGCGATCCGCGAGGCCAAACAACTGGCCTTCCACGGTAGCAGGAATTGCATCTTCCATTGAGGCCGGAATGTACTGGGAATAGATTGCGTCGGCAATGGCGGCATTGTGTTCTGCGTATCCCTCCTGCTGCCATTGTGCGCGTATATATAATCCTCCGATGATGCCCTGAAGTTCCGTGAACTCTTTCACTAACTCCGTTGTCAGATCGGTCTTAGCATACCTCGCGGCTATTTCCGCAAGACCTGACTTGACAGTTCCCCCCTTTAAGACGACTTCTGCGTCAAGCCGCCGGGCTACCACAATGTTCTGCTCCGTTTTCCAGTAGTAGCTCCATGGCTCGCCCTTCGGCGGACGGAAGAAGGTGACGTTCTTCAAGCTTTCCACGCGGTCCACGAGCGGCTTTTTCTGGTCAACCTCCCAGAAGAAGCGCGCGTCCTTGAAGCGCGCCCGCAGAACCCGCGCATTGCCGTGGCGGATGATCGCTTCGCCCTCCGCGTCTACCTGGGTGTTCAGCACAGCCAGGAAATGAGGGGCCAGCTTGCCGTCCGCGCCCTCGACGGCAAAATACTTCTGATGGTCGCGCATGACGGTGACCAAAACCTCTTTGGGCAGCGCCAGGTACTCGGGCTCGAAGCTGCCCAGCACCACCGACGGCCACTCGGTCAGGTGCACCACGGTTTCGACCAGCGGCTCATCCTCGCGCCAGCGCGCTCCCGCCACGGTGCGCGTGGCCGCATCCAGAGCCTTGCGAATCGTGTGCCGGCGCGCGGCGACATCGACCACGACAAAGGCCTTGCGCAGCGCCTCGGCGTAGTGGGTGGGCCGATCAATCGTCACCGGAGCCGCGCCGTGCAGAATGCGGTGGCCGCGGCTCACATTCCCAGCCTGAATGCCGGCAATCTCCAGCGGAACCACATCGGAATCGAGCAGCGCGACGACCCAGCGCACCGGCCGGACAAAGCGCTCCGGCTTGCCCGCGCGCCAGTACATATTCTTGGCCCAGTAAAGGCTCAAAACTTCCTTGGGCAGCTCAGCCGCCAGCAGCTCCGCTGTCTTGCGTCCCTGCCGTTTCACGGTGGCGCCCACGTACTCGCCCTTGACGTTCGAAACCTTTTCGAGAGCCTCCAGCGCAACGCCGGCCTTTTTGGCGAAGGCTTCAGCGGCCTTGGTCGGCGCACCATTTTTGAAGGCGACCTGCCACGAGGGGCCGGTCAACTGGTCTTGAGAGTCGGCCTGCTGCGCGAGCACGCCCTCGACGAGGACGGCCAGCCGCCGCGGCGTCGAATAAGTGGTCAGCTTGGCTCCAGCGTCGAGCAGCCGCTCGCGTGTGAGCAGTTCACTAACCCGGCGGCCTAACTCGGCCTCGGCCCCGGCAATCNNCAATCATGCGGGCCGGAACCTCGTCCAGCCCAATCTCCAACAAGAAATCCGCCATAACGTGAGTTTCTTTCTGCATTCAAGGTGCATTTAGCCAGCCGTTAGCTACTAGCTTCTAGCTGCTAGCTCATGATTTCGCTGGTTAAGTCGTTGGACCCGACCTGCGCGAAAAGCTAGAAGCTAAAAGCTAAAGGCTAGAAGCTGTTTCACTCTGTTGCGCCGCGTAGACTTTGGCCACGCCCACCGACAGATTGCGAATGCGCGCGATCATGCCCACCCGCTCGGTGACGCTGATCGCCCCGCGCGCATCCAGAAGATTGAAGAGGTTCGAACACTTCAGAGCCAGCTCGTAGGTGGACATCAGCGGGAAGCGCCGCTTCTCGGCAGCGCTGGCCTGGTCGCCGGCAAAGATCTCGCCCGCCTGCGCCAGCAGCGCCTGCGCCTCGGCCTCGTAGCTGTTGAAGTGTTCCCACAGTTTGCTCACATCGGCGCTCTCGAAGTTATAGACCGAATACTGCAGCTCCTCGGTCAGCCGCACGTCGCCATAAGTGACCGTCGCGCCGGTCTCCGGATCGCGCGCCCAAACCACATCGTAGACCGAATCCACGTCTTGCATGAAGGCCGCCAGGCGCTCCAGCCCATAAGTCAGCTCGGCGCAGATGGGGTCCAGATCGAGGCCGCCGCACTGCTGGAAGTAGGTGAACTGGGTGATCTCCATGCCGTCCATCATCACCTGCCAGCCGACGCCCCAGGCGCCCACCGTCGGACCCTCCCAGTTGTCTTCCTCAAACTTCAGATCGTGCTGGGAGAGATCGATTCCGATCGCCTCAAGGGATTGGAGATAAAGCTCCTGCACGTTGACCGGCGGCGGCTTCAGGATGAGCTGAAACTGGGTGTGGCGGAAGAGCCGGTTGGGGTTTTCGCCGTAGCGCCCATCGGCCGGCCGCCGCGAGGGCTGCGCATAACCCACCTTGTAGGGTTTGGGCCCCAGCACGCGCAGGAAGGTCTCCGGCGCCATGGTGCCCGCGCCCACTTCCACGTCGTAGGGCTGCTGCAAAACACAGCCGCGCTCGGCCCAAAAGCCCTGCAAGCGGAACAAAAGCTCCTGAAAGGTAAGCGCGGTGGATTGAATAGGGGATGAAATCTGGGATGAAGGCACGGGCAACTCTCTCTTGACGGGACTAAGGTCGATTTTATCAGCCCGCCATCCACAGCCGCTTTATGCCCGCCGTCATCTCACCGATCAGGCGTAAAAGCGCGGAGAGTTTCTGGCCGCTTCTGTTCAGGCTCCTAGCCGCGCCAGGGCCTCGGCCGAGCGCAGTTTGCGCTCGAGGTGCCGCTCCAGGGCTTGCAGCGTGAAGCGGCGCAGATCCTGCGCCCGCCGCCGGGGCCAGGCTTCGGCGGCAAAGGCCGAGGCTGGCGCCCGCAGCATGCGCTGCGCCAGAAGCCACGAATCGACCGAGAGCGCACTCGAGTTGCCGTTGCGATGCACCGCGCAAAACAGGCCGTCGCCGAGCGTGTTGAAGCTGATCTGGCCGGCCGTTAACGGCTCGCGGCAGACGGTGCAGTGGGCGACATCCGGCAATAGGCCCATTAGCCGCGTCATCCATAACTGGAAGTAGGTCAGCGGCATCCACGGCTGCTCGACCGTGGTCTGGTCAAGAACGGAGCCCAGCAACCGGAAGACCGTCTCCTGGGGATCGCGCTCGGGAAGCGCTTCGTCCAGCAGCTCGGCATAAAAACTGAGCACCGCCAGGCGCACAGCATCGACCGGCGCGGAGAGCGGCGAGCGTAGGATTTCCAACTGATCCAGCCGGACCAGTTCCTGCCGGGGCCGCTCGGCAAACCAGGCGCGGGCCTGGGTCATCGGCTCCAGCGCCCCGCCGAAGCGCTTGCGGCTTTTCAGCGCCGACTTGGCCACGCCGCGCACTCGGCCGTAGTCGCGCGTGAAAAAACTCACAATCAGGTCGGCCTCATGCACCGGCCAGGTGCGCAGAACCACGGCTTCAGAGGTGAGCACGCTCATGCGTCTATTATCTTCGCACCCTTTCCCGCCGCTGGAATGCGCCACGATAGCAAATTCCTTACCGGCAAGTAAGGAATTTAGTAAAAGGTAAGATATAATCAATAGAGAAAGGAATTTCCATGCCGACAGCCACCATGACCTCCAAGGGACAGATCACCATCCCCATCAAGATTCGCAAGGCTCTTGGCCTGGGCGCTGGCGACAAGATTGATTTTGTCGAAATCGAGAACGGGCGGTTTGCAATTAAACCCAGAACCGCCTCGATCCGCGATCTAAAGGGCTGCATCCCGAAGTTGGACTATGTGCCCACAATTGAGGAGATGGATGAGGCCATTCTCGATGCTGCCGCGGAGAATTACCTGGCTGGCGTCAGCCCTTCAACCTCGGCCTCGCAGAAGGATGAGGCTGCGTGATTGGCTTGGACACGAACATTCTCGTCCGCTATTTCGTGAAGGACGATCCGGAGCAGACTCGGCTGGCTGTCGACTTGATTGATTCCTTATCCCCAACAGATCCTGGGTGGGTGGCGGTGGCGGCGCTGATGGAACTTATGTGGGTGATGACCCGCATTTACCGCGTGGGCCGCGTTAGCATCATCCAGATTCTTGACACATTGCTTGCCAGCCGGGATATTGTCATCGAACAGGACGATACCGTCCGCAACGCCTTGCAACTTTACCGCTCAGGGAATACAGACTTTCCCGATTGCCTCATCGCCTGCTCCGCCAAGGCCGCCGGATGCGGCCGCACCGTGACCCTCGACCGCCGGGCTGCGCGCGATACGGGGATGCAGTTGATCGAATAGGCCCGCCCGAGCCGCTCAGAGTGGTTCTCCAGTTTCGCGGCTCTCCAGTTAACGTGGAGTTTCGAGTACCGTGCGGGGTGGCTTTTACTTCCACCCCAGCGATGAAGACCCGCCGCCGGGGATCCCCGAGTGGAAAAGCCGCTTTAGCGGCCGAAGTGCGCGGCGTTCTTCTCCTCATAGCTGGCCCACTTCTTGGGCAGGTCGAAGGAGACGAAGATGGCCTTGACCGGACAGACCGGGACGCAGGCGGCGCAGTCGATGCACTCGACCGGGTC